>JAWODG010000145.1:0-3386 GCA_046483385.1 Candidatus Brocadiia bacterium | reverse complement strand
GCCGACATCTACGACGAGTGGTTCCGCGACGAGTTCGTCCCGTGGCTGGAGGGGCAGATCACCATCCGCAAGGGCGCGTGGGCGCTGGAAGAGGACTCTCCGGGCGCGGTAGTCGCCGCGGGCAAACGCATCCAGCGGGTGGCAACGCAGACCCTGGTCGGCTTGGTCAACGAGTGGAGCGCCCAGCACTTTCCGGAGTTCTACCGAGTCGGTCTGTATCTGTGGGAGATAAACCAGCAGATAGTCGGCATTGACCCCGATCCCGTCGAAGCGGACGAGGACGACGCCAACGTGGTGGGGGCCACCATATCGTCTGAGGTGGCGGCGTGGCAACAGCACGTCGCAAAGCACGTCCGGCACGTCGAGCGGCTGGTGGACAATGGCCTCAAGCGCGGCTGGACTACCGAGCAGTTCCTCGACCGCATGACCGCGCCGGACGGGCACATCGTAGGCTTCATGTATGGTAATGCCCGCTTGTCATGGCAGGAACACCTGCGTCGGTATGCGGTGGGCCGGCCGAAAGTGCTCGCGCAGACGGCTCTCGAACGCAGGGCAGCGGAAGGGTTGTAGTGTACGGCGTGTGGATTCAGCCCATCGACGACATGACCAACCCCGAGAACATCGAGCTCTACGGGGAGGTAGAGGAGTATTCGGACATGTACGCCGAGGGCAGGGTCAAGGAGTTCTGCGACGGACAAACGTCTCCCACCGGCCCGCGTTACGCCGAGGACCGGATGGGCATGCTGTGGACGAAGAACGAGGAGACCGCCAAGTATATCCAGGGAGTGCTCCGTGATGAGCTGGCCGGGCAGATATCCAGCGGGCTTGCTGTTTCGGCAGCGCCGTCATGGTTGTCAGGCGCCGCCGCCGCAAGCGTGGCTCCGGCTGCGTTGGCCGGCCACGTCGCTAGCCTGCGCAAGGAGCTGGACTTGGCCGAGGAGATCACCGATTCGCAGATCGAAACCGCGGTCAAGAAGTACGTTAAGGAAACCGGCGGGCAGATAGGTGGGGCCGCCGAATGGATGCGCGCAAACGTCAGATGGGCGTCAAATAGTTGACGCAGAGCAATCCGTCATTATATTGACGGTAACACCAGCGGGGACGAAAGGAACTAACCATGCCGGACGAGGGAAAGACGCCAGAGGGCGTTGAGGGTGCCGCGCCGGAGGGTGCCGGGGCTGACCTGTCCGCTCTGAAGGAGCGGGGATTCGAGAGCGTCGAAGACATGGCGAAGGCGCTGGACAAGTACAAGGAGGATCTGTCCAGTTACAAGCCGCAGGCCAAGCAGGCCAAGGAATACGAGGCCGAGTTGGCCAAACTTCGCAAGGCCGAGGAAGAGCGCAAAGAGGCAGAGATGTCTGAGCTGGAGAAGGCGCAGGCCGCGCAGGAAAAGCTCAAGGCCGAACTTGAGCAGGCCCGGTCAGACGCCGAATCCATCAAGCGCGACGCGCTGTTCCGCACCACCGTCTCCGACCACCTCCGCGGCGTCCCCGATGAGCTGCAGCGGATATACCGCAACGAGTACACCGTTGCCACCGCTGACGGCTGGGACGACGAGGAGGACCTCGAAGAGAGGCTCGCAGAAGCTGACAAGGAACTCAAGGCGCTCCTGGAAAAGGTAGGATCGAGCGGGGGGGAGAAGCCAAACATCTTCAACTGGTCGCGGCCCGAAGGACAGCAGGGCGCCAAGAACGAATCCGCCGCAACTCGCACATACCGCGAGGGTATCGAGTCGGGTAGAGGCGGGCTCCGAGCTCTGCTGGACGGGCGGCGCGGCAAGTAAGGAGGCTTAACCGATGGCTGCTGACTATCAGCTGACCCCGCGATGGGGGTACGACGAGGGCGGAACTGCGATGTTCCAGGGTACCGTTCTCGCCCCCGACAGGTACCTCAACGCCGCAATCCAGGAGCTGCCGCTGTACGCGGACTTCTGGACTAACTTCGTTTCCAACTCCGTCAATGGCATTCAGATCACCCAGGCAGGCGGCGGCAAGCACTGGCACCTGCCGTACCTCAAGGACGAGAGCCCTACCGTCACGCCGCTGACCAGCGAGACCAAGGTCGGCGTCGGGCTGTCCGAGGGCGTGGGCGAGATTTCCGGCACGCTGCATGAGTACGGAACCGCCGAGGCCGTGGAGGGCTTCGCCGATTACGTCTCCGCGCAGAACCTGGTCAACCTCTCCGGCGCGCAGCTCTTCCGTCACGCCATGATGTCCCGCAACGCCATCATAGGCTCGTCCATCTGCTGCGGCAGCAACTTCCAGGGCGCCGAGGAGATCAACGTCATCATCAACTCCACCGGTACCACTCAGGTAGTCGGCAGCACCTCGCTGACCGGCTCGGCCACCCACATCAAGCCGGCCAACGTGCGGGCACTCTACGACTACCTCTCCCGCACCGGCGTGCAGCCCTACGACAGCGGCCTGTACGTATGGGTCGGGCCTCCCGGGGCGTTCTCCGCGATCAAGGCGCAGACCGAGGTCTACCAGAGCGCTGCGCAGCTTGGCTTCTCCGACCTGTACACCACCGGCAAGCTGATGACCTACGGCGGATTCATGTTCGTCGAAGAGCCCGGTGCCGTGAGGCAGACGGGATTCGGCGTGGGTACCAACGTGAAGGCGTCGGACATCGGCAGCTCCTTCGTGCTGGCGAAGAACTGCCTGTATGGCGGAGACAACTTCGAGCGCTCCGACTTGATCAAGTACTACCCCGACGACCAGAACGACTTCGGGCGTCGGATAAAGGTTGGCTGGTACGGCCTGGGCGGGTACAAGGCCCCGTTCCTCGCCGGCACGAATTCGCGCATCTGGCGCGTGTTCTCCCAGCACGGCAACTAGACACACTGAGGCGGTGGGGGCTTCGGCCCCTGCCGCCCAATCCCGAGAGCGGGGACTATGCGAGTCGGATTAGTAGTCCACAACGAGGCGGACAGGCTCCCGCGGTGGCTCGGCCACTGGCAGGGGCTGCGCCCCATCTACGCAGTGGACCAGTCGTCCGAGGACAACTCGGCGGACCTGCTGCGTGGGGCGGGGTGTACCGTTATGGACGCGCACGGCGCCCATGGTGGAGATGGCGTAGGTCATCCCGATGCCCTTGATGGCGCGCGGCTCATAGGCGGGCATTGCCTGACCCTTGACCGTGGGCGAGCGCGGATTACCGAAGGCGTTGGCGGTGAACTCGGTGCCCTGGCCCAGAATGTGGCCCAGGTGCGTGCCGGTGCGTATGTCCTCATCGAGCCACTTGATGGCTGCCTCGCTGTCGCCGAACTCGGCCAGCCCAGAGTCCATGGCCACGGCGATAGTGTCGCCGGCCTCGATGGTGTCCAGGCCGAGGTCGTTGCAGAGCCAGGTCAGCTTGGCGACCGCGTCCAGGTCGTCGATGCCGCA
>JAWODG010000103.1:0-43212 GCA_046483385.1 Candidatus Brocadiia bacterium | reverse complement strand
GGTCCGGCGAGAAGGCCAGCCATATGGACGGACCGTCGGTGCCGTACTGCGGCCCCACCCACGCGGAGGGACGGTGCATCATCACGTATCGCCCGCCGATCGTCTCCGGGAACAACACCCCGTCCCGGTCGTCCAGCCCCTGCGGGGTCAACAGCCCTTCCTCGGTGAAGCTGCGCAGGTCCGCGGAGCGCAGCAGGCCCGTGTAACTCGCCCCCAGCGGAGGGATTCCTGGCCGCGCGGCAAACGGGTCCTCTCTGGTCCTGCGGAAGAAGTCCATCTCGGCGTAAACCGGCCCCGGCACCCTGGATACGGCCGCGTAGGAGATGAGAAACTCGTCGCCGTCCCGCGTGATGCGGGCGTCCTCCACGCCGCCCACCTCGTAGGCCCTCTGCGGCTCGAAGACAGCCCCTTCGCCTACGCGCTCGAAGCCGTATCCGTCGTCGCTGACCGCCAGGCCGAACCGGGACACGTACTCTCCCAGGTCGCTGACGG
The DNA here is from genome assembly GCA_046483385.1 of Candidatus Brocadiia bacterium. Classification (GTDB taxonomy): domain Bacteria; phylum Planctomycetota; class Brocadiia; order SM23-32; family SM23-32; genus B1Sed10-231. The sequence continues at coordinate 42,720 of JAWODG010000103.1, read as the reverse complement.
CCCGGTAGAGCATCCACACCCGCCCCTCGTGCAGGACGGCGCCCGGATTGAACACACTCACCGAGTCCCAGCCCGTCGGGTCGGGCTCCAGGACCGGATTGCCTTCATAGCGCTGCAGAACGGACATGATGCCGGCTCCGAATGGGTCTGACGCGCGGCCATGTTACAACCTGCGCAGCAGGCCAACAAGCAGACCCCCGGAAAAACGGGTTTCCGTTGGCGAGCGCCCGCCTCCGCAACTACAATGTGCGTTTCGGCCGCGCGGTGCGGCCGCCCCCGCCCTCGGGGAGCACGTGTGAATTGCCCCGTTCCTCTGGATGGATTTCCCCTGCCATGTCGGACAAAGTCAAAATCGGCGTCATCGGCACCGGTCAGATCGGCAACAGTCACCTGAAGAAGTACCAGAACGTCTCCGGCGCTTCCGTCGTGGCCGTCTGCGACATCGACGAGGGGGCCGCCCGGAAGGCCGCCGCGCGCTGGGACGTGCCGCAGGTCTTCACCGACTTCCGCGAGATGCTCCAGCTCGACGAGATAGTGGCCGTCGACGTCTGCCTGCACAACAACCTCCACGCCCCGGTCAGCATCGCCGCCATGGAGGCCGGCAAACACGTTTACTGCGAAAAGCCTCTGGCCGGCTCCTACGTGGACGCCAAGCGGATGGTCGACAGGTCCCGCGAGCTGGACCGCATGCTGTCCATGCAGAGCGGACGCCTGTTCAGCAAGGAAACCCAGGCCGCCCGCCGGCTTATCGAAGACGGCTGGCTCGGCGACGTCTACTACGCCAAAAGCAGCCACTACCGCCGGCGCGGCCGCCCCTTCGTGGACGGCTACGGCACCAGTTCGTTCGTCAAGAAAGACGTTGCCGCCGGCGGCGCCCTGTTCGACATGGGCGTCTACTCCATCAGCCAGCTTCTGTATCTCATGGGCGACGTCGAGGTGGCCACCGTCTCCGGTTCCACCCATCAGGAGATGCCCATGTATGAGGAGCGCCGGGAGGAGAGCGGCTACGACGTCGAGGAGCTGGGCGTCGGCCTGGTGCGGCTGGACCCCGGCGTGACGTTCTTCATCGAGGAGGCATGGGCCATCCACCTGTCCGGCACCGACGGCAGCAAGATCGTCGGCTCAAAGGGCGGCATCAGCCTCACCCCCTTCGAGTTCCACACCACCATCAGCGACATGGAGATGGACGGGACCTTCGACCTGGGCAGCGCCCACACGCGCTGGTCGCGGGTCTTCCCGGAGGAGACGAGCGCCTACCTCAGCCCGCAGCACCACTGGGTGGCCGCCCTGCAGGGACGCACGGAACTGGCGCCCACCGCGGAGATCGGCCTGAAGACCATGCTCATAAGCGAGGGCATCTACCTGTCCCAGCAACTGGGCCGGGAGGTGACGCCCGAGGAGGTCGAGCAGCACTCGGAATCAACGGCTTTGGACGTTTGACAGCGCGTTTCAAGAGCGTCTCCGGACACGGCGCAGCGGGCTCAGTCGGACAGGAGTGCGGTTTTCGGAGCGACGCGCTCCGTCGCGTCCGCAGGTCGGCCACGACAAAGCGTGGCCCTCCGACGATGACTCCCCGCAATCGGCGGGCGAGTGCCTTCGTTCTGCCTGCGATGCACCCCGGCTTCGCCCCTGCACTCGTCCCGCACGGAGATTTGGGTTAGCCTCTCGTGTGAGAGGTCTTCACCGAATAGAGGGAGGGTTTACCATGCTGGCTTCGCTCAGTTCGTGGAGTTACCGTAGCTGGTTCGAGAACAGAGAGGACTTCGACCTGATGGCGTTCCTGGGGGAGGCCCGGAAACAGGGGGCCGACGGGGTGGAGATATATCCCAGCCACGTGGACCAGGAGAATCCCGGCGGCCACCTGAAGCGGGTCGCCGAGCGGGCCGGGGAACTCGGCCTGGACATCTCCTCGGTGATCGCCGCCAACGACTTCGCCCAACCCCTGGCCACACAGCGCGCCGAGCAGGTCGAGCGGATGAAGGACTGGATCGTCTATACCGGCGAGGCCGGGATAGAGAGAATGAACACCTTCACCGGCTATCACACCTCCGGCGACGACCCTTTCATGGAAAGCTACCGCGTCATCGACGCCTACCGGGAGGTGATGCCGGTGGCCGAGGAGCACGACGTGATGCTGTGCATCGAGAACCACAGCTCGGTCAGCCGCGGGGCGGACGGGCTCATCGAGATAATCCGGCGCGTCGGCAGCAGTCACCTGAAGACCAACCCGGACTTCACCAACTTCGTGCCGGACTTCCGCCACCGCAGCGAGCGCGCGCTGGAAGCGATATACACCGAGACGGAGAGGGTGGCTCCGCTGGCCGCAAACGCCCACCTGAAAGTGGGCAACGAGTTCACCGACAACGGCGAACACCCCTACGTGGACGTGGAGCGTTTGATCGAGATACTGCGCGCGGCCGGCTACGACGGGCACATCGTGCTGGAGTACTACGGCAAGGACGACCCGGCGGACTCCTCCGAACGAGGCCTCGCGCTGCTGCGCCGCTACATCTGAGCGCCCAATGAGAAGGCGACCGGCGGCCCCGCAACGGAGTCACCGATCGCCGTCATAGCGTGAGGGCTACCAGGTCCGGCGTCTACCTCGGCTGCTCTGCCGGCTCTACCTGGCCATTGCGCAGGGAGACCTGCAGCTTGCCGCCCTGCATCTCCCATTCCGACACCTCGCCCCGGAAGGTGACCTGCTCTCCCTCCCCCGGAACCTCCCCGGGAGCTTCCGGGTCGAGGCTAAGCTGTATCTCCGCCCCGTCGGTAGCGGTTCCAGGCTCGTCAGCGTCGATGCGGACGCCCTGTTCGTCCCCGGAGACAACCCAACCTGTTCCCTCCAGTTCTTTACCGGTCAGGAAGTCGAACGGCACATCAGCCGCCTGCTCGCCGACACGGTCGTACTGCAGCGTCACCGACTCCGGCGACTCCCGGCCGGCACCACCGGCTCCGCCGGCGGGTCCGCCCCCTGCCTCCTCCTTCCTACCGGTCAGGGCAACAACAACGAGAACAACAATTGCAATCAATACAAGCACGTAAAGCACAGGTTTCCATTTCATACCGCATGCCCCACTATTTCACTCTCGAAGAGTCCATTTCCTGTGCCGCGCAGCATGGCGAATGCCTATGCAGCAACCGGAGACAGTATGCGGGATGGCGGACCGTGGGCCGACGCCATCCCGCACAACTCGGGCCTTCCGGGAAGGTCAGTCCCTTCCCTGAGTATTAGAGCTCAGTCGTACACACGGGATTCGAACTCCTCGGGCACCCCCCACATCCAGCCGTGGTAACCGGCGCCCTCGTCGTCGTAGAAATCGCCGTGGATGCCGCGCCAGGGCCATCCGTTGCAGCCGATATCGGGCGTCACCCAGCCTTCACCGACCATGCCGCCGGCGACGGCAGCGTCCGTTTTGCTCGGCCGCCCTTGGCCCGTCTGGCTGTCGCAGCGGTCAGACGGGGCGTAACCGTGCCACTCGTCCGGCTCCCTCGGGTTGTCTCGGGTGCCCTCGATCATGTAAACATCATCCGTGTCGAAGACAGGGTCACCGTCGTCATCCTGCGCTTCGTCCTCGTCCAGGCGTGGGTTGGGCACGTATCCGTACCGCACCCAGGTGCCCTCCAAACCCTGAAGGCCGCGGCCGGCGCGTGGGAAAAACTCGGAGGCTTCCTCGGTCCACCGCTTGTCCGGGCTGAGTTTCGTAGTCCACTGGACGGCCATGTCGACGAACAGGAGATTCGCGCCGTCGTCGTGGTTGGCCGGCTCGGGCCCGTACTCGGTGCACATCGCGATCCCGTCCGCCGCCACAACTCGAGCCGAATTCGGATTCGACGGTATCCGGAACTCGTCATAGAAGTAGCACATCTCCTCCGGGCCCCACCACGGTGTATAGTTCCCTCCACCGGTGCCCTCGCCTCGGGGCCACTGGCAGCGGGACCAAGCGCCCTGATTCCCGTACTGGACGTACAGTTTGGGCTCGCGACGCCCCGGTGAGTCCAGTTCCGGGCACACCAGCACGTCCCAGTCCTTCAGGTAGCCGTCGTTCATGACGAAACCCATCGTCTGGCACCCTCCGTAGTCAAGGAACGTGCACGGGCTCCGATCCCACTCCCCGTTGCTGTCGTCCCGGAACATGCTCAACGCCAGACCCAGGTTATGAATATTCGATGCACAAGACGACTTGCGTGCGGCGCTGCGGGCCCGCTCCAGCGCCGGCATCAGCATTGCCGCCAAGATTGCAATGATTGCAATGACGACCAGAAGTTCAATCAGCGTAAACGCCTTCTTCATCTTAACATCCTCCCACAGTAATGGAGTCCTTCAACTGCCACGCGTGTGCGACGCGTGCCACGCGTAGAGGCGTTTTCCTCTCCTCGCTCGCCAGGTTCCCGCTCACCTCCTTTCTTCGGCCGGGAAATCAAAGCTCCACAGATATGTATCGTCCTCAAAACCGCCGTAATCTTAGCACGGAGCCCACGGCCTGTCAAGTAAAAAAAGAGGCACGCCGGCCGGGGCCGCTCCTCGTCCGGGGTCGCCTGTCTTGAACCGCAGAGAACGCGCAGAACGGCACAGGCTAACCACGACGACACGACGGCCCCGCCTGCGGCGGGGCTCAGGACGGAACCACAAACCTGTTCTCACGCGAAGGCACAAAGGCACGGAGACCGGGATGCCGTGGGGGTGGCGAAAGCGGCCACGTGCCCCGAATCGTCTTCGTCTCCGACCCTTGGACGCCGAAGTTGGCCCTGCGGCGCCTGAGGACGGCTCGGCCTCGGCCGGCTGCCCCGCCGAAAGCGGAGTGCCGTTGCTGACGGCCGCCTTGAACCCCGGGGTCTTGAGAACGCGGAGACCGGGGAGAGGGTCCGGAGAACGGAGCAGGCGCCTTGCCGTCACTCGTTCTCGCTCGGCCGGGCTCCGAAGGCTTGTCCTTACCCAACATGTCAGTGGCCATGCCATAAGCCCAGCCAGGGATCTCACCCTTGCAATCGCCGGGTCATCGAGCTCTGTTGGGCGGAGCAGGCGCCGCCGATGACAAAGCGGCCGTTGCGCCGTACGGCGAACTGCCGCACTCCAGAACCAGGCCGTCGATGCCGTATCCGGTTTCCAGATAAAACGATCACATCCGCCCTCTGCGCGCCCGGCCTTCCCACGCCCGCTGAAGCGGGCTACTTGCGAGCGGCTGGCTCGCGCCCACCTGAGGTGCCCGCAACGCCCGCGGGAACCGGCTCGTACTGAGCGCCTTCAGGCGCTCCTCTCCGCCCTCTGCACGCACTAAGATGGGGCGACTATCGGTGACGGCGGCGGGGCAAGCCCGCCTGAGGCGGACAAGCCCCGCTGCCTGCCGGTGAACCGGCAGGACGCAAGGCGGCGCCAAGGCGCCGCACTCCAGAATTCACGGTTCGTGCACACTGCGCAACTTTGCGTTGACCGTGACGTGCTCCCTGGAGCGCCGGCTTGCCGGCGCCCGGTTCTTTTCCGGGCGGCCGTGCCCTCTCCCCTTGGGTCACAGCGCCAACCGAACCCGATGAATCCGTCTTCACGCTCCACCAGGACGGTTCCTAATGCTACTTTGTCATGTTCCGGTACTCTCGTCGGAGACCGGCTACTTGAAGCGCGGTAGCACGACGTGAGATTGTCATCCTGAAGCCGCTTTGGCTGGGCATCTGGCGCTTACGGGCCGCAAGCGCGGATCTACGACATTGTGCGCTGTGTTCCCGACGCCCGGCACTCGGCCTTGCGCGCGGAGCCGACACGGCCCGGTAAGGGCGAAGCGGGCGCTGTCAGGACCGTGTAGCACGACCTGGGGACGCGCCGCTTTCAGGTCGGAGATTCCTCGTTGCGCCGTACGGCGAACTCGGAATGACAACTCTCAGTCACACGACCGAGACGCGGGCACGACTGGGAAAGAGGCGCTCGGATTCGAGTTGACAAAGTAGCACTAACAAGCCCGTACGTACGGACGGGATGACGCCCGGTGGACGCCATCCCGTCGGAATACCGAACCGAGATTCGGATCAGTCAAATTCGCCCTGCGGCCAACCCGTCTGGTGATGCATGTACCAGCACGGCTGGACGCTCGCGTCTTGCTTCCTCACCTCGGACCCAGTCTGCATTGAGTCGATTTCTTCCGGATCGCGCGGGAATGCCTCGAACTCATCGTTCGTTAACAGAGAGAACTCGCGGCTCTCGTCACCGTCGATGGCGTAGAAGTCATCGATGTCGCCCGCCGCGTTATCCTGGGGATCATCGCTGACGGACGGATTATTGCCGACGTCGAGGCGCGGGTTCTGCATGTAGCCCGTTCGCCAGAGTTCGGGGAACTCCTCCTCGTCCGGCTGCCACCGCTCGTGCGGGAGAATGGCAGCGACGTAGGAGACCGAATTGTCCGCGAACAGGACCGAGGCGCCGTCGTCGTGGTTGGGGTCAATGAGCGCGTCGGTAGCCGGATATTCGTCGCTCCAGCGAGCGTGCAGGGTATCGGCGGCGACAACGCGAGCGGGGTCGGAGTTCTTGTGGATCCGCCCGTTGTCATAGCCGTAGCCGGCGTTGAGGACATCCTGCATGTTGCCCGGCTCGTCGTCGCTGCTACCCCAGCTCTTCGCGTCCAGCAGCCACTGCGGCGTGCGTTTTTGCCGCTGGATTCGGTTCGGGGCGCTCGGACAGGCGAATACCTCAACGTCGTCGATGTAGCCCTTGTCGGCGAGCCGCCCCCAGTTGTTGACGTAGATATTACCCTCATCGTCCGGTTCGAATGCCTTGCCCCAACGTTCCTGGTTCGAACTGCGTTGCATGGACAGGCCCAGGCCGATCTGCCGGATGTTGGAGCGGCAAGTCGAGCGGCGGGCCTCTTCGCGCGCCCTGCTAAGGGCCGGCAGCAACATCCCAGCCAAGATAGCAATAATAGCTATTACGACCAGAAGTTCAATCAGCGTAAAAGCCTTCTTCATCTTCACATCCTCCCACAAAAATGATGCACACCACGTCGACCTGTTCTGCGTGGTCGTTTCCGTCTCGTCCCGCCTGCGAAGCCCGTCTCACCTCCTTTCACTTCTCGTGCGTGGACCTATAACATCTGATCATCTCTTCAAAACCAGCGGCATACTACCATAGGCCTCGGGGGCTGTCAAGAAAAAAACGACGCCCGCCCGACGCACCCGATACGCCCCCCTCCAACGGCTGAAGCTCTACCACCACGCCCACGGCGAACTGCCAGGACGCACCACTGGGCCACTGAGGACGCGGAGTTCGCCCGTCTTCGGCGGGAACACCGAACGGCAGAAACGGCCTCAACCGCTGAGGGCGCACAGAGCGCGGAGACCCCAGAGCAAGGCAGGAGAGCAGAGCGTGCTCGTAGTAGCCCGCTTCAACTGGCGTGGGGAGGCCGGCCTGCGGAGCGCGGGTATGACCGGTAGTCCCGCCAATCACCACCAGCGCGGAGGATGGAAGGACCGCCTGAAGGCGTTCACTACGAGCCGGCTCCCGCGCGTCTTACAGGCACCTGAGGTGTGCGCGAGCCACTCGCTCGTAGTAGCCCGCTTCAGCGGCCGTTCGTACGATGCGCGCGAAGGACGGAAGGAGCGCCTGAAGGCGCTCACTACGAACCGGGTCTCGGGCGCAGGTACAAAGAAAAAGGGCCGGCTGGTGCCGGCCCTTTGCGCCTTTAGCAATAGGCGGTTTTAGAAGCTGGGCAACGGCTCTTGCCTGCTACCCGCAACGCCAAAATTCGTCCAGGGTGCGAACGGAGCGCAACGGCTATCATACTTATTCCACCGGGCCTCGGTGGCGAAGATGCCGCGCTCCTCGTACCAGTACCATCCAGGCGCGGTGTACCGGTACGGACGCCACGTGTTGTCGTTCGCGTTGTTGGTCTGAGCCCAGGGGTCCGACGGTTCGCAAGCCCAGCCGGGCGACGGGGCGTATTCGCCGTCATTGACGCCAGCGCGAGACCAGTCGCGGTCCCACTGGGTGCCGGCCTTCTCGTTGTCGAAGCCGTCGAACGGCTGCAGCGTGTTGTCGTCCGGCGCGCCGGGAGCCTGAACGTCACAGGCATAGATGCTGTCTATGTCCGTTTCAAGCTCAGTCCTGAACTCCTCGGACTCGGCGGTCGCCCTGGCGAGGTAGGCGTCCTCGTCCATGCGCGGGTTCGGCGTGTAACCTTCAAGGAAGTAATCGATACCGCCGAGACCCTTATTCGCCCAGATGGCTTCCGGGTGTTCCTTGGGGGCCCAGGACACTGCCCCGTCGTGATGCAGGACATTCGAGCCGCCGGAATGCGCGTGCGGGATTCGCCCGTAATTGGCTCCCCAGATGTGATCGAGGCGGGGCGCGCACGCCATAATAACACGCCCGGAGGCTGAGTTCTTCGCTATGCGTCCGTAGTCGAACAGGTATTCTGACCCGGTAACGATGGTGCCATATCCGTCCCCGCCGTATCCGCCCCAGTCGATAGCCGGGTCAATTTCGCCGTAGCGGCAGCCGGCCACAGGAGACCCGTCCACCACGCGCGGGGCGCCCCAGCAGAAATCGGACGTCTCATTCTGCTTCCAGCCAGGATCGTCGAAGATATCGACGCTGTCGGAATAGGTGTAGATGGCGTAGAACGGTTCCACCGGTTCGACCCACGTTTCGGGGTCCATGGCGTCAGCTTCGCCGAGATACTCCCCGTCTTGTGCAGCGTCCTGCCCGGTATAGTCCACCAGACCTGGGTACACGCCTCCTTTGTCGTTGCGCAGCATGGCGAGCGACAAGCCCTGGTTCCGCAGATTGCCGCGGCAGTTGGACTCCCGCGCTTGGGCTCGCGCGCGACTAAGGCTGGGCATCAACATAGCGGCCAGGATAGCGATGATAGCTATGACCACCAACAGTTCAATCAGCGTAAAAGCCTTCTTCATCTTCACATCCTCCCACAAACCCTTTGCACTGCGTGCCTGCTTCTTGTCGAAACGGCTGTTTGGCCTACTGCGGTGGACCGCCCGACTCCTCACCTCCTTTCCAGGCTGGTCCCGTGAGAACTGAACACTTTGCGTTCGAAAATCGCGCGTATGTTACCAGCCCACTCCTCGCTTGTCAAGGAAAAAACCCGTGGGCAACGGGCCGATGGCCGGCCACAGGTACGTCACTCAGCGCCCTGTTCAGCCTCCCGTGCGGCGTCGATGATCTTCTGACGTTGTTCCTCGGGCATCTGCTCCCAAACTTCGGGGTCGATCATCCGGACCTCACGAGGCAAGTCCCTGTCCATCTCGGGATTAGGTTGCTGCCCACCGCCCCTGAGGAAAACGAATGCCAACACGACAACCACGACTACGGCCACAATCAGTGCGACAACGCCTTTATTCATGCTGCATCCCTCCTTCTGTCACAGAAGCCCGCCGCGGTTTCGCCCCACGGCGTTCGTCGGCCAAGTGCGTTCCCGCGAGAGACAAGTCCATGCGCGCCCTCCCGGGCCAAACTGAAGGAATTATACCGGGGGCCGCGCACCGGTGCAAGCCTCATCTTCCGGGCCGCGGCACGGTTGCACCCCCTGCAACCGACCGTATAATGTTCTCGTATCCCCTGTCCTCAGACGAGCCGAGCAGACTATGCCCCTGGGAACGGACAGTTCCGGTGCCCGCCACACCGCGGCCGTCATCGGCTGCGGCGGCTGGGGTACGGCCCTCGCCATACTGCTGGACAAGAACGGACACGACGTCACCGTCTGGGGCGTCGAACCCGATTACGTGGACGAGATGCGCCGCACGCACCTGAACCCGCGCTACCTGCCGGACGTGGAGCTGCCGGAGGCCGTGAAGCTGACCGCCCGGATGGCGGAATGCGTGCCCGACGCCGACCTGGTGGTGACGGCCACGCCCACGGTCTATCTGCGCTCGGTGTGCCAGCGGCTGGCACCGCACCTGCGGCCGGACCACCTGGTAGTCAACGTGGCGAAGGGCATCGAGGAGGACACGCTGCTGCCCGGCAGCGCCGTGGTGCGGGACGTGTGCGGGGGGGATTTCCGGCTGGCCGGCCTCTTCGGCCCGAGCCATGCCGAGGAGGTGGCCCGCGAGCTGCCCACCACCGTGGTAGCCACCGGCGAGGACGAGGCCGCCGCGCGCGTGGTCCAGAGCGCCTTCATGTGCCGGACGTTCCGGGTCTACACGAATACGGACGTGACGGGGGTCGAACTGGGGGCCGCGCTGAAGAACGTGATAGCGATCGCGGCGGGTGTCTGCGACGGATTGGGGTTTGGCGACAACGCCAAGGCCGCCCTGCTGACGCGGGGACTGGCGGAGATCGCCCGCCTGGGCGTGGCCATGGGGGCTCGTCCGGAGACCTTCGCCGGCCTGACGGGGCTGGGCGACCTGATAACCACATGTGTCAGTCCCTACGGTCGGAACCGGTCGGTGGGCGTGCGACTGGCGCGGGGGGAGAGCCTGGACGAGATAGTGGAGAGCATGGACCAGGTCGCCGAGGGGGTGCGCACCACGCGGTCGGCCTGCGCGCTGGCGGAGAAGCACGGCGTGGAGATGCCCATCGCGCGGGCCGTGCACGCTGTGCTGTTCGAGGGAGAAGACCCCCTGGAGGCCGGAATGGCCCTGATGGAGCGCGAACCGAAACCCGAACACGAAATGGACCTCTGAGGGCGGGGAGCGAGCATGGGCGCCGACTACGTGCTGACGGTGATGTCGCGCGACCGCGTGGGCATCGTCTCCGGCATGACCGAGGCGATAGTGGAGCTGGACGGCAACATCGACGCCATCAGCCAGACGGTCATGCGCGGGTACTTCACCATCATCCTTACGGTACACTTCGACGCGGACGTGCCGGCCGAGAGGCTGGCGGTGGCGGCGCGCGAGAGCGGCTCGCCGGGCGAGCTCGAGGTCTCGGTCAAGGAGCGCACGGCCGGGCCGGGCCGCCCGGTCGTAGCCGATGCGGAACGGTTTATCCTAACAGTATCCGGGCGGGACCGGCCGGGGATCATCCACCGAATAACCTCCTACCTGGCCAGCCGGAGCATCAACATCGAGGACCTCTACGCTTACAGCGAGGGGGAGGAATTCCTGCTGACGGCCCAGTTGGAGGTGCCGCCCGGGCCGGAGGTGGAGCGGCTGCAGATGGACGTGGAGTCGCTCTGGCCGGCGGGCGAGATGACGGTGGCGCTGCAGCACGAGAACGTGTTCCTGGCGACAAACCACGTGGACTTCCGGCAGGAAGTGTAACCCGCCCCCGGGGGATTATCCCAACACGGAGGCACGGAGAACGGCAGAGGCGGAAGCTAACCACGACGACCACTACGAGCCCGCCTGTGGCGGGCCGCACGACGGAACGACAAGCATGTTCTCACACAAAGGCACGGGGACCGACATACAGCGCGGGACCGGCGAAACGGGCTACGTACCCGAGATCGTCCTCGTCCTCGCTCCCGCCCTCGGAGAACATATAAGGGCGTCGCGACCGCTCATTCAGAATTCATGATTCCTGATTCATAATTCCTTTTACCCCGGCCGGGCCGTAGAAGGGGCGCGAAAGATGCTGCGAACGGAAGACATCATGTCCACCTTGCGGATGTTCCAGGAGGAGCATCTGGACGTGCGCACGGTGACGCTGGGCATCAACCTGCTGGACTGCGTTGACCCGGACATCGGGCAGTTATGCCGGAAGGTCCGCCTCAAGGTGAGGAGCCGCGCGGGCAACATGGTGCGGGCTTGCGAAGAGGTGGGCACCAAATATGGCATACCAGTGGTCAACAAGCGGCTCGCCGTCAGTCCGGTGAGTGCGCTGTCGGCGGGCGGCGGGGAGGAGGCGTTCTTCCAGATCGCCCGGGCCCTGGACGGGGCCGCCGAGGAAGTGGGCGTGGACCTGGTGGGCGGCTTCACCGCCCTGGTGCAGAAGGGGATGACACCGGCGGAGAAGGCGCTCATCCGTGCGATCCCCCGCACGCTCAGCGGGACCGACCGGCTCTGCGCCGGGGTGAACGTGGCCAGCACCGCCGCGGGCATCAACGTGGACGCGATCAACCTGGTGGCCGGGGTCATCCGGCAGACGGCGCAGGAGACGGCCGACCGCGCGGGCTTCGGGGCCGCCAAGATGACGGTGTTCGCCAACATCCCGGAGGACAACCCGTTCATGGCCGGCGCCTACCTGGGCTACGGGGAGCCGGACTGCGTGGTGAACATCGGCGTCAGCGGCCCGGGCGTGGTCAAGCGGGCCGTGGAGAGGCTTGTGCAGCAGGATGAGTCGGCGGACCTGGGCGACATCGCTGAGCAGATCAAGAAGACGTCGTTCCGCGTCACGCGGGTCGGCGAACTGATAGGCCGTGAGGTGGCGGCGCGGCTCGGGGTGGAGTTCGGCATTGTGGACCTCTCGCTGGCCCCCACCCCCCGGGTGGGCGACAGCGTGGGCGAGATACTGCAGGCGATGGGGGTGGCGCGCCTCGGCAGCCCCGGTTCGACGGCGGCGGTGGCGCTGCTGAACGATGCCGTCAAGAAAGGCGGCGTGTTCGCCTCCTCGTCGGTCGGCGGGCTCAGCGGGGCATTCATACCCGTCAGCGAAGACAGCGCCTTGAGCGAGGCCGTCCGCAACGGGGACCTGACGCTGGAGAAGCTGGAGGCCATGACCAGCGTCTGCTCGGTGGGGCTGGACATGGTAGCCGTGCCCGGCGACACGGACGCGGCCACGATTGCGGCGCTCATCGCGGACGAGATGAGCATCGGCGTGGTGAACCGGAAGACGACGTCGGTGCGCATCATTCCCGTGCCCGGCAAACAGGCGGGTGAGATGGCCGTCTTCGGCGGCTTGTTCGGGGAAAGCGTTATCCTGCCGGTGCGGTCCGTGGGCGAAGCGGCGGCGTTCGTGCAGCGGGGGGGCCGCATCCCCGCGCCGATCCAGGCGCTGAACAACTGAGAGTCGAACGGCTTTTAGCCCGCCCCCAGATGGCGTAGAATACCTTGAAGGCCGACCAACGTCGGGACACTACGTTGGAGACACCGCAACAGAGGAGAGCCATGCCGACGTCGAACGAGCTCGAGCAACGCCTGCGTGACGAGATAATGGACATCAGCGCCGTGGACGTGCATTCGCACGTGCCGGCTCACGAGCCTTACGCCCGCTCCCTGGCGGACCTTCTGGGCTATCACTACTACACGGAGCTTGCCCACAGCGCGGGGATGGACAAGTCGGTTCTCGGCCGGCCCGAAGAGGAGATGATACCCGCCCTGCTGGAGGCCATGGGCCGCATCGACAACACGGTGCAGTATAGCTGGATGGTGGAGCTGGCCCGGGAGTTGTTCGGCTTCGAACACGATCGCCTGACGCCCGAGAACTGGCAGCCGCTGGCGCGGGCCGTCGAGGAAGCGGCCGAGGCCCCGGGGCGGGCGCGCGACATCCTGGAGCAGTCCAGCATCGAGAAGGTCTTCCTGACCAATACCTTCGATGAACAGCTCGAAGGCATCGACACGGGCCTCTTCGTGCCCTCCCTCCGCGCCGACACGCTGGTCTTCGAGCTGCACAAGGCGGAGGTGCAGGGAGCCCTGGAACGCATCAGCGGGGTCACCCTGAAGGGCGGCGACAGCCTTAGGGACGCCCTGTCGGCGGTCGTGGAGCACTTCTGGGCGCACGGCGCGCGGAGCGCCGCCATATCCCTGCCCCCGGGCTTCCGCGCCTACAGGGTGTCCGACGGCGACTTCAACCGGGAGGCCGAACGCACCCTGAGCGGAACCGGCAGCGGCGACCGGCAGGTGGTCCAGAGCGGCGTCCTGTTCCACCTGGCGGAGTGCTGCCGGGAGAATGCCCTGCCGTTCCAGATCATGTACGGCGTCGTGCGGGATGCCTACACGCACGGCGTCCCCCAGGGAACCGACCTGCCGGCGGCCGGCGACACGCTCCGCGGTCTGCTGCCCCTGCTGAACGCCTTCTCCGAGGTCACCTTCTGCCTGTCGGTACTCAGCGACAGCCAGGTTCAGGAACTGGGGGCCTACGGCTGGATCGTCCAGAACGTCGTGCTCAGCGGCCACTGGTGGTATCTGAACGTCCCCGCGCACATCGAACGCGATCTGGCCGCGCGCCTGCAAAGCGTGCCGAAGGCCAAGCTGATAGGCTACTACAGCGACATGTACAAGCTGGAGTTCGGGCTGGCGAAGTTCAACATGTACCGGCGCGTGCTCGCACGCGTGCTCGCGCGCGATCTGGTGGAACCCGGCTTCGCGACCGAGGACGAGGCGGTCTCCATCGCGCGGCTGATGCTGCGGGAGAACGCCATGCGCATATTCCGCCTGGAAGAGGAATAGGGTTATGCCGCCCGCCGACACGGGACGCCTTGTGGCCGTCTGCGGCGCCGACGGCACGGGTAAGACGACGCAGACGCGGCTGCTGGTCCAGTGGGCGCGCGAGACCGGTCTGCCGGTGGAGACCATGTCCTTCCCGCGCTACGAGGACGGTTTCTTCGGGAGCCTGATCAGGCGGTATCTGCAGGGCGAGATGGCGGGCCGTGCGGGCGAGGTGGACCCGTATCTGGCCGCCCTGCCCTACGCGTGCGACCGCTGGGAGGCGGCGCCGCAACTGCGCCGGTGGCTCGCAGAAGGCTGTCTGGTGGTCTGCAACCGCTACGTGCCGGCCAACATGGCCCACCAGGGAGCCAAGATCCGGGATGAGGACGAACGCGCGCGGTTCTACCGATGGATGATGGAGCTTGAGTACGACGTTTTCGAACTGCCCCGGCCCGACCTCCATCTGTTGATGGACGTGCCGACGGACCTGTCCGTACGCCTGCTGTCCGAACGGGAGGCGGACGAGCGACCGGAGGGCGGAAGCGACATTCACGAGCGGGATACGGAGTATCTGCGGGCGACGTCGGAGGCCTATCGGGAGATTGCGCGGACAATGCCCGGGCGCTGGGTGGTGGTGGAGTGTGCTGAGGAAGGCCGGCTGCTGTCCCCCGGGACGATCGCCGAGCATGTGCGCGCGGCAGTGACAAGGCTTATGCAGGACGTTGAATGAAGTGGAGGGACGAGCTATGAAACGTTTCACGTTGGCTATTCTGGCCGTGATTCTACCGATTCTGGCGGGTTGCAACGGTTCGGGCGGCAATGGACCGGTTGAGTTGGAGCCGCTCCCGGAACATGCCGCGCAGGGTCAGCAGGAAGAGGAGGAGCCCGGCGGGCTGTCGTTCATAGACCGCACGGTGCCGGTGCAGGAGCAGGAGGGATTGACGTATTTCGCGGCGGCAACAGCGCCCGAATGCCCGCGGGTCCCGGTCGCCGACCAGCGCGGCGAGAAGCTGAGGCTTGACCCGGCGCAGCACGGCGTCGTCACCATCGTGGTGTTCTGGGGAACGAACGATCCCAACAGCCTGGGCGCACTGCAACACGTAAGCGAACTGGTGCACCAGTACCGCCGCTTCCGCGTGAGGGGCGTCACGATTGTGGGGCGGACACCGGGCTCAGACCGGGCGCGCGAATTCCTGGATTCGCGAGGGGTTTCGATGCCGGTCTACTGGGACGACACGTCCTGGTCGGGGCTGAAGAGGATGGCCAACGCGGCAGACGCGCAGACCCCCACGGCCGTACCGGCCATCTTCATACTGGACAGGGCCGGACGCGTGCGGCTCTACAGGCCGGGATTCCGCTTCACCGTGCAGATCGAGGACGTCAGCCGGCCCGGCGACAGTCGGTTGATCGAAAGCGCCCCCCCGGGCAAACGGGTCGTGGACTACCTGGAGAGGATACTGCGGGAGGGTTGATCCGTCACTACACGGCTGTGCCCACGTTCCAGAGCACGTAGAACGCCGAGGTGATGAAGACGATCAACAGCAGGACCTCCAGCAGGTATAACTGGCTGCGCGTGGATTCGGACCTGGCCCGTGGATGGGCGAAGAAGCGCACCAGCAGGTAAAGCCCGCCCCCGAGGTACATCACCGCCGCCCCCACCCCGTGCGAGCCGTGTACCGTGGCCGTGCCGCCTCGCAGCCCGGGCAGGTAGGTGCTGCCGCTCATCAGCGCATAGACGCCGTAGAGCGCCAGCGACAACGCCAGGATCAGGCCGAGGCCGTACTCCTTCCACGCGGCCCGGCCGTCCGGCTTTTCGGGGGTTCTGCTGTCCATTGCACGCCCGTCAGAGTTGCACCGGCTGGCCGGTTTCCATGGATTCGTTCGCGGCACACGTCACCCTGTGGGTGCGGAACGCATCGCGGTAGTCGCTGAGGACGCCGGAGGTGTCACCCGTATCGACGGCCTCCACGAACGCGCGGTCCTCTCTGAGGAAGAGGTCCTCATCGGGGCTGTAGCTGACCGTTTCGTCCTTCCGCTCGACGGTCAACCGTCCCGTGCCGTCACTCAGTTTGGCCCGGGTGTCGGGGGTGAAGACTTCCAGGGACCTCTCCCCGACGTTGACCGCGCAGGTGCTGATCACGTCGCACAGCAGGCCGCTCTCGAAAACGAGTGAACAGGCGCTGGCATCGTCGGTGTTGTAGTTCTCCATGTCGGTGATCAGGCCGCGCCGGGGGCGGCAGTAGACGCTCTGCACTTCCCCGAGCAGGTAGCGCGCCAGATCGAAGAGATGGGTGGTCTGTTCGACGACCTGCCCTCCGCTCTGCTCCTTGCGGCGCCACCAGGGGGGGCCGGGGACCCCGCAGGCGTAGATGCTGCGGGCCACCACCGCCGTCTCCTCCTCCAGTATTCCCTTCACCCGCGCGGCGTTGTCGGAGTAGCGCATCATGTAGCCAACACCGGCCACCACCGGATTGGTCTCCAGTGCGTCCAGTACACGCTCGGCGGTCTCCAGGTCGTGGCTCAGGGGTTTCTCGATGAAGAACGGGAGGCCGGCTTCGATGCACGCCGTCTCCAGTTCGCCGTGCACGTGCGGCGGCAGGCAGATGTAGACGGCGTCGAGATCCTGCTCATCCAGCATGTCCCGGTAGTCGGTGTAGGCCGCGGCACCGGCGAACCGGGCCGCCGCTTCGGCTGCCTTATCCTCGTCCACGTCGGTGCAGGCCACGATGTTGGCCTCCGGCACCTGCGCCAGGGACTTGAAGTGCTGAGTTGCCACCCACCCGGCTCCCACGAAACCAATCTTCACCGCCATCTGTTGCTCTCCCACCTGTCTGCCGCCAATGAGGTCGTCCCGAACGAAACCGGTTATAGCACAGGCCGCCCGCGGCTTCAAACCTCCGGCGGTGGCTCGATGGCCACGATGCGCTGCATCGCGCTGCGCCGGACCAGCAGGTCGGCCCGGCCACGCGTGCGCATGATGAGTTCGTAGTTGGGGCGGTCAACCCGTTCAAAGTAGCGCCGGGCATCCTCCGGGGTTCGTCCGCCCCTCACGTGGCGTCGTATCATGGCCTCGCGCGCCGCCTCCACCGGCTGCTGGAGGAACAGAACGACGTCAAGCAGATCGCGCACCCGTTCCCACCCGTCCTCTTCCAGCAACAGGTAGTTGCCTTCCACGATCACCAGCGGGTCGCCGGGCTCAACGGCCAGGGCATCCGGTACGGGGTCGTGCAGGCGCCGGTCATAGACGGGCAGGTGCACACGGGACCGGGACCGAAGCGCCCCGAGTTTGGCTACGAATTGCTTCACGTCGAAAGTCGGCGGCGAGCCCTTGACGGCGCGGAGGGATTGCGCGTCGCCGGACGGCCCGGTGTGCGTATGGCTTTCGAGGTAGGCGTTGGGGTAATGGAAGCCGTCCAGCCCACAGACCTTCGGCGCGCCGACCGTATCGTCGGCCGCGAGGCAGAAGACGCCGCGCAGCAGGTGGGCAAAAACGGTTTTGCCGCAGGCTCCTGGGCCCGCCACGCCAGCCAGCACGCGCCCACGGGTGCCGTCCATTCGCTGTCGCAGCAGAGCGCAGACGGGCAGGTAGAAACGCCACAGTTCGGCCCGGCTGATGCTGGCCTCCTCCTCGAAGCCGGCGGCCCGCAGGCGGACCCGTGGACAGAGCGGCTCGGCGTCGTGGAACTCGCGCAGCCTTCGGTCGGGGTCCGGCTTGAGCCCGGCGGCGCGAAGGACGGCAGTCGCGGGATCGGCCTCAATCAGGGTTTCGGCGTCCTGCGGCGTCGCCGTGCCCTGGACGGCTCTCCGCAGGAACGTCTGCGGCTCCGGATGGTCCGGACCACCCACGGCCACCTCACCCCACCATGAGTTCGTGGGCGCGCTCCGGGGACAGGGCCTTGACCAGTTCCAGCACCAGCTTCAGGGTGGCGTCGTAGTCGGCGGTATGAATCAGCCCCGCGTGGCTGTGGATGTAGCGCGCGGGTATTCCCAGCAGCACGCTGGGCACGCCCCGGGCGTGCACGTGGATCACGCGGGCGTCGGTCGCGCCGCCCTCGATAAGGCTCATCTGGTGTGGGATTTCCTTTTCCTCGGCGAGTTCCACCACGAAGTTGTTGAACCGGCGATGGGCGATCGTGCCGGCGTCCAGCACGTAGATGATGGGACCCTTGCCGAGTTCGGTCTTCACTTCCCCTTCCACACCCGGCACGTCCGTGGTCGGGCCGACGTCCAGAACGATGCAGAAATCCGGGTCCACTACGTCCGCCGCCGTCTTTGCGCCGCGGGTGCCGACCTCCTCCTGCGTCGTGCCGACGCCGTAAATGGTGTTCGGGTGCGATTCCGTCTGCAGCTTCATCAGAAGGTCGATCATCAGGGCGCAGCCCACGCGGTCGTCCCAGGCCTTGGACATCAGGTAGTCACCCTTGCCGAGCCGGGAAAACGGCTGCCGCGGCACGATGGGGTCGCCGATGCGGACGCCGAGTTCCTCGGTCGCCTGCTCCTTGTCGTCGGCCCCCACGTCGACGAACATCTTCTTGCGCTTGATGACCTTTTCCCGCTGTTCCTTGGGCATCATGTGCGGCGGCGTGCAGCCGATAACGCCCTCCAGGTCGCCCTGTCGCGTCTTGACGGTTACCACGTGACCCAGGAGCGTCTGGTCCAGCCACCCGCCCAGCGGGGCGAACCGGATGTAGCCCTCGTCGGTGATGTCCTTGACCATGAAACCGATCTCGTCCATGTGGGCGGGCAGCATGATGCGCGGCGACTCGCTTTCCCCCGCCCTCTTGCAGATGAGGCTTCCCAGGTTGTCCGTCTCGAACTCCGCGACCCCGTCGAGCCGGTCGCGAATGTAGTCCTGGACGGCATCCTCGAAGCCCGGCACTCCCTCGAGCTGGCTCAACTCTTTCAGTAGCTTCAACGTCGCTTTGTTCACGGCGTTTCCCCTCACGGTGCACAAGTCATGTGGCATGGAGCGAGCGGGCGTTGTGTGCCGGCCGGTTACGCACCGGTTTACACGCCCGGAACCGTGCATTATAAAGGGAACTAGAGGGGGCGTCGCGTGAACATCCTCGCCGGTTCGCGCTACACATACTTTGAGTGACCGGTGCAAAGAGAATCGTTCGTCCGAATGACGAAGGGGAAGAGAATGAGCAAACGATTGCCTTTCGCTGTCCTGATAGCCTGTCTGCTGGCGGCAGGGATCATCTTCAGTGGCATCCTGACGACGCCGAGTCCGCCGCCGGCCGCGGCCCAGCAGGGCAGCGCCGTTGCCGAAAAGAGTTCCGAGGCCGCGGAGCTGGACACGGCGGAGCTGGCGGAGTTCGCCGGCAAGCTCGAGAACATATTCCAGCATGCGGCGGAGAAGGTGCAGCCGGCGGTCGTGGCGGTGAAGACCACGAAGATCGTCCGGGCGCCCCAGCTCGACTTCGGCGACCCTTTCCTCGAGCGATTCTTCGGACAGATGCCGCAGCGCGAACAGCGGAGACCCGGCCTGGGCTCGGGAATGATACTGGACAAAGAAGGCCACATCCTCACCAACAACCACGTCATCCGCGACGTGGATGAACTCACCGTGTCGCTGGCCGACGGGCGGGAGTTCGATGCCGAGGTGATCGGCACCGATGAGAAAACCGACCTTGCCGTGATCGGGCTCACCGATGAGGTAAGCGACCTTCCCCATGTGGAGTTCGCCGACTCGGACTCCCTCAGGATCGGGCAGTGGGTGCTGGCCATCGGCAACCCGTTCGGGCTTACACACACTGTGAGCGCCGGCATCGTGAGCGCCACGGGTCGCACGGGCATGGGGGTGGCCGAGTATGAAAGCATGATCCAGACCGACGCGGCCATCAACCCGGGCAACAGCGGTGGGCCGCTGGTCAATCTGGAAGGCAAGGTGGTCGGCATAAACACCGCTATCTTCAGCCGCACGGGCGGGTCGCTGGGCATCGGATTCGCCATCCCCAGCAACATGGCCGTGCCCATCCTGGACGACCTGAAAGCGGGCCGCGAAGTAGTGCGGGGCCACCTGGGCGTTTATATCGCCGAGCTGACCGCCGACATGGCGGAGATGTTCGGCCTGGAAGATACCCGTGGCGTGCTCATCCAGGAGGTCCAGGACGGTTCTCCCGCTGCGGAGGCGGGCTTCAAAGCCGGCGATGTCATCCTGACCTATAACGGGGAACAAGTAACGAAACCGGGCCACCTCCAGCGTCTTGTGACTGTGACGGACCCGGGCACGAGGGTAGCCATCGAATTATGGCGTGATGGTGAGACACTCACCGAGCGCGTCCGGATCGGCCGGCTCGAGGACCAGGCCGTCAGCGACGACTGGCTGGGCATGCAGGTTCAGCCGCTCACGCAGGAGCAGGCGGCCCGGCTGGACCGCCCCGATCTAAGGGGCATGGCGGTCACCGAGGTCGCACCCCGCAGCCCCGCCGCCCGAGCCGGCATCAGGCCCGGTGACGTGATAATCAGCATCAACCGGAAGCAAGTGTCGAGCGCTTCGGAGTACACTGAGCAACTCTCCGCCGCACAGAGACAGGGACGCGTGCTGCTGCGATTCCTGGACGTCAGCACCGGCCGGACCAGGTTCGTGCTGCTGCGCCGATAAAGCCGTCCCATCCGTGGGTGGAGGGACACTACTCTGGACTGAACCAGCGTGCAGCCATCAGGAGGGACAACAGCTATGAGGACCAGGGTTGTCGGAACGTTCGTTTTCGTCGCAGTGGCGTGTCTATCGGGAGTGTTTGCCAACTCAGCCGCCGCCCGGCAGGACGCAGCAGCGGTGCGGGCGGCCGAGAGGACCAAACCGTCTGTCGTGACCGTGCATATCCGGGCCATGGAGCCCCGGCGGCCCGAACCGCGTATTTTCCGCTTTCCTGGCGGCCGGGGGCCGGGCGAACTGCCCGACTTCGAGGAACTGCTCCCGCCGGGAATGTGGGAACGGCAACAGCGTCCCGACCCCGCGGTCCGAACCGGCGCCGGGGTCGTCATTGATGAGGAGGGTCACATCCTGACCGCGGCGAACCTCGTCCGCGACGGCAAGGAGGCGGAGGTGACGCTGCCCGACGGGGGGTCCGTGACCGCCGAGGTCACCGGGGCCGACGAGGGCATGGGCGTTGCCCTGCTGACCCTCGAGGAGTCCCCGGACGGTCTGCAACCCGCCACCCTCGGTGACTCCGACAGGCTGCGGGTCGGCCAGACCGTTCTGGCGGTCGGCAGTCCGCCGGGCCTGCCCCACAGCGTGGCATCCGGCATCGTCAGCGCGCTCGACCGCAGCGGCATCGAGGCCGCCCCGTTCGCCTCGCTCATACAAACCGACATGACGCTGCCGGCCGGCTACATGGGAGGCCCCCTGCTGGACCTCGAGGGCAACGTCGTCGGCATCAGCCTCGGCGGGACGGAAGCCCAGTATGGCGCGGGCATCTCGTTCGCCGTCCCCATCAAGGCCGTCGAGCAGATGATGGACGATCTGCTGGCCGGGCGCGAGGTCTCACGCGGGTACCTGGGCGTTTACATCACCACTGTGGGCGGCGCCATGGCGGAGAGCTTCGGCCTGGAGGACCGGCGGGGCGTGCTGGTCCAGGAGGTCGTTTCCGGCTCACCCGCCGACGATGCCGGCCTCGAGGCGGGGGACGTGGTGCTGGAGTTCGACGGCCGCCGGATGGACTCCGCGCAGGACCTCCGCGCTGCCGTGGCAGCGACGCAACCCGGGACCACCGCCCGTCTCACCGTCTGGCGGGACGGCGAGGAGATGACCCTGTCGGTGACGGTAGGCAGCCGCGAGGGCGAGACCACATCCGCCGAGACGGACTGGACGGGCCTGAGCGTGCAGGAGCTGACCCCCGAGTTGGCCGAGGATTTCGGCGAGGACGACCTGCGCGGCGTGCTGGTCGCCGACGTGCAGCCCGGCAGTCCCGCCGCGCGGGAACAGATCAGCGCCGGCGACGTCGTCATCAGCGTCAACCGCGAGCCCGCCGACGACGTGGAGTCTTTCCGCCGGATGATTGCCGAGGCGGAAGAAGAAGGACGGGTCCTCCTGCGCATCTACGACACCGACCAGGGGCACCGGCGGTTCGTCGTCGTGCGGAAGTAACCGCGGCGCTCGGGCCTCAGGAACCGTCGCCGCCTCGGGGGAGTTTCCACACGATGTAGGCGATCATGGCGGCGACGAACAGCGCAAGTATGCCGAAGGTCAGCACCGTCGGCCAGACGCCGTAAGGTTCGATGGCGTCCGGAGCGCCCGCGGGGTTCAGAGCGTTCACGCTATCGGTCCCCTCTCACGTAGGCCGTGCGGCCAGTGCGCTGCATCCGGGGGCGTCCTTCTGCTCCCGGGCCATCTTCATCAGGAACTCGGGGAACTCTCCGCCCGCGTCCTCAACGGCGGTCTCGAACAGGTCCCTCACGAGTTCCGGATGCTCCTCCGCCACGTTCGTCTCATATGGAACTTCCGCCGACAGGTCGAACAGGAACGGCCCGCTCCCGTCCACCTTGCAGTTCATGTACCACCCCTCGGTGATGACCGTCACGCCGGTGCCCCAGCCCACGGTGGCGTGGTCGCGGACCTGTTCGCCCGCCAGAGCTTCCTCGAGGAACGGCATACCGTCCAGCGGCTGGTTCGGCTCGACGCCGGCGAACCGGAGTATCTCGGCGCTCAGGTCGTGGTGCTGCACGATGGCGTCGCTCCGCCGGCCGGCGCCCTTACCTTCCGGATGCCGCACGAAGAGGGGTATATCATAGACGGACGGGTCCGACGGGTAGCCGCGCTTGCCGAGGTAGGTTTTGTCGCCGATCGAGTGACCGTGGTCGCTGGTGACCAGCAGGAGCGTGTCGTCCAGCAAACCCAGCTTCTCCAGCGCCTCGCGGAAGTAGCCGAACCAGCGGTCACACATGGTCACCAGGCCGCTGTAGTTGGCCTGCGTGCGGCGCAGCAGGTCGCGCGGCAGCTCCGAGGTATCCGCGTAGCCGCTGACGACCTGCTCGGGACCACCCGAATCGTCGTACATCCGGCGGTAGTAAGCCGGCACGAACCACGGCTCGTGCGGGTCGAAGCTCTCAACGGTCAGGAACAGATTGTCCGCGTCCCGGTTCTGCTCCAGCCACCTGACCGCCTCGATGAACACGCGCGCGTTGAAGTAGTCTTCCTCCTTCGTCCGGTCGTGCATGTTCTTCAGGCACTGGCGGATGAAGTTGACCTTGCCGGCAGACTGCATCTCGGCGGGCAGCCAGTGATCGATCTCCTCCTGGCTGATCTCGGGCCCGCTGCGGTAGGGGTCCAACTCCTGCCCGCGAAGGAACATCCACTGATCGAACCCGCGCCAGAAGTTTTTGCTCGGCTTGAACATATGATAGACGTCAGCGATGAGGCCCGTGCGGTAGCCGGCGTCCCGGAACAGCTCGGCCAGCGTGTCCTGATCCTCCGGTATGGGGCCCCAGCCGGGGGCGCCGACGAAGTCCCCCTTCAGCCGGAAGTCGCCGTTGAAAAACGGATAGACTCGCCGTCCCGTATAGACGGCCCGCCGCGTGGGCAGCGTGGGGAGGGACTCAGGATAGACCCGGTCAAAGACCATCGCCTCCTCTGCCAGGGCGTCCAGGTGCGGAGTATGGACGGGTCCCCAGGGCGCCTCCCCGTAGGTCCCGATGCAGTCTTTGCGAAGCGAATCGAACATAACCAGAACGACGTTCATGTGCGGCCTCCTCTGTAGTCCGCGCCTGCCGAACAGCAGCCGAACCGCTATTGTAGCCCAATGACCCGCCAGTGCAATGAGGCCGCGGAGCTGTTGCGGGCCGCCGGCGTCGTAACTATAATGAGCCCGTCACAACACGGGTTCGTGAAGAGGCGCAACTCATGAATTCTGTGATCATCGCCGCCGTTGCCCTCGGCTCTTTCTACATGGCCTACAAGCTCTACGGGCGCTTCCTTGCCGGAAACGTGTTTTCGGTGGACCCGGAGAGGCAGACGCCCTCCGTTGAATTCGAGGACGGCGTCGACTACGTGCCCACCGACAGCAAAGTGCTCTGGGGGCACCACTTCACGAGCATAGCGGGGGCGGCCCCCATCGTAGGACCGGCCATAGGCGTCATCTGGGGCTGGGTGCCCGCCCTGCTGTGGGTTGTGCTGGGCACCATCTTCATGGGCGCGGTCCACGACTTCGGCGCTCTCATACTGTCGGTCCGTCACGGCGGGCGCTCAGTGGGCGAACTGACAGGGGGCCTTGTCAGCAAGCGCTCCCGCGTGCTGTTCCTGTTGATTATCCTGTTCCTGCTCTGGCTCGTCATCGCGGTGTTCGCCCTGATCATCGCGATACTCTTCACGCAGTATCCCGCCACGGTCATCCCCATATGGAGCCAGATGGCGCTGGCCGTGCTGGTGGGTTACGGCATCTATCGGCTGAACTGGGGCATCGTCCTGCCGGCCGTGGGCGCGCTGATCATCATGTACGCGCTCATATGGGTCGGCGCCAGCTATCCGGTGAGCCTGACGTCGCTCGGCGTGCCGGAGGGCAGCCAGACCGTCGTCTGGATATGGATCATCTGCGGATACGCGCTGGTTGCCTCGGTCCTGCCCGTCTGGGTGCTGCTCCAGCCCCGCGACTTTATCAACGCCGAGCAACTGGTGGTGGCCCTGGTGGCGCTCTACGGCGGCCTGCTGGTGGCCCACCGGCCGATCGTCGCCCCTGCCTTCCGGTTCAACCCGGAGGGCGCTCCCCTTCTGTTTCCTTTCCTGTTCATCACCATCGCCTGCGGCGCCATCTCCGGGTTCCACAGTCTTGTCTCCTCCGGCACGTCCGCCAAGCAGCTCAAGTCCGAACGGGACGGCCAGTTCGTGGGGTACGGCGGGATGGTCGCTGAGGGCGTTCTGGCGGTGGTCGCCGTCCTGGCCTGCGTGGCGGGCTTCCAGTCGCAGTCGGCGTGGAGCGAGCACTACGCCTCCTGGGGCGCGGCTCAGGGATTGGGGGCCAAGCTGGGCGCATTCGTCACCGGCGGGCGCCTGTTCGTGACGAGCCTCGGCATCCCCGCGGCCGTGGCGGAGGCCTTCCTGGCCGTGGTCATCGTCAGCTTTGCCATGACCACCATCGACACGGCCACGCGGCTCCAGCGCTATATCCTGAGCGAACTGGGGGACAGCTTTCGGAGTCTCGCTCCTCTGCGCAACCGGTATCTGGCCGGCGTCGTCGCCGTCGGGTCCGCCCTGCTGCTGGCGCTCATCAAAGGCGGCGGCAAAGGTGGACTGATACTCTGGCCCGTTTTCGGCACCACAAACCAATTGCTGGCGGGACTGGCCCTGGTGGTCATCACCATCTGGCTGCTGTCGCAGCGCAAGCCCACCATCTACACCTTGCTCCCCATGCTGTTCATGCTGGCCATGACCACCACCGCGATCATAATGAACATCCGCAGGTTCGTCATGGAGAAGGAATGGCTGCTGGCCGGGGTGGGATGCATCATTTTCCTTCTGGCGCTCTGGCTGGTGATCGAGGCGGCGGGCGCGTGGCAGAGGGCTCGACGGGCACCGGGGTCGGTTGGACTGCCCGCCGAAAAAGCCGAGCCCGGAACCCCGGCGGAAGCGGGCACACCAAGGGGGCCGACCTGCTGAGCAGGCGCCGCTCTACTCTTTCCCCCGACAGTCAGCGCACAGCCCCATAAGCGTCAGCTCGGCCCGCTCGGGCCTCAGGTCGCCGTCCGGGTTCAGCTTCGACCAGAGCATGCTCAGGTCCACAGGTTCCAGGCACTGCACCTTGCCGCACCGGCGGCAGTTGAAGTGGGGATGCACGGGTGCCGTGTGGGAGCAGTTGAGTTCGTAGACGGACGGCCTGCCGTCCGAAGGCACCCGCCGCAGCAGGTCCGCTTCCTCCAGTGCCGCAAGGTTGCGATAGACGGTCGTTTTGTGCACGGAGTGCTCACGGCGCAGCTCGGCGAGCAGTTGGGCGGCCGTCGCGGCCGCGTCCCGCCGATGCAGGGCATCCATGATGGCCAGCCGCAGGCGTGTGACGCTGAGGCCGCGCCTGCGCAACGCCCGCTTGTAGGTCGCGATGCCGGGCATGCTTTCCTCCGCAGATGGAAACCGCACCTCCGCATTGTAGCCCCCGCGCAGCCGGAATCAAACGGCGCGCCGTCAGTTGATTCTCCCCCCAGACGTGTTACAATTGTAGTGTTGGAAGTCCCTCCTTAGCGGGTAGTGAAGCCATGAAAGACGATGTTCATCCCGAATACGTCCGGTGTGAAGTGGTGTGCGGCTGTGGTGAAACGTTCGTGACACGGGCCACAACGCCCTCCATCAGGGTCGAGGTATGCTCGAAGTGTCACCCCTTCTACACGGGCAAGCAGAAACTGGTTGACAGCGCCGGCCGCGTCGAGAAGTTCCAGAAACGCTGGGGCGAGCATCTGGAGGCCACAAAGGCGCGCATCGCCGGCGAGCAGGACACCGAAGAATAGCGCCTGCTAACACCAGCCCTTCCGGCCGCACCGGGAGGGCTTTCTATGTACGCAGTGCGACTCCTGGGCGCAGACCGAATGGAACAAATTGACGAGCAACTGGCCGAAGACCTGACCGCCAAGCTGGGGCGGCTGGCCGAACGCCACCGGCAGGTCGAGCAACTCCTCTCCGACCCGGAGGTCATCGAGGATACCACGCGGCTGACCCGGCTGGCCCGTGAGCACGGCGCGCTGAGCAAACTGGTCGAGAAACACGAGCAGCTCCTGGAGGTCCGCGAACGGTTACAGGATGCCCGGGAAACCCTGGACCTGTACCCGGACGACGAAGAACTCACCACGCTGGCGCAGGAGGAGCTGGAAGAGGCCGGCCGGGAGCAGCAACGCCTCCTGGAAGAGGTCATCGACCTGCTGGTCAGCGACGAGGCGGAGGCGAACCGCAACGTCATCGTGGAAATACGACCCGGCACCGGCGGGGACGAGGCCGCCCTGTTCGCCTCCGACCTGTACGGCATGTACACACGCTACGCCGAGAGGCAAGGCTGGGAGGTGGAACTGATCAACGCCAGCGACACCGACCTGGGCGGCGTGAGGGAGGTCATCTGCTCCGTCAGCGGCACCGGTGTGTGGCGTAAGCTGCGCTACGAGAGCGGCGGTCACAGGGTCCAGCGGGTGCCCGAGACAGAATCGCAGGGGCGGATACACACCAGCCTGGCCACCGTGGCCGTCCTGCCGGAGGCCGAGGAGGTGGAGGTAGAGATAAAGCCCGACGAGCTGGACATCTCGTTCGTCCGCTCCTCGGGGCCGGGGGGGCAGCACGTCAACAAAACGAGTTCCTGCGTGCGCATCGTGCACGAGCCGACCGGCATCACCGTGCGCTGTCAGGACGAGAAGTCCCAAAGCGCCAACCGCAAGAAGGCCATGAAAGTGCTGCGGGCGCGCCTGTACGAGAAATACCAGCAGGAGCAACAGGAAGAGCGCGACGAGCTGCGGCGCTCTCAGGTGGGGACCGGGGACCGCAACGCGCGCATCCGCACCTACAACTTCCCACAGGACCGGGTGACCGACCATCGCATCGGACTGGACGTGTTCGGCGTGGAAAACTTCCTCATGGGGGACTGCGACCGCATGTTCGACGCGCTGGCCGACTACGACAAACAAGAGCGCATCAAGGCATTCATCGAGGGCAGCAAGCGGTCCGCCCCTACCGGATCGTGACTATGGCCGGCATCAGGCAGACGGCCATCTCGTCCCGCACGGCCAGAAGCGCCGCCAGATATGAACGCACGCGCGGGAAGTGGCGCAGTAGTTCGGGGCGAAGCTGTTCCCGCAATGCGACCTCCTCTCCCTTGCCGAAGAGCAACACCTCTGCCAGGTTTTTCGGGCGCGGCAGATGCACGATCCGCAAGTCCACGTCCTGCGGGATGCCGGCGGCCTCCCGGGCGACGGCCACCGCCTTGTCCAACCCCCCGAGGTGGTCCACCAGGCCATTCTCGTGCGCCTGCCGGCCCGTCCAGATCCGGCCCTCGGCCACCATCTCGACATCGCGGTAAGCCATGCCCGGCCTGGTTTCCGCCACGCGCTCGATGAAGGTTTCATATATCTCCCGCATCATCTGCTCGACGCGGGCCTGTTCGTCGCCGGAGAATTCCTTGAACGGTGACAGCATGCCGGCCCCCGGGCCGCTCTCCACCACGTCCACCCTCAGACCCAGCTTGCCGAGCAGTTCGGTAAGCACCAGCTTGCCACCCAGCACGCCGATGGAGCCCGTCAGGGTTCCCGGCTCCGCCACAATGGCCCGCGCACCGGCGCCGATGTAGTATCCGCCCGACGCCGCGGTGTCGCTGAACGAGGCCACCACCGGCTTGACTTCGTCCGCCTGACGCAACGCATGCCAGATCAAGTCCGACGCCATGGCGCTGCCGCCGGGGCTGTCCACCCGCAACACGATGGCCTTCACAGAAGAATCCCCGGCCGCGCGGCGGATAGTGCGGACCAGTCGCCGGGCACCGACCATCTGTTCACCCAGCGGAAGCTCGTCGTCCGATTCCATCACGATGGGACCGGTGGCGTGTATGGCGGCAATGGCCGGTCCGGAGGGGGCGCGGCGCGTCGGCATCCGACCCCCCATCAGCATCTGCAGCAGGTTGAACTGGCCGCCCTGGAACGGGCTCTTGGGCTCCGGACGGCCGTAGCCGGCCTCCGCCACCAGACGCCCCTCGTGTTGTCGCCGCAGTCCTTCGACGAGCTGATCGTAGAACATGACGTCATCCACGAGATCGGCCTCGCGTGCGGCGCGGGCACTGAACGGCCCGCGGCGGAAGAGCACCTCCGCCCGGCTGACCGGCAGGCCGCGTCCTTCGGTCAGCCCCTCGCGCAACTGGGAGTAATAGCTATCCAGCACCGCCTGCAGGGCCGTGCGAAAGGGCTGCGAGAAGTCCGTCCGCGTCATGGGATCAGCCGCACCCTTGTACTTGCCTACCTGGACGAGTTGCGGCTTTATGCCCACCTTGTCCAGCAACTCTCCGGCGAAGATGGACTCGGCACGCAGCCCGGACAGAAACAGCCAACCGGTGGGGAGCATCACGATCCGCCCGGCGGCGGTGGCGACGTAGTAATCCAGGTTATCGGCGGACTCCAGCAGGCAGATAACGTCCTTTCCCGCGGCCCGGCATTCGGCCAGGGCTTCGCGCAGTTCCTGCGCTTTGGCCCAGCCCCCGGTGTAGCCCCGCAGACGCAGAATAATGCCACTGACGCGTCCGTCCCGCCGTGCCCTGTCGATGCGTCCCAGCATCCCGTGGAGCGTGTCCCCCTCCCTTTCGAACAGATAGATGGGAGGCA
Organism: Candidatus Brocadiia bacterium; assembly: GCA_046483385.1. Taxonomy (GTDB): domain Bacteria; phylum Planctomycetota; class Brocadiia; order SM23-32; family SM23-32; genus B1Sed10-231. Next base: position 13,209 of record JAWODG010000103.1, on the reverse strand, counting down.
GGGATTCCGGTAAGGCACCGGAGACATTGAGCACGGCGTACCTGACGATGGGCTGCGTCCCCGGCTCTGCGCCCACCTCTGCCCCCAGGGCGGACGGCGTCAGCAGAACCAGCGCCGCCATACAAACAACAAGCCTTCCTATCCCTCTGTACATCGTTCACCTCGCAGAAGAGTGGTCCCTCACGGCATGATACGGCCCCCTCCGACGGCGTTCAAGCTCTGCCGTCTCTCCAGAAAGCAACCACCAGCCCACACAGGGTGGAGCATTTGAGCAGGGCCACCAAAGCTGCCGTCTGGACGGTTCCCAGCGCGGGCAGCAACAGCAGCCCGGCACCGGCCGCCCCCAGAAGGGCCCCCAAATGGTCGGCGGCGTCAAGGAGTCCGGCCACGCCCGCCGAATCCTGCCCCGCCATCAGGCCGCTGCGCGCCGCCAGAGGGAACTCCGACCCGGTCAGCCATCCGGCCATCAGCGCCGCGGCGATGAACAGAACTGGAGATACCGAGACCAGCCCAAGTGCTGCCGGCAGCATGAGCACGAACAGAGCCTGGCCGGCCTCCGTCGCGAGCAGGTGAGACCGGGTTCGCGCCGAGGCGGCGCGGCCCGCCATCCAACCGCCGGCCGCAAGGCCCAGCATGAAGACACCGGCGATGACGCTGATGTCCCGGTAAACGAACCCGAAGGAGGTCTGATACCTGTAGATGATCAGCAGTTCGGCCGATAGGCCGAAAGCTCCCGTGCCCAGGACTCCCAGCGCGCCGGCAACGCGGGAGGGGTCTCGCCGCGCCAACCGGAGCACCAGGACCACAAGCGGCACTCCCGTCAACGGCAACCAGAGCAGGTAGGGTGGAAGGCGCCGCACGGTCCCGAACAGATGCGTGCCCGGGGAGGCCCGACCCCGGTCCGCGACGTAGTGCGCCTGCACGGCAAGGAACAGGGTGAAGAGCACGGGGCGCTCATCCGTATTGACGGGCGCTCGGGCGGCCGCCACGCGCATCTCGTTCCGCAACCACTCAGTGCGTTCGGGCGGGAAGTGCTCCAGACGGAAACTGTGTCTCAACCCTTCGGGGCCGCACCCGAGTTCCTCAAAGCGCTTTTCCAGCAGGGGTGGGTCGGCTGTTGCGTGGTCGCCGGCGAAATAGCAGAACTCGTCTCCCGGCCGAACAACTACATGCTCCCAAACGCGGCGCAGCGTCCGGAAGATGCACGCGGTGTAGAGCTGGACCGGGTCGCCGGCCATGTAGTTTTCGTCGCCCGTGATGCCGCAGAGCGCGGCCACGCCCCGGGGACGCAAAATCGCCCTGAGTTCCCGGAAGAACTCAAGGGTATAGAATCGGCTGTCGGCCGCCGAGGTGGGGTCACCCACGTTGACCACGGCCAGGTCGTAGGACCGTGCCGGCGCGCGCTGCACGAAGCGGCGTCCGTCCATCGAGTGAGCAACGAAACGCGGGTCCCGTAACGCCTGCGCGAGCGGACCGGGCAGGTGCCCTGTCACCAGCTCCAGCAACTTCGGGTCGGGCTCGACGTAGTCCAGCCTCCGCACGCCCGCGGCCAGCAGCTCCTGGCAAAGTCCGCCCAGCCCTCCGCCGATGACGAGCACGTCCCCTGGCCGCGGATGCTGAGTCAGAAGCAAGACCGCGCGTGCACGACTGGCCGCCCGCTCCGGAAACTGCGCGGTCCGTCGGCCGTCCTGCACCAGCACGCACTGCCCCTCTCGGCACCCGATCTGGATGTGCTGGTAGCGGCTGTCCCGGCTGGCACGCAGGTGGAAGCGGCTGAAGGTCCGCCATCGCGCATTCTCTGTGGCGTGGGCAATGTGACCACCCCAACCAACGCAGGTGATCGCAGTTCCCACCGCCAACCCGAGGGCGGTCAGGGATGCTATGGAGTCACGGGCGCGCCGTCGACCGAGAAGCAGGTAAGCGCAGAGGCCCGCGGCAAGGACGACGCCCCCGGCGACGCCCAGGAGGCTGCGCCCCATGACGATTCCAGTGCCGACAACCGTCGCCACCCCGGCAGCGGCCGCCCAGAGCGAGCGCTCGTCGGCGCCGGCCGAATGCCAGGCCGCCACCGAGAGCATAATCAACCCGGACGCGAAAACGATGGTGTGCGCATCCGCGTGGTCCAACAGGTAAACGCTAAGCATGGCTCCGGCCACCGCGCTGCCGACGGCTTCGGCAACGTAAATGCGACTGATGCCGAGGGCCGGCCCGCGGGCGCGGCGTTCTTCGCGGCCCGCAATTACGGGGAACAAGAACCCGGCCCAGAGGGCCACGGGCCACGTGGCCAGCGCCCCCGCCAGCACTGTCGCCCCGGGCCCCAGGAACTCACCCGTCTCGGCCCCGAGCGCAGGACGGGCGAGCCGCGCCAGCACGAAGCCGGCCGGCAGACCCAGCCCGAGGCCCACCAACCCCCAGGCGGCCAGGCGATCCCACCGGGAGGTCAGCTTGACCGCGACCGTGCCGAGTAGAGCCCCGGCGGGCACGAACACAAACCAGCAGCTGAGGACCGCCGCGAGAGCCAGCTCTGTCCCATAGAAGCTGACCATCAGTTCCCGCACAAGCACCGTCTGGCCCACCAATGCGAACGCGCCCACCAGGAACATCGCGGGGACGAGTGATGCGCCCTGCTCCTCGGTCATAGCGGGAGGCGTCCCCGAGTACAGTCAGTACAAAAAAAGGGCCGCCCCCGCGGGGACGACCCCAGCCATTCCTTACCCACTCGGCCCACAGGTCCCGGCAACCGCGACTGCAGGCCGCGTGTGCTTTCCGTTCTCTCCATCGCCAGTGGGGAAACGAGTCTGTACGAGGTCTGCCTCTACGTCTGGGCACACCTCTCACCAGCGCCTGCTACGCGTCCTACTGTCCTGCTGAGTGCCACTTTCTTCAACAAACGCCCTGACCTCGTCGACCGAGGGCCCGTCCGTCTCGTAGTCGGTGAGTCGCTTGTCCCAGCGGTAGGTGCGCGCTGAGGTCAGCTCGATGGTGTCCCCTGAGTAGGAGTACTCATAGACCATAATGGTCTGATCGGGCACGTCTACCAGTATGAGAGGGGCATCGTTACCGGCTACCTCCCCCATGACAGCGATAAGCCCTCCGGAGGAGCCCTCGCTTTGCGCATGCGCCCGGTTCGTCAGGCGGCTGCCGCCGAGCAGCACACCCAGTGCGACGGCAAGGAGCACAATGGCCGCTGTCTTCCAGTTTTCGCCTGTCATGCGTATTCCCCCCTTGGTCATTGCTCAGCGCATTCTCTGTTCTTCTTCGCCCAGGATCACGATGTCCGGGCTGACCATGATGAACTGGGTGTCCCGCTCCAGCGACCGACCCTCAGAAGAGAACAACCGTTTGAGCAGCGGGATGCGGTCCAGGATCGGCACGCCCCGCTCCCGATGGTCGCGGTTGGACTGGCTCAGCCCGCCCACCACAACCACACCCCTGTCCGGCACACCGATGGTGGTGGCCAACGTGTTTGAGGTGATGCGCGGTAGCGTGATGAAGTTCGTCACCGAGGCGCCCCCGGCATCACCGTCGCCTCCGCCGGGTTGCCCGACGAACGTCTGGAACTCAGCCGTCTGTGTAAGGTCAACGTCCGCAATCTGAGGAGCCAGCTCCAGGAACACATACCTCAGATCGTCGCTTACCACCGGCCGCACCATCAGACCGATAGTACTCGTCACGGTCTCGACCTCGGGGATCAGGACGTTATCTTCTACGTCGTATGTTTCAATGTAATCGAACTCCGTGCTGTTCAGGATGTAGCCCTGCTGACCGTTGGCCAGCATGATCTGAGGGGCGCTCAGAGTCCGCGCGGCGTTCCGTTCATGAGCCAGCCGGAAGAAACCCGACAGGTTGAAATCATCGCTCCCGTAGCCGAGGTCGAGGTTCAACCCGGCCTGCTGGTTGTAGAAAGGAACCCCAGTTCCCATGAAGGGAGGAGCACCGGGGATAAGGAACGACTCTCCCTTCTCCCATTCGATCACGCCACCCTGGTCCTCGTCAATCTCCCATTCCGGTTCGATGAATGGGTGAGTCAACCAGAGGTTATCCGGCCCGAGTATGGGGATATACGTCCCTTCAGTCGGGTTATCCGCGTCCTCGTCAGGGAAGAATTCCAGATCAACGACTGTGGGTGGCATAAAGGGTGTAAAACCACCGTACGCCGGGCTGGAAATCCCTGTGCCGCGAAGGGCGCCAAATGGACCAGTGAACTGGCTGGAATCCCAGGTAAAGCTGTCCCAGTTGAAGCCCACCTCACGGAAGAAGTCGGTGTTGACCTGCAGGAAGCGGAAGTCCACGTAGACCTGGATTCTCATGCTGGCACGCAGGTCCTTCAGCAGCCGCTCCATGCAGTCGTGAACCTCGGCAGTCTGGTAGACGATAATCTGGCCCGGATCGTTGGGCAGCACGTACGCTTCCCCCTGTGGCAGTCCGGGACCGCCGGCGGGCTGTTGCTGCTCAGCGTCGAAGTCCTCGAACCCACCCTCCTGACCGAACAGACCCGGCGGGGGGCCCTCCTGGAAACCGCCGGCGAAACCACCGGCACCGCCATCCCCGTCTCCGGGAGCACCAGCCGTGCGCCACGAATCGGCCGCGCATATCTGTTTGATCAGCAGGACCAGGTTCTGTGCGCGCACCAGCAACTGGGCCTGCTGCTGGCCGCCGGGGCCGCCAGCGCCCTGTCCGCCGCCGAACTGCGGTGCAGTACGTGCTGCGGAATCCGCGCCGAACTGTCCGCCGAATCCACCTCCTCCGCCGTCACCGTCGCCGCCGACGCTGGCACCGCCAACACCCAGACCGGCACCACCTCGGCCGGCGCCCTGGGCACCCAGAGCATCCTGCCGGCTGATCAACAGGTCGAGCACGGGATAGACCCGCTGTTCGTAATCGCGAAGGGACTCGGGAGCACCGATCACGATGGCGCCGCGCTTGATCTTCCAGGCCATGTTGGTCAGTTCGGTGATATGCTCCAGCGCGTTCTCCAGCGTAGTTCTCATCTGGAAGGTCACCGGCGCCTGGCCCGCAGGCAGGTCTTCCCGGCGGAGTATGAAGGGGGCGTCGGTGATCTGCTGCAGGAACTCCACCACTTCCGGCAGAGGGGTGTCCTGGAACTGCCAGTCATGGACTTCCTCCAGCTCTTCCCGGATAACGCGGTCCTCCTCCGAGAGTTCCTCGGCTATCTGCACGGACGGATAAAGGGCCGAAGAACGCTGCTCAACGACCTCATTCCAGAAAGCTTTGTCCGGGTAGTTGAACAGTCTTTCGGGGATCACTTCGCGTTCAGCTTCCTCCTGCTCCCACCAGTTGTCGCCCCGGTCTCGGGCGGCGTTGATCCGATCCATTCTATACCCGTGCCGGGCTTCATTGACGCGCTTGCGCAGGCGGGGGACCAGTTCCTCGCTGGGGTCATCGACCCCCCAGTCGTCCAGGATTCGGTCGGCCCGATCGTATTCCGCATCTTCGATGAGGTCGATAATCTCCTCGACCCGCCGGGCGCTCTCGCGGCGTTCCTCCTCGGTGATCTTGCCGGCCATTTCCTCGGCCTGCTCGGCAGCCTCCTGCCGGCGCTGGGCAGCGAGTTCCTTCTGGTGCTCCTGATAGTCCTCCTGCACGACCTCCAGCATGCTTTCCACTTCCTGGCGCTGGGCACTGACGTCCATGTAAGTGGAGAGGGTTTCCGTGATAAGGCGAGCGTTGCGAAGGCGCTCGACTGCGGTCTGGTAATCGCCTTCCTGGTAGGCCTCGCGAGCGGTGGCCAGCGAATTCTCCAACGCCTGGCGCGCGCTCTGCTGCCTGATGGTCGGCTGGCGGGCCATCTTCTCCATCTCGAATATCCGCTCTTCCTGCGGTTTGCCCGCCTTCAGGCCGGCGGCTATCCGCAGGTTCTGCGCCTGTTCGTTGGTCGGGTCGAGCTGGAGGGCACGCTGGGCCAGGTCGTAGGCATTCTCGGCCTCGTCCTCATGGTACAAAAGGTAGTTACCTTCTTCGACCAGTTCCTGCGCGCGGGCTTGCCGGGCTTGTCTTTCGGTCTTGAACTTGAGCGCCAGTTCCTCCTGGAGCTCCATGGCTTTTTTCTCTTCCTCGGTCATGGGCTCCGGAGCGGGAGCGGCCTGTTCCTCGACCTCGGCCGCGATTTGCTCCTCACGGACCTGCAGGCTGGCACCGGCCTGCTCGGCCAGCTCTCCGGCGCGGGCCAGTTGGGCCTGAGTCATCTGGTCAACCGGAAGCTGGTTGAGGATTTCGCCGGCCACGGCCGGCTTCCCTTCTTCGAGCTTGGCCTCCGCCCTGTCCAGCGCGGCATCCACGTCCACGGCGGTCTCTTCGCCGGTGGATTCCACGAACTCTTCCATCTCACTGATGCTCGGCGGGCTGTCGCTTTCCGTCTCAGCGCAGTAGACGAATGGCGACATGCCAATGAGCCCCAACAAGCTGACAGATACCACGGCAATTTTCCTAAGCATCATCGGCCTCCGGTAGTTGCCCGTTGTCCCGGCGGAAACGGCGGATCCAGTGTCCATGGGGTTGTCCAGCTTCCTGTTTTTGTCCAGTTGGCGAATCAACGGTGCGTATTAAGGGCTAAAACGAGGCGCTTGTCAAGGAAAACTTACGCCATTCCCCGGCTCACCGCCGCTCCTGGAAGATCCGGGTGTGCCTGTAGCTGCTGTTCAGTTCCTCCAGAATATCCTTCAATCGCTCCACTTCGTTGTTCTCACGGGCTTGTACGGCCGCACGGTAGAGTTGCTCGGCCCGGGCTTCTGCTTCCCTGACTTCGGCCTCAAGTTTTCCGGTCCGTCGCCGGATTCCCTGCACCAAAGAATGCCCCTCCATCCCTCTGAGGGCTTTCAGCGCCTCGGCGGCCTCCACGTAGCGGCCGTCCTCAAGCAGTTCGCGCGCCTCCTGCAGCCTCTCCTGTGCCGCGGCGCGGGCGGCCTCGGGATCCTCGGCCAGCCCGGCGAACAGGGAGCGGGCGTGCGCGACTTCTGCTTCCTCCAGGCCGGCCGGCTGCGACAGCAGAACGGAAAGCTCTTCGCGAGCCTCTTCCAGTTCTCCCGCCACCACACCGCGCAGGATGGCAAGGTAATCTTCCCAGCCCTGTTCACGCTGTTCGAGCTGTGCCAGCTTTTCTTCCACGCTACGGAGGCCCGTGCGTCGCCAGTTCCGCTGTTCCATCTCCCGTGCCCTGGCCCGGCGGACCGGCTCGAGCACCCCGGCCAGCGTCTCCAACCGGAGGGCCAGCGGTTCCGGCAGCGGCTTCAGCTCCCACGCTGCCTCCAGCAGACCGGAAGCCTTCTGGAAGTTACCTTCCCCAATTGCCTGCTCGGCTGCTTTCAGGTTCCCGGCGGCGGACGTAGCGGTTTGCAGGCGCCGCCGCAACGGCGTGATATTGTTCTCCACGAGCGCGGCCGTAGCGGCCGCCGCCGGAGCACCGTCCAGCAAATGGCCGGCTTCTTCCCATGCCCACCGGTCCAGTGCAAGGCTGGCTTTCTGTGCGGCCAGTTCGACGCGGGCGTCGGCCAGTTTCTGCGCTGTCCGTGCCGCGGCGTCCAGCCGGCCTTCCCGGGCAAGGGCGGTGTACTTCCTCGCCAGTTCGTAGGCTCGCTGGATCTGGTCCGCGGTCTGCTGAAGGCGTTCCTCGCGAGCCCGTTCCTTGACCTGATCGAGTTCTTCCAGTTTCTGCTCGGCCCAAGAGGCCGTCTCACCGGATGCCCGCTCGGCCACCCGGCGAAGGTGGGGTTCCGCTCCCTCGGGGTTGCCGGCCTCCAGGTACATCCGGCTCAGGGAGGTGGCCAGGTTATCTCGCGCCTGCTCCAACATCCTGCGGGCCTCTTGCGTGTAGTCCGGCGCCTCCCTTCTGAGGGCAGAGGCGAAGTCCTGTTGCAGAACCTGGTGCGCCTCAGCGAATACGGAAACCGCCGCTTCCCCTGTAAGGTTCGCCATGCGCGCCTCTTCGATGACCTGCTCGTATGTCTCGCGCGCCGCCTCAACGTTGCCCTCTTCCAGCAGCCGCCGGGGCCTTTGGAACATACTGATGATCCTGTCGGCTTCCCGCTTCTGCTCTTTGACCCGATGCGCGAGGACCTCAAGTTTCTCGGACGCCCGCGACCGAAGCTGCTCCGGCGCCAAACCCGGGGGTGCCTGCTGAACCAGCGACAGGACCTCAACCGCCTTTTCAAACTCGCCCGCCGTCTCGTATCTGTCGCTCATCGCCAGCAGCTTCCCGCACTGCTCCCGACGCACCTCAGGCTTCGGGCCGGCCGCTGCCTCGGTCCCCGTTTCGGTGTCATGCTGCTCGGCCAGCACCCGTTCCTCGACCTCACGCGCCGGCTCCGCCGGACCTGCTTGTTCGCTCGCCCCTTCCTTCCCCGCGGCCGCTTCTCGGCCGGGCACCGTTTCCGGTTTGGGTTGCTCGGGCGAGCGCTGCTCTGCCCCGGTTGCCGGCGGCTCAGCCGGAGCCTGTGCAACGGCTTGCTCGGGGGCAATTCGGCGCTCGTGTAGAATACTGTCGACGCGGCGGGTCTTCTCCTCCACCAGTGTTCGCTGCTGCTCGGAGAGTTGCTCGGAGTTCCTGCTCAGCCCTTCCAGCAAGGCCCCGGCCCGCTCGTACTGCCCGTCTGCATAGACCTCGTCGATGCGCTGCAGAGTGGCTTCGACATCAACGGAGGCTTCCTCTGCGGCGGCGGGGGTCTTCGGCCGGGCCTGAGGGGCACAACCCGACAAGTGGCCGACACCGACAAGTACGGCCACGTATAACACAACAGCAGCACAGGGGGCACGATGCATGACAGTTCCTCGTCGCAAGTATGTCGTCAGCCCCGACAGGCGCCAGAACGCCGGCTCGCCGATTCTCGTCCTCTAACCAAGGCTGTTAGTTGCGTTCTTCTGCCTGCTCGTGGCCGACCTTCCACAGGCCCGGACTTCAGGGCTATCGTCAGTCCCAGAGCGCGTTCAGACGGGTCTCGTTGCGGTATCTCTCGCGCAGGACACCGTCCTGATCGATGCAGATAATCCGGCTGGAAGGCAAGCCCGAATCCGGCACGGTGGCCCGAGAGTGGAAGTCGATGAGTGTGTAGCCGGTGGAGAAATCCCGCGTGGTGTCGGTGCGCCGGTCTCTGACGCTTCGGCCGATCTCCTCGCCGACCGCGACCCAGAAACTCTGACCCCGCACACGCCCGTCGTCGAACTCCTTCCTGACTTCCACGCGGACACTGTCCATGCCGGGCAACGTGAATTTGAAGTCAAGATTCGGGAAAACCTCGGCCGTGAGGGGTTCGGTGAATTGACCCTCGGTGGGAAAAGTGTTCTTGCCCACTGTACGCACCTTGTAGCCGTACCTTCTTCCCGGCTCCACCTCCTGGTCAACCCAGACGACGGCGCGCTCAGTCGGTTGCTGCGCTTGCTCTTCCTCACCCCGGGTGGGTTGCTCTCGTCGCCGGGAGGGCTGTGTCCTTCCCTGCATCTCACGCAGCATCTCGGGCGGCAGCACACCTTCCAGACCTTCCGGTACATCGCCGGTGGCACGCTGCGGGCTGCGGCGTCTTTGCCCGACTCCTTCAGCCTCGGCTGTGGGCGCCACGGCTGCCACCAGCTTGTACTCCGCGGTGGGGTCGCTCCAATCCCGCCGCCACACTTCGTAGTTGCGTATCTCGACGCCCTCCTGCTCCACGCGGGAGTCATGCCTGAAGGAAAGGCGCACCTGCTCCCGTCGGTTGAGCACTCTGAGATCCACGGGGGGATAGGGGGTCTTGCCCACGGCGCTGTCTATAACGACGGGATAGATATGCTTAACCTCACCGGCTTTGCCCACAACGCTGGCCTGTTCCTCCCACCGCTTGCTGGCAACTTTTACGCGACGGTAGTCCCCCGCAACCGGGTGTTCCAGAACCTCCAGTGCAAACTCATTGCCCTCGACGGTCACGCTGCCGGGCGCGAGCGGCGCGCTGAACTCGAGTTCGAACTCCACCTCGGGGGGAACTCTCTGCTCCGGATAGGCATAGGGCAACGGAGGCAACATCATGTCCCGCACCGGCCGGGGTTGATCGACGTTTTCGAGCCGGCCGAGTATCTGCTCTTCCAACTGGGGCTCGGCGACAGACGGCAGGTCCCCACCCTGTCGTCTCCTCAGTTCTTCGATGTCGCGCGCTATCTGCTGGGGGTTGACTCTTTCCGCAAAGCCGGCATTGCGCATCAGGCCGTAACCGATGCCGACAATCAGGCCAAGAGCCACGACACCGCAGAGGATCTTATCGAAGTAGCGGAAGGCAAAGCCCCTTTTCTGGACTGGCATTATCTTCTCTCCTGCCTGCAGTTATCCGCGTGGGCCCTCACTGATTTGCCGACTGCTGGCCCTGGGTCTGCTGCTCGACGTAATCCAGCACGTAGCCTTTAAGGGTAACATCAACCAGATTGGCGGGCAGTTCCACCTCTTCCGCGGGTTCGGCTCGTTGCTGGCGGGTACTGGGCCGGCGGGCTCTGGGCTGCCGGCTCGGCTCCCGCTCGCGTTGACGTTGCCCCGTAACCTCCGGAGGCGGGCCCTGCTCGCCCATCAACATTTCCTCTGTCAGCCACGCCGGGGGGCCGGCCTGTTGCGCATCCGGCGCGATGGGAGGCGGGGCGGATGTGCGGCGAGCCCGCCGGGGTTCTTCGGGCTCCTGCATCTCGGGGGCCTCCACCTCAAGATGCTGTGCCTGAGCAACGTTGCGCCGCTCACCGGCCCGGTCGGAACGTTCCACCTGGATGCTGGTTATCTGGCAGTTGGCCTCGCTGTTCAACAAGGCGTGGACGACCAGGGGCACGTTCGGAAACGTTGAGGCCAACCTGATTTCAAAGGGAACGGGTTTGAAGATGTTGTTGTGGCTCGGATGCAGCAGGCGCTCGGGCTCCTGAACAAAGCTGAAGCTGTCGAAAACGGGCACGACGGGACGCCCGCTTTCTCTGTTGAGCCCGGCCAGGGCCTCCACGATGAGTTTCTGGACCCAGTATTTCTTCTCCTCCCGCCGCATCTCCTCCGATGGGGGCCACTCGTCACCGTATTCTGTGGTCACCAGCGCTTGATCGCCGAACACCTTGAACGCACGCCGACCCGTCTCACGGAGCGAGCGGATATTCTCTCTGTAGACCATTTTCCACATACCGGCCTCCAGCGCATCCTCGCGCCCCGGGTTGTCGGGGTCCTTGAACAGTTGTTCTATTGCGCTGTCCTGCGTTTCCAGTTTCCGGCCGATCTGCCGGATTTCTTCCTGCCACTCCTCAACACTCCGTTCCGCCTGCTCAATCCATCGTTGGTTGACGATACCGGATTTGTCCTTATACTCCGCCACGGACTGGGCTTTCCGGCGGATTTCAGCCGCGCGACGGGTATTGCCGGCCCGGACGGGGACGAAGAAGACCCCGAACGCCACGCCGGCCACCAAGACCAGCAGTCCGACGCCGATCCAGAACTTGTTTCTCGTGATCAAATCCATTGTCTCTCTCCGTATAGCCTCCCTCCGGCCAAACAACGCCAGGCCGGGAGGGGATTCCTATTGTTGGGTGCGCCCTTGCTGCCCCGAAACGTTCTCACTGCGCTCCAAATTGACGACACCGTACGCGTCGAACGCCACATAGTGCTCAGTCCGTCCGGGGGCGGGCTCGGCCACTTCCTTTCCGTCCAGCGCACGGCGATAGACATCTCTCAGTTCACCGATCAGGCGGACCTCTTTGAAGACAGGGGCATCCTCCTCGCCGAACCTGGCTTCTCGCAATGAGCCGAGTACTTGCTCCTCGATGAACGCCTTGCCGCGACGCACGACGCGCGATTCGGCCGAGAAGCGAACAACCAGTTCCGACTGGGTGGACTTCTCGGGCTGCACTTCACCGATGGCAAAGCCCTCCTGGGTTTGCCGATCGCGCTGTCTGCCCCCGCGAGCCTCCGGGGGAATCCCCTCCGGCCCGCCCTCGCCAGTGAGCATTGCCTCGGTCAACCATTCCGGCGGCCCTTGCTGCGGTTGCGGCCCTGTAGGTGCCCTCGGTTGCCGCCTTCTGCGTCCGCGAACGGCCTGCCCCGCCTCTTCCGCGAACTGTTCGAGTTCGTCCGGCTCCTGCCAGGTGCAGTTCATCGAGACCAGATAGACATCACGCGGCAGCGCTTGAGCCAAAGCCGGCAGGAGGTCGAGGTACATGTCCCGCTCCACGCCGGGGGAGGCCAACCGGGCCACGGGGTTGTTTTTCAGTTGCTCAATGCGGTCCTGCCTCGACTGATACTGCTGCTCCAGGTCGTCTATCTGCTCGACAAGCTCCCATCGGACCTCACGGTCCACGCTCTCAAGCCTCGCACCGTAGGCCGTCTCGAATCCGAAAACTACGCCCACCACGACCAGCAGTCCGATGGCGGCGGCCAGCACCCACGGCTTCTTCTCGGAGAGTTCTCCGGCCAGCGCGATTTCCTCGGGCACCATGTTGATGCCCACGCGTGCCTGCCCGGCGCCCTGCACCAGCAGTCCCAGCGCGGCGCCAAACCCGGGCAAGGAGGCCTGCAGCGCCTCCGAATCCAACCCGGGGGCCATCTTCACTCGCTCGAGCTTCTGCATGCTACCCACGTCGTACTGCAGCCTGCGCCCGAGCATCTCTCGGGTGCCGGCCATGCGCACGGCACTACCCATCAGCAGGGCTTTCTCGAACTTCACCTCCCGCACCAGGCTCTTGTAGTAGCCGAGGGAGCGCTGAATCTCGTTGGCGATCTCGTCGAAAACCGGCTCCAGTATGTTCATGATCTGCTCGCGGTGCCGGCTCTGGCTGATGCGACGCTTGATCTTCTCCGCCTCGTCCTGGCTGACACCAAACTTCTCGACCAGCGCGTTGGTCAGGTCATTGCCCGCCATCAGCAGGCTGCGGACCCAGAAACGGGGCGGGTTAAGCACCAGCACGTCGGTGGTGGAGGCGCCGATATCGAGGTACCGGCCCATACGGTGGTGTGGTAAACGCGGGTGGTTCATAAATGTTTTTCTTTCAGCTGCTCTTTGACCAGGGACATGGCCTGCTCGAATGCGTCGTCGAGAGCGTCGACGTTGGGGCCGCCGGCCTGCGCCACCGCTGGCTTGCCGCCTCCGCCGCCGCCGAGGACGTTGCCTGTTTCGCGGGCGATATCGTTGCAGTCCAGCTCGATGTCCGGGGAGCGGGCGATGTGGATGGCCGCCGTGCCGTCGTCGACGTTTTTTGATACGACGACCGTGTTGCCCT
>JAWODG010000170.1:0-6708 GCA_046483385.1 Candidatus Brocadiia bacterium | reverse complement strand
CCAATCGAAAACGGAGAGCCGATCACGTCCCTTCGATATCCGCGAATATGAGCAGGCCGTCAAAGAAGTGACGAAGGCTGCGAAGCACATGGACGAACTGCTCAAGAGAACGGAGCACTTGCTCGGCTCGCCGGAGTTGGAAAATAGGATGCAGGATGTTAACGAATCTGTCGACGAGAGTATCACGACGGCCGCCGATCAGAGCCAAGTCGTATTGGATGCGTTCTTCTGGCGCGCCTTTGCGCTTCTGGTTGTTCTATTTATACTTCTAATCCTGTACCGATTGATCGTATTCTTGTTCCTGCGGGACCGGAATACGACAAACTGACCAGTGGGAGCCGGAAAACACGAGCCATTGCCTCTTCACGCTGATGCGGCTGGGCGTGCGCCTGCTCGTCGCTGGCCCGCTCAAACGAGCGTTCCATGATCTGCTCCGCATCCTTCTCGGTGGGGCGCGGAAGCAACCTGAGCTGTTCACCCGCCATTTCGAACTTGCGCCGGGCAAGTACGTAGTGGACGAGCATTGATAACCCGCCAGACAGCGAGCCGGTCGCCGCCCGGAAAGCGAAGGCCGTTGTGGGCGCAGCTCGACTCGTGTTACGTATGCGCACAGATGCTTAGCTAGCAAGGCCCTGCACCTGACTGGTAATTCGCTGGGACTTCTTACCGGCAGGTGAGCTTTACCGTTCGGCTGCAGGTAAGTGTTTACCGTCTCCGTTTATTATAGGGCGCGGGTTGGGGGAGGTCAAGGATTTTTCTGGCGCGCACGGTTTCCCTTCTTGCCGGGGGACCTCTGGGGCGTGAGGGCTGCTCTGAGGTCCTTCTGAGTGGTCCTGCAAGGGCAAGCTTCTCAGTCAATGCTCTCGAACAACGCAAGCAAACCCACTATCACCAGCACAGCTCCGGTGATCACAACCCAGTGGTTGATCTTGAGCAGGCGCGGAAGAGTAACGTCCCCGAAGTCGCCGACACCAAGGACGTGATTCTTCATCCAGGGATAGACGGCACCAAACGCACCTGATCCGAGCAAGATGCCTGTGCACCCGCCCACCAGGGCGTCCATGTTGCCCTGGGCCGCAGCCCCCACCCCCGTGCCAGGGCAATAGCCGAGCAAGGCGAATCCGACACCGAAGACCAGTCCGCCCAGAACATCCCGAGCCCACGATCCCGACTTGGGACTCAGCTCGATCCACCCCACGTCTGACATGGCGTGTACGCCTACCATGCCGATCCCGATAGCGGTAAGCATAACCTTCAGCACCGTGAAATCTTTCAGCAGTAGCTGGTTCATGATAACCGCGTAGTGGGTGACCCAGCCCTTCTGCAAAAGGAAGCCAAAGCAGAAGCCGAAACCGGCTGCAAGCACCAGTTGCGCAGGGCGCGAGTCCTTCAGTTTGTCAAACATGGTCTCTCCCCCGTCAGTAGAGCAGCAACGCGGTAACAATACCGCCGAGGAACAGCGTCACGGTCGCAAGAAGACTGCTGAGGGCAAGCTGCAACGTTCCGCTTATCCCATGACCGCTGGTACAGCCGCCGGCACAGCGAGCGCCGAAACCGATGAAGAAACCGCCAGCCAGCGCCACCAACCAGCGCGCGAGGACGCCAGAGCCGAAAGCGGCGGCCCACATCTCAGGCACCGGGTCGATCTCGAAATCTCCTCCCAGAAGTGCGCTCACCAGCGCACCGCCGAACAGGCCGGCAACGAAGACCCACTCCCAATCGATCTCGGGTTTGAACTTCCTGTAGTAGGCCTTCTGCTCAACCTTCTTGCCGCGGAAAAGCTTCTCGATCATGCCCGCCGTGCGGGCGAAGGCCGTCGACACTCCGATGGTCTCGCCGCTCAGCAGAAAGGTCAGGCACACAAGCAGGCCAATCCCGACGCCAACGGCATAGGGAGACCAGCGTTGCATGGTGACGAAAGCCACGGATGGCGGAACCGCGCCGGGCGCCAGTGCCACTATGACTCCAGACGACAGGGAAGCCGTCAAACTGCAGGCCCAGAACATGGTCATCTCCTCAGCCGGTGGCGGTCGAACAGCCGAGCGCCTCGCACGCCTGCATTGACCCCAGGCAGTTCTCGACCTCTTCGATGCCGGCGCGCCTGAGCACGCTTGCCCCTATTATGGCCCGGCGCCCGCTGCCGCAGAAGGTGACCACGGGTCTTTCTCCCGGCACCTCCTCTATCCGGTCGAGCAGTTCGCCAACGTAGATGTGCACCGCGCCCTCCAGGTGCCCGTTCTCGAACTCACTCTTCTTCCGCACGTCAAGAAGGGTCAGCTCCTTGCCTTCGCGGATACGCCGGTCCAAGTCCTGCGCGGTGACCTGTGGGATCCGCTCGAACTTCCGTCCCGTGATTTCCCACCCGTGGAGCCCGTCCTGAAGGTATCCGGCGATGTCGTCGTAGCCGAGCCGGTGCAGGTTACGGACAGCGACCGGGGCGTCCTCCGGGTCGTCGGCCACCAGCGCCACCGGTCGGTCGTAGGGAAGGAACCAGCCGGCAAAGCTCGCCACCATATTCATCGCGATGGTCAGCGAGCCCGGCAGCCGGGCACCACCGTTCGCCTCCGGGCTGCGGAGGTCCAGCACCATGGCGCCGTCCTCGACGACAGCCGCGAACTCGTCGGCTGGCAGCGGCTTCGCCGCGGGCAGGTTGTCCAGCACGGGCGCCCCTTCCAGGTTGAACTCTTCCATTTTGCGGAAGTAGGGCGGCTGGTAATGGTGCTCGGCGACCTTGAAGTCGACGAACTCCACCCGGTCGAGCTGAAGCCGCGGGTTGCACTCACGTTCGTGGCCCAGCGTACTGAACTCGCGCGATGCCATAGCATCTCCGCAGACCGAGCCAGAACCGTGCGCGGGATAGAGAATAACTCCGTCGCCCAGCGGCAGCAGCTTCTCGTGGATGCTGTCGTAGAGCATTGCGGCCACTTCCTCGGCCCGCTCCGGGAAGAAGTCGGTCCGGCCGACATCACCGACAAACAGCACATCACCGGTGAAAACGCCGACGGCCCGCTCCCCGAACCCGGTGTCCGAGAGAGCGAGCGAAATGCTCTCCATCGTGTGGCCGGGCGTGTGCAGGACCTTCAGCAGCATGTCACCGAGTTCGAACGTGTCGCCGTCGGAGACGGCATTGCCGTACTCGAAATCGAGCTGCGCGCCGTGATAAATGTCGGCCCCCGTGCGGACGGCGAGAGCGGTCGAGCCCACGACGTAGTCCTCGTTACGGTGCGTCTCGAAAATGTGAGTTATGTGACAGCCCTCGCGCTCCGCGATCTCGACGTAGCTGTCGCAATCGCGCCTCGGGTCGATGACGGCGGCGTGACCGCCGTCTCCCACCACGTACGAGAGATGTGCCAATCCTTCCGAACGGACTTTGTGCAGGAACATACTTCTACCCCCATTCTGCGGCTCACGGTTGGTACCTCGCGTGAACCAGATGACACTCACACCATGACCCGGTGGGCTGGTATCCCCCTATTCGACAGGAGCGGTCAGCGCGCCGAATCCGCCCCCAAACGCGCGAACGCTGCATTGATATTAGCAGGCCCCCGGACCCACCTCAAGACCGCGTGCGCTCCTGAGCCCACCACTTCGCACACGGCGACGTGGCGCAGAAAGCGCGGGCACGAAGTTACGGCCAGTGACGCCCACCTTGCGCTGATATGCGCTGCACGGGCACTGGCACGATGCTCGCACCAGACAACAGAGACCGCCGCACCGAACCTATCCGCGGCCCGGCGGGACCTTCTACATCGCCGAGGCAGCACCGGACGCTCTCCTCACTCGGCGACCAGTTGGAGCCCGGGATCATCAACGTACACTTCCCCATCGCCGGGTGAAATCTTCTCCAGCACCACCACGGCGGCTGTGTCCTCCGGTCCGGTTGTAAACCGCAGTGTCCGTCTGGCCCAGTTGGGCGCGTTACCGCTGACGGCTTCGCTGTGCTTCTCGGGCCCTCCGTAGCTCCGGACGCTCAGGCGGGCGGACTCGCCTTCGTCCACGCGGAACATGGCCATCAACTCGTATGTGGACTCCGGTTGCAGGCCGGTGACCCTCTGTCGCAGGCCGCTCGCGCCCTTCCCCAGGCGTGCGCTGTAGGCTCCCATCATCGCTTTGGCGTCCGTGACCCACTGGTTGTGCGGGTCGAAAACGGTCTTGACCTGCTCTCCCACTTTCTTCCACGGCTCCAGCTCGCCGCCATAGAACGCGGCGTTCTCGATCAGGTTGCGGTGCGGCGGCAGCGAGCGGGAGGTATCGACGTCCGTCGGAGGATTCTGGAAGTCGTGCCCGGCCTTCCATGGGGGCACGCCCAGTTCGTACGCACCCCGGTCCGGGGCGGCGCCCACGTAATCGTCGGTGATGCCGGGGATCAAGACGGCCGAGTCGACGGGCTCGGTTCCCGGCGACAGGAATCTCTTTTCCCTCAGTTTCCTGTAATTCCAGCTATTGCTGCCGGACGCCAGGTCCTTGGCCCCCACCACCATGTCGGCCGTTCCTACGTTATTGAACATGCGGCAGCCGTAGAGGTCCTTTTCCTGCGCGGCACTCCACGTGGACCTGTAGCTGTGGCGCGCGTCCGCAACAGTGTTGTTGTAGTAGAGCAGGTAGTTGCCGTAGTGGTTGTTGATGATGCCGGCGAAATCCACGGCCCAGATCACGTTGTGATGGAAGATGAGGTTCTTGCAGCCGTGATCGAAGTAGAGCCCCATGTTCTTGCCGTCGGCCACGTTATGGTGAAGCCAGTTGTACCGGAATTCCGAGTTGCCCCCTTCTACCGCGTTGCCATACGTCAGGCCCAGGTCGTCGGTCAGGTAACCGGCGTAGCTGACGTCATTGTACTGCACCAGGCAGTCGTGGAGGGAACCTGTGCCCAGGGTCGCCCGTCCCGCGCGCGTGATTGTGTTGTGGCTGAAGACGTGCCCCCGGGTCCCGCTCGCAAACACCACGGGAGAGGCAAAAGTGCCCATGTAATCCCCGTCGTGGACGTCATTGTTCACAATCCAGTAGTCACGTCCGGTCAGGACCAGACAGCTCCCCGAGGAGTAGGCTATCTCGCAGTTCCGCACCGCGTGGCCGTCACCATGGAGGACTATCCCTGTCTTCTTCTGCGATCCGTATTGCCTGACGGCCCGGGATGAGTGATAGACATATTCGGCGCGCATGCCATCGAAGACCAGGCTCTCCGAACTCTCGTCCGTCCTGATGGATCCGGCGTGGATATCGAGGTCGCGCAGTTCGACGTGTGACCTCCCGCGGAGATCGAAAGCGTGCATCCGACGCTTCACCTCTACTCTGCCGGCGGGCTCACCGCCGTCGGGCATCCACACGTAGAGTTCCCCGGCGCCCGAATCGTAATACCATTCGTTCGGCGCATCGAGGGCACTCTTGATGCCGAAGAGGTAGTATTTCCCGCCCTTCCTGCAGACGTGGTTCCCCTTCTCATCGGCGTTGTTCTCCACCTCCACGTAGCCCGCACCGGAGCCGGTGACCTTACCTGTCCAGCAGAACCACCGCTTATGGCTGCTCACCCACACCGTCGCACCTGTCCAGTCACCCTCCGGTAGGGCGTCGTCCACTATGCGCGTGGGTGTTGTCCCCTCGTCCATGGTCGCCATCTTGAACTCGAGGAGGTACTTCTGGTCGGTGCCGCCGGCGTTCGGCCACCGGGCCTCGAACATCATCCGCCCGTCCGCAAATACCTGGTTCTCGTGTCCCAGGTTCATCGACACCTTCGCCTTGTAGACGTGGTCGCCGACCTTTTGCCAGCCCCGGACCCTCTCGCAACCGGAGATGACGACCCGTTCGTTCTCGTATGGTCGAAAGACAATGGGCCCTTCCGCCGAACCGGAATTGGCCGGCACCACCGTCTCGCGGTAAGTGCCCCCCTTGATGCGGCACTCGTCGCCGGGCTTCAGCAGGTCGGCCGCCTGCTGGATCGTGCGGAAGGGGGCCTCCCGGCTGCCGTCTCCCGGTGTCTCGGCCTCGCCGTCCACGTAGAGCGTTCTGGCGCTTGCGAGAGGTGCCACGACAAGGAAGAGGACTGCGATCAGTGCGCTGAGTGCGGGCATACCGCTCATTGGCCGGCCTTCCGTCTTTCGGGCTCGAAGGGAATCGCAAAACCATCGTATCAAGCGACCGCGACGCCGCAAAACGGGAGCGATACCGCTGCTGGCAGGTGTGCGCGGCCCCGGGCCCACGTTACAGCGCACGGTAGAATTCGACGCCCGGCACGGATACTCCGAAGGCCGCTTTCTCGTAGACCCGTCGGGCGCGCGCGTGGAACGGGTCGCCGCCCGTGCAGACCTTGACGAAGCGGATGCCCTCCTCCCTCAGCCGCCGCATCACTTCCTTGCACATCGCGGTGCCGATACCGTGGCCTTGACGGTCGGGATGGACGGCGTTGTTGCCGATCTCGCCCCGGCCCGCGTCGGGGTTTCGATAATACGTCACGAAGCCGACGATGCGATCGCCCTGCTCCGCCACGAGGGCGATGCCCGTGTCGCGCCCGGCGCAGGTCTCCCGCACCTGCCGCTCCTTCTCGGCTCGCCAGTCAGGGCAGAAGCAGGCGAACATCTCCTGCCCCATCCTTCCCTTGAGCCACTCGAAGAAGGGCTCCCACGCCGCAAGGGCAATCTCCACGACCGCCTCAACGTCCCCGGGTTGAACGCCTCGAATGATGACCTGGTGTTCCGCACCGCCCATGCTTCATCA
>JAWODG010000137.1:0-61641 GCA_046483385.1 Candidatus Brocadiia bacterium | reverse complement strand
GTAATAGGCGAACTCGGCGTTGCCTATGCCTTCGGCGATGGGCCCGCGGACGCTGGCGCCCCAGACGTCCAGGGGCGGGAAGATGGACCTACCGCTGGCGGGGTCGGTGCCCGCGGGGCTCTTCCAGAAGCCGTGGTAACCGTAGCCGGCCAGCTCGTAGCTGCCGACGTTGCGATAGACCCGCAGGGCTATCTCCTCGTCCTCGAACCAGCCCGACGGCTCGTCGGCGCGGACGCGCATCGAATCGCCCGCGCGGGCGCCCAGCATAGGGTTGAAGTAGCTGAGCCGCTTGCCCGTCACGAAATTGTCGGGGTCGAAGTGCGGCGTATAGACGAGGTCCACGTTCGCCACGCCGGTGAAGAAGCTGAACTTGGCGGCGTCCGAGGGCGCCTTCAGGTACTCCACGTCCCGTCCGATGAAGAACGACTCGTAGTCTTTCGGGAACAGGTCGTTGAGAAAGACCAGGTCGCCGGTGCCCCAGGTGAGTATCTGGCGGCCGACTTTCACGTCCATGAAGCCGACCGGCGAGAAGTTGACGTTGGCCTCCCGCACGTTGACGAGCGCCTCCTGCAGCACGGCGTCGTAGAGGAAGTCGGCCTTGAACATAAAGTCCATGCCCCGCCAGAACGGGTCGGACTCGAGCTGCAGGCGCGTCTCCCCCAGCGTGAAGTCGCGGGAGTGGTCGTTGTCATCGACGATGCGCGGGCCGAGCCGCATCTCCCAGAACCCGTGCAGCGGGACGGGCAGGGCCTCGAGCTGGCGGTCCAGGTAGTCGGAGAAGCCTTCCCCCGGCGGTTCGGTCTCCGGCGGCGGTTCCTCGCCCTCCGTGTCCGGCATGGCGGGCATTTCCGGCAGGCCGGGCTCGGCTTCGGCGCCCTCTCCCGTTTCGGGCATGGACGGCAGGGCCGGCTCCGCCCCTCCCGTCTCCGGCAGCGGCGGTTCTTCCGGCGCTTCCTCCTGCGCCCCACCCATGTCGGGCAGGGGCGGCTCCTGCCCGGCCGCCGCCGGCAGCGCGAGCAGGATGAGCAGCATCAGGACTTTCAGGAACGTGTGCGGCTCCCTCATTTCAGGTATTCCCGCGGGGGTTTGCGGAGGTAGCGTTCGGTGAAGATGCTGTCGGGCAGCTCGATGCCGTACTGCACGCCGGAGTACTCCGCGACGGTTTTCGGGTTCTCCGGCCCCTGCTCACGCAGGTCAACCATCTCGGTCTTGAGCGCCGTCCAGTAGTCGTCCACCTTGTCCATCTTCAGCACGTGGTATTCACGGTACTTCTCGCCGTTCTTGTCGTAGTAGAAGGCGTGCAGCGGCATGAACGTCCCCCGGTGGATGTACATCTCGTAATAGGAGAACTCCACCAGGTCGGAGTCCCTGGGTGTGTTCTTGAGCACGTAGTAGTTGTCCGTCGTCCGGAGCAACTCGTGCTCGTCGTCCTCTATGCTGCGCCCGGAGACGTCCTCGTAGAAGAAGTGCGTGCCGACGAAGCTGGTGCGCTTGTCGGCTGCCGAGATGCGGTTCACCAGGTCGAGCCCCGGGTTGTAGAGCCAGCGGTCGTCGTCTTTCTCGGTGTTCTTCCAGACCAGAAAAACGGTGCTGCGTACGTCGGCGGGGCGCTCGAAATAGGCGTAGAACTTCTGGTCGAGCCCCTCCTCCGCGTTGCGCCGGAGGATGACCAGTTCGCGCTCGCCGCGCACCTTGCCCTCGGCGTTGTAGATGGTCATTTTGACCCGCGCCCGGCCGGTCTCGCCCTGGTAGTAGGCGACCCGGTTGGCCTTCTCGACTATCTCCTGAACCGACGGTGTTTCCTCCCCCTGAGCCGCCAGCACCGGGGCCGCAAGCAGCGCGCCGGCCAGCAGTCCGGCGATCAGAAGCGCGGACACGTACTGTTTAGCCGTTCTCATTGGATTCTCCCCCTTGTTCGTTCTGTTGTTCCATCATCTTACACTCTCGCCGACGGGACATGAACCCGCAGACGAACACAAGCAGCGGGATGAGCACCACGCTCACCCACGTCAGAGTTGACCAGCCCATGCGGAAGTACTGGTGGAAGTTCAGCGCCAGCAGCAGCACCGCCGCCACGGACGCCGCAATGCACGCGATGCAGTTGCAGGTGACCCGCGTGACGTCCAGTCGGGCGAACAGCCGCTCCCCCAACGCGTTGACCAGCACGGGCAGTATCAGCAGCGTCGCCACCCCCGCCACGGCCAGAATCCCCGCCATGAACATGCCGACCGTCTTATACGGAATCAGCGGGGCGGCCAGCAGGGGCAGGAAGCCGACGGCCACCACGATGGCGTTGCGGCTGATGGCCCGCGCCGGCTCGCCGAATATGTGTCCCACCGCCTCCCGCCAGGAATCCACCTCCCGCATGGCGGCCCGCGAACGGGCCAGGAAGTGGATGGCGAAATCGACCGCCAGACCCAGCGTCAGTGACGAGAGCACAGCGACCGGCATGTCGTAGTCCTTGCCCACCAGCCCGATAAGCCCGTAAATCAGCGCAATGGTCACCGTCAGCGGTATCATCGACAGCAGGCCCCAGAGCGCCGAGTGGAACAGAACCGTCATCAGGATGAACACCACCAGGAAGCTGCCCATGAACGCCTGCAGCATGCCGACCACCATCTTGTCCTGCCACACCACGTTAATGTAGGTCAGTCCGAACCACTTCTGCTCCATCGGCACCGGCGGCGGATTGTCCTCGACGTATCGCTCCACTTTCGCCACCACGCGCTCCATGTCCCGGTTGTCGCCGCTGCGGAGCTGCACCCAGACGTTGCCCTTCTTGTAGTCGGGGGTGACGAAGTGCCACAGGTCGTCCGGCGTATGGCTGTTCTGGAACTGCAGCAGACACTCGGCCACCATCCGGCGGTCGTCGGGGACGGAGTAGTACTGCTCGTCGCCGCGGAGCTCCTTATGTACCTTCTTAACGATGTCGGCCAGCGAGTTGCTCTTTCCCACCACCGGTTCGGACGCGGCGGGGGCGTCCGGCTCCGCCACCAGCGCCTGCTGCAGGGAAGCGATATAGCGCACGACGTCCGGTCGCTTGAAGGGCTGCTCCAGCGCCAGCTTCTCGACCTCCACCGCGGCGATGACCTCCTCCCAGGCATAGACGTCATCGCCCTCGGCGGCCTCGCGCCTCTGCTCCGCTTCCGTCAGCACTGCCTCGAGGAAACTCTCAATGTCGTCCGAGTCCGCGGCCCGCCCCTGGGCTATCTGGCGCGCGGCCTCGAAGACTTCGGCGCCCGGCTCGTCGGGGTAGTCTTCCGCGTAATCGTCGCGGGCCTCGGCGATGCGCCCGCGGACGGCCTCAGCCACGTCCGCGACCGACTGCTGCTCGAGCTGCGGTTCGAGGGCCAGGTAGGCCTGGTAGGTCCCGGCGAAGTGCCTGTTCAGCACCCGGTCGGCCACCCGGATGGGGTGGTCCTTGACGAACCACTTCGTCGGGTTGTCGTTGATGCGAATGCGCGTGATGCCGTAGACGGCAACGGCGATGACCACCAGCGTCAGGGTGACGATGAGCTTGCCCCGCCGGACGGTGAAGCGCCCGATGCCCCGCAGCAGCCGCGTCAGGGCCGTGTCCGGGGCCTCCTCCGCGTGCGAGACGCCGAAGTTCTCCAGCCGGCTCTCCGGGATAAACATGATGTAGGCGGGCACGAAGGTGACCGTCAGCAGCCACGCCAGCATGATGCCGAACGCCACGAAGACGCCGAAGACCTGCACCGGCGGTATGGGCGTCAGCGCCAGCGAGGCGAAACCGGCCGCCGACGTCAGCGACGTGTACAGCATCGGCACGAACAGCTCATCCATCACCTTCAGGACCGTCTCCCGGCGGTTGCGGGTGGCCTGATAGCGGTCGAAAAACTCCGACAGGATGTGGATGGCGTCCAGCACCGCAATGGGCATGATGAAAATCGGGATCATCGAACTCATGATGTGCACGGTGTAGCCGAGCCCGATCAGAAGGCCCATCGTGCAGATCACCGACACCAGCGCGACGATCATGGGACTGATGATGAGAACGAGCTTGCGGAAGAAGACGAACATGAGGATGAATATCACCAGCATCGCCAGCGGCGCGCTGATGGCCATCTGGACGAACATCTCGTGCCCGAACGTGTCCTCCGCCACGGGCAGCCCGGTGATGTGGTAGTCCTCCGGCCCGCCCAGTCGGTCGATGAACTCCTCCAGTCGCCGGGAGACCTTGTAGGAGATATTCTTGTGGGTAATGGGCAGGTAAATCGCCACGGCCTCACCGTCGCCGGATACGACCGTGCCGTTCAGCAGCGGGTTGTTCAGGGCGCCCTCGCGGACCTCCAGCGCTTCGCTGCGCGTGGACGGCAGGGGCTTCTTCATCAGGTAGGAGAAGTTGATGGTGTTCTCGCCCGCGTGCTCGATGCGGTCCACCGTCGAGGGCGCCAGCAGGTCGATGACGACCACGCCGCGCGTGACCCGTTCCTCCGCCTTCTCCGGGCCGGGCGGAGGGGCCGGCGGCTGTTGGGGCCCGGCCGGCTCGCCGCCGGTTGTCGGCAGGGGCGGTTCCTCCGGCTCCTCCTCGCCCCCCATAGCCGGCAGCGCGGGTTCCTCATCGGCCGCTCCGGCGCCCATATCCGGCAGGGCCGGTTCGGCGCCCGTTGGTGCGGTCGGGGTCTCCGGGGCCGACGCCTCTTCGGTCGCCTCCTCCTCGCTTTGCGGCTCGGCCCCTTCGGCCAGGCCCGCATCGGCCAGCACCGCCTCCATGTCGATGGCGCCCGCCTCCAGCTTCTCCCCCCTGAGCTGCTTGGCGTATTCGGTCAGGGCATACACCTTGCGCAGCGACCCCGGGTTGAATACGCCGTCCTCGTGCTCCTCGTTCACCAGGCCCACCACGATCATGTCGTGGACGGCGAACTCCTCCTTCATCCGGTTATGGAAGACCCGGACGGGATCGTCCTTCGACAGCATGTTCTCCGGGTCGGTGTCGATCTTGACCCGGGGCATGAAGGCCGCCAGCACCAGCGCGGCGATTACCATAAGTGCGGTGACGAGGCGCGGGCGGTCAACGCTGAATCGAACCATGTCAGTTTCCCCCGATGCGTATTGGGTCCGTGCGGTCCGGCGCCCCCTGTCGGGCCGGGGCCACTATTCTGTCAACCAACCGCGCCCCCGTCAAGCACTGCGTTGGGCGCGTGTGGGCGCTCGCGATGCACATTTGCGGTCCTCCGGTCATGCCTTGTCGTATTCATCGGCCCGGCGCAGGCACTCGCGTATCCACTGCTCGCAGCTCTTCTCCTCCCACCGCTCACGCTCGAAGCGGCGGAAGTCGGCCAGCCAGTCCCTGTCCCCGGAAGTGCAGTTCTGCATGAACGCCAGAAAGCAGACGAACCCCTCCAGCACCTCCTGGTCCATGGCGTGCTCCAGCCGGCAGGCGTTGCGGTCGGCCGTCTCCCGATCCACGTCCAGAACGTGGTGGAGGAAGCATCCTATCAGGCGATGGCGGGTGGCGAGCCGTCGCGCGATGGCTTCCCCCTCAGGGGTCAGGGAGGGCGGCTCGTAGGGCTCGTAGTCCACCAGGTCTCGCTCGGCCAGCGCGTGCAACGCGCCGGTGACCGTGGACTTGTGCACTTCCAGCGCCGCGGCCAGGTCCCGCACCCGGGCCATGCCCTTCTCCTCCCGGAGGCGATAGACAGCCTCCAGGTACCTCTCCTGCGCACTGCTGAGCGTCGTTTCCATCGTCATGTCTCCCCGGCCACCAGCTGTGTTTGTGTCTTCCAACAATGTATGATATAGCAAACAAGGCCGGTGTCAAGCCCATTTTCCGGACGCGGCCCCGTCCACCCCTGGTTCCCGACCCCGCCCCACCCCGCGCGCACTTTGCCAGCGCCTCCCGTATCCTGCGGGCAAAGGTGCCCCTGGTGGCCATTTGCTGTATGCCGGAAAGGTGGAGCTACAGCGGATGCTGGCAGCCAGGGGGTGCGCAGCCCCGCTCCCGCGACGTATCCATTGAGCGCGGCAAAAGTGACAGAAGCCCGCCGCACGGCGGGCGGCAGGTTTCAGGCCCGGGCGTCAGCCCGGGTGAGCGGCGGGATAGAAGAAGAGAGAGCCCCGCAGGGGGCGGCACCTCAGCCTCACGGCCCGAATTTATCCGGTCCGGCGCACATCGATCCTCCCCCTGCGGTTGTGCCGCCCGCCCTGCGGCGGGCTCTTTTTGGCTCCCATCGCCCGTTTCCCCCGGGCCTACGCCATGGGGCTAATGCCTGCCGCCCCCTTGCGGGGGCTTTGACTGCATCCCCCAGGCTTACGGCGCGGGACTGTAACTTGTCGCCTCCTCGATGAGGCTGCCGATATTGGGCCCGGTAAAGATAATGCCGTCACTCGCCGGGCGGGGGAAGAATCTGGTCGTGCAGGCGCGCAACGGCCTTCGGCACGGATATTCCCGGCACGCGGCCGGCGGACAAACTTCGTCGGTGCTCCGCCCCTCTTCCCGTTCGCACACCTGCTCGTCTCCTCCCGGCAACGCATAGGCGTCATCGCGCCCGCCCTTCGTGCTGCCCAGGCCGTCGCGCGCTTCACTGTTTTGTTCAAAGGCGCCGGGGGCGCCTCCTCCGACATAGGGGCGCGGTTGACCATGGGCGCCGGTCAGGGCCTGCACCTCGAGGGCCATCTGGTGCGTGTTCGGCGGCCCGTGCCCGGACGCCCCGCCGGGGGCACAACCGGTGCCCCTCAGCGGCCTTCGCCCCCTTCCAGCCGGGGTCCGCCGCCGGCGCCGGGGTTGCCGCCGGCCGCCGCGGCAAGGCGGCACCAAGAAGCGCAAAGGCGAGCAGCGCCGCGCGAAAAAAGCCTTGACATGGGCAGAACGGACCGTCATAATACGCAGTTGAGTTGATAGGCGGTTTTCAATAACGGACGAGGGAGTCTTGAAACCCACGTGTCAACCAGCCTGAGCGGGTGTTTCGGAGTTTCTGGGAGGGAGGTGCCGGAAAATGGCACAGTTCGAGTATGAAGCCATGGACCCGGAAGGGAACACGGTGGTCGACAGCATCGAAGCGCGCAATACCGAGGAGGCGCTCTCGCTGCTGCGCGAACAGAACCTGTTCCCCACCCGGGTGACCGAGAAGAAAGCGCCGAAGGCGGGCGGCGGCGCCGGCGGCGGCCGCGTGCGCAAAAAGGCATTCGTTATAGGTGGCGTTCGCGGAAGCGACCTGACCACCTTCACCCGGCAGCTTTCCACGCTGACCGACGCGGGCATCCCCGTGGTGCAGGCGCTCAACATCCTCGAGCGTCAGATGCGCCCCTGCGCCCTGCGCAACATCGTGGGCAGCGTGGCCGACGAGGTCGAGGGCGGCGCGTCGCTGTCGGAGGCGATGGCCAAGTATCCGAAGGCCTTCGACAACCTCTACTGCAACATGGTGAAGGCCGGCGAGGCCGGCGGTATGCTGGACCTGGTGCTGCAGCGTCTGGCCGACTTCCGGGAGAAGGCCGCACGGCTGCGGCGGCGCGTGATCAGCGCGCTCATCTACCCGGTATTCGTCCTGCTGGCCGCGGGCGGCATCCTGACCTTCATCATCTGGAAGATCATCCCCAGCTTCATCGAGATGTTCCAGGAGCTGGAGGTCGAGTTGCCGGCCCCCACGCGCGCGCTGCTCGCGTTCACCAACTGGTGCACCACCTACTGGTATCTGATCCCGCTGGTGCCGCTGGGCATTTTCATCCTCTACAAGCTGATCCGGGCCACCAAGACGGGCAAGCACGTGTTGGACTGGATCAAGTTCAAGGTGCCGCTGTTCGGCAAGATACTCAACAAGGCGGCTATCGCGCGTTTCACCCGGACCTTCGGCACGCTGATCGGCAGCGGCGTTCCCATCCTGGAGGCGCTCAACATCTCGCGCGACACCTCCGGCAACGCCGTGCTGGCCAGCGCCATCCAGCGGGTGCACGACAGCGTTCGCGAGGGTGACCCCATCGCGGCGCCGTTGGGCGAGAGCCGCGTCTGCGACGACATGGTGGTCAACATGATCGACGTCGGCGAGGAGACCGGTAACCTGGACGCCATGCTGATGAAGGTGGCGGACAACTACGACGAACAGGTGGACACGGCCGTCGAGGGCCTGACCAGCCTGATGGAGCCGATCATGGTCATCTTCCTGGGCGGCATCGTCGGCTTCATCGTGATCAGCCTGTTCATGCCGCTGATTAAGCTGATGAGTTCTCTGACCGCATAACCGACCGCGCCGCCGGAAGGGGCCGGCGCCGGCTCCCCTCCGGCCAGGCGGGAAAGGAGAAAGACGATGCGCAGAGCCCGAAAGAGAGCCGCCTTCACACTGGTCGAGCTGCTGGTGGTCATCGGCATCATCGCCATACTGGCCGGCATGCTCATGCCCGCCCTGCAGGCCGCCCGCACCAGGGCCCAGGAATCCAGCACCCGTAACCTCATACACCAGTGCGAGGTGGCCGCCACCGGCTTCTTCAACGACTACGGCGACTATCCGCCCTCCACCTGGCCCGAACTGCTCGACATGCTCGAATACGACACGGACGGTGACGGGACTTACGAAGGGGTCGATGACCCCGCGAGTGACGACTACATCGACTTCACGGCTTTCCCCAACAACCCCGACATCGATCCTGACGATTCGTGGATCAACAACCCCGCCGCACACAATGAGGGCATCGAGGTCTTCGTCGCGGCGGTAGCCACCCGCACCGGGGGCCCCTATCTCGAACCCGGCGGCGACCAGTTGGGCAACACCGACCGGGACTCCGACCACATCATCGATGAGCATGTCAGGCGCGCCTCCAACTGGTTCTTCGGTTCCGAGGACCTATTCGAACTGGTGGACTTCTGGGGCAACCCGCTGGTCTACGTCCACAACCGCGACTACGCCAACCACGACGGTTTCCTGGAAGGCCCGGTAGAATTCGAGGATGCCGGTGCGCTCGAAACAATCAACCCCGAGGATTGGGCCACCAGCGGTTACGAGGCGCTTCCCTACGTGGATGCCGAAGGCGAGGTAAGGCCGGTCTACGCCCGCGCCCGGCAGGGCACCGCCACCCAGAACTGGCCCAGGCTGAACAGCTTCCAGCTCTACTCCTGGGGCAAGGACATGATGCCGGGCCGCAGCTACCGACTCAACGGCGGCCCTGAGAACAACTACATCTACCCGGGCTGGACGGCCGGGCGAGGAACGCTGTCCGACTGGGACCTGGACGGCGTCAGTGACGCCGAATGGGTGCCCGGCGACGGCAATCTCTGCAACTGGGAGGAGTAAACCGATGGCTGCCCGGTCCCGTCAGCAGCGCGCCGCCTTCACACTGGTGGAGATGCTCATCGTGATGGGCATCGTGGCCGTCCTGGCCACCATGACCCTGGCCTCCTACGTGAGCATCACGCGTCGCAACGCCCGCGAGGGCGCCATCGAGATGGTCATGAACACCCTGCGGCAGGCCCGGATGTCCGCCGTGGACAGCGGCCGCGGCGCGGTCGTCCGCATAGACCCCGAGGCCCGCGCCCTGTACGGGCTGAGCAGGAGAGTCGAGGCCGCCTGGCGCTTCGAACAACTCAACACCACCACCAACGTGACACCCGGCGCCCGCGGAATGCACGGCACCGTCAGTGGCGCCATACTGCACCAGGACGGTGCCCTCGGGCTATGCCTGCTGTTTGATGGCACGGACGACTCCGTGAACTGCAGCTCCTACCCCGTCTATGACCAGACGGATGGTGTCCGCCTGGAGGCTTACGTGTGGCCCCAGGGCGACGGGACCGTCCTGGCCAGGACGGATGGATCCAGCGGGTATTCCCTTGCGTTGGCCGGGGACGAACTGGAGGCATCGTTCCATATTCGCGACGCCGACGGGAATGACCAGGAATTGAGTCTTTCCGGCGGGAGTGTCCGCCAGGACCGCTGGTCGCACGTGGCCGCCGAGTTCGACGGGTTCGAGGGACGCCTGTTCCTCAGAGGTGTCCTGGTGGACCTGGACAGCTTTGAGGATGACGACCCTGACGATGATCCGAACTCCGACACAAACATCGATGATCCGAACTCCGACACAAACATTGAGTTTACGGCCCCCGCACAACTGCGACCGGCACGGGCGAATGACCTGATTATAGGCGACGATTTCACCGGCCGTATCGACGAGCCGCGACTGCTGAGCGTGGCCGGCGGGGACAGGAGGCAACTGCCCCCCCGCGTGCCCCTGGTGACGACCGAGGAGGCCGTCTACTTTGACTCGCAGGGCTACCGGGATCTGGCCTACCACTCCAGCGACGTCTACTTGGTCGTCGGCGATCCCTACCAGTCGGCGGATCTGCAGAACGATCCGCTGGCGGCCGGCGGCGCCACGATCACCGTCGGTCCGGACAACCCCTTCCCGGCCGGCGGCGGCATGGTGCTGATCGATGGCGAACTTATCCGATACGAGTCGGCGAGCGGACTGGACCTGGTCATCAACGACCCGACGGACGATGAGGACCGGGGCGGACTCGGCACCGGCGCGGCGTCGCACCAGCAGGGCAGCACTGTCTATTTCGCCCGCGTGCTGCGCGTCACGCAGACCGGCCTGGTCAACCGCGTAACACACGATTCTGATGACGTCTGGTGACATCTGGGACTAACCGCGAAGCGGCGCGTGAACAAAAGAATTAACCACGAAGAACACGAAGCTTGCCCGCCGCCGGCGGGGACACGAAGACAACGACAGGAAAGACACAATTTGACGACCTTTCGAACCGGGTTATCGGGTGCGCACTTGAGGTGCACCGAAGCCTGGGTCCCGGGCTGCTGGAGGCGACATACGAGCAATGCCTGGCGCATGAGTTGACGATGGCCGAGGTGCCTTTCCGAGCGCAATGCCCGTTGCCCGTCAGCTACAAGGGCCATCGCCTGGATTGCGGTTACCGCGTGGACCTGCTGGTGGACGACGATTTGATGGTGGAGTTGAAGAGCGTCGAAGAGCTGCTTCCCGTGCATGAAGCACAGTTGCTGACTTACATGAAGCTGGCGGATGTGTCCGTCGGGCTGCTGATGAACTTCAACGTTCCGAGGCTGAAGGATGGGATCAGAAGATTTGTCTTGTAGTTCTTCGTGCCCTTCGTGTCCTTCGTGGTAAAAGAGCCGTTTGGAGGACGAAGGTGATAACCGCGATGCGCCATGCCCGGCAGCGCCGTGCAAGAGCCTGTTCCTGCTGTCGTAGCATTGGTGCATTCTCTTGCCGTTCTTCGTGTCCTTCGTGTCCTTCGTGGTAAAAGAGCCGTTTGGAGGATAAAGATGAGAACCACGCAGACGAGTTCCAGGGTTCCGGGTATGCCGCGCGGAGGACGTGATGGCGGGCGGCGGGGCGTGGCCCTGCTGATCGCCATCGGCGTGCTGGCGGCCATGTTCCTGATGGCGGTGCCGTTCGCCGTCTTCATGCGCATGCAGCACAGCGCCGGCACGCAGGGCATGCAGACCGCCCAGGCGCGCTACGGCGAGGCGGGTGCGCTGAACCACGCCCGCAGCGTTCTCTACCAGGGCTACGGCCCCGTCGAACAACAGCGCCAGGACGACTTCGACGATGGCGACATCGACGACCCCTTCCCGTTCGGCAATCCGGAGATGGACAGCCTGTGGGAGTTCAGGGTCACCCTGCGGACTACTCTGACTTCCGCCTTGGGAGAGGCCGACACTGACTTCGAGGTGGAACGTGCCCTGGGTTTCCCCAACGACGGTGACCCCGAGACTGTCGACGGCTACATTCGCGTGGACGAGGAGTGGATGGCTTACTCACACATCGAGGATCTGGGGGACGAAGATCCTACCAACCCCGATGAGCCGGGCCCCTCGTTCCCGGGAGGCCGGCTCACCGTGCGGGCCGAGCACCGCGGCCTGTTCGGCACCGAGGCGCGCGCGCACCCGGAGGGCTCCGTTCTCTCGTTCTTCCCCCGGGAGGAACTCTGGCACCTGGACATCAAGGACCAGCAGGCCCGCATCAACATCAACACGGCCCCCTACCGTACCCTGGTCAACCTGCTGGGATACGTCGGCATCGGGCCGGACCCGTCCGACGCGGAGTTCCCCAGCGAGCGCCAGAGGCTCATCGCTTCGGCCATCGCGGCGTTTAAGACGAACTATTCCTACTGGATCGATGAGGACGAGCCCGGCTACACGCCTTTCCAGAACGTGGACATGCTCAAGAGTATCTCATTGGCGCAGTCGGGCGGTGTCTCCGTCTGGGAGGCGCAGGGCATAGACCCGCTGACGGCGGACGAGATTGACCTTCTGCTGCCCTACATCACCGTCAACTCGCAGTTCTGGGAGGGGGCTGTCCTATGGCGCTCTGCGGGCAGCTTGGCCAGCGATATCGAGAGCACGCCCTCACCCCCGCCTTTCTCCACCAGCCGCTATGCGGCCCACCTTGATGATGCGTCCGTCGCCGCCGTGGGTTCGGTGCTCAGGTTCACGTGGGAGGACGCCGCCGGGGACACGCATCGCGAATACCGTCTCATCCGCGCCAAGAGCGGAGAGGATACGCAGCTTGCGAGCCCCGTCGGAGCCAGCGAAGAGACGATTGAGCTTGACTGGGTGCCGGGCTTCGTGGGAGCCACGGACCAGACGCCAGGTTACGTAAGGGTCGAGGACGAATGGATAAGATACACCGAGGCGGAGCCGGACGACACCGCCGCGCCGACGATACTGACACTGACCCTCGAGGACAGCAACGACCGCGGCGTATTCGGCACCACTGCCGCCGACCACGCCGCCGGCACCACCGTGCACGGCAACGTCGTCTCGTGGGAGCATACAGCGGGGCTCGGGCAGCCGCTGGAACGGGATTACACGACGGCAGAACCGCCGGTCATCCAAGTGAGCAACCGCCACTACGTCAACATCAACACGGTGGACAACTTCGTCGTGCTCAGGTCGCTCATGACGGGACTCAGTGACGGGCTGGTGGAGTTGGGCGACGACGACGCCCTGGTTGTGGCGCGCTGCCTCTTGTCGCGCACCTCGGACGAGACCTACACGACGGTCACTTCGCCCTACGATCCTCCCTACAGCTTTTTCGACGGTGACGAGGGCTGGTTCACGGACCGGGCCGACCTGAACGACTTCATAGACACCCTGCCCTTTGCCGAGGATGAGGCGGCCAGGCGACAGATACTGAGGGACAACTTCGACGTCAGCCAGCCGGGCTCCTGGCCGGCTGTGGCCACCATGCCCATCGGTTTCAACAGCGGGACGCTGATCGGCATAGACTCGGTGGGCAGCGTGGACGACCGCGCCGGCACCCCCGTGGCCCAGTCGCCCCGCAGCGACGGGCTGCGGCTGGCCCGCATCTACGACGTCGTGCCACCCCTGGAGCCCATCTGGTGGATGCTGCGCACCCAGCGCGAGTTCCACGAGCACATACAGGCCGGTGACTCCACCAATGTCGCTTCGCTCATCCTGAACACCGACCTATCCGACCAACTGCTGGCCGATGACCCGGACGAGCGCTACACCAGCCGGGACGAGGGCGTGGGCACCTTCAGCGCCCTGACGGAGACGTTCCCCGTCACCCCTTACACCACCCTGCGTCAGGGACTGAATGCCCTGGCCGCCCCCGATTACGTGCTTAACCTGGACTTCGCCCGAGGCGACGCCGACGAGGTCAACGGGGAGGAAGCCGACAGCGAGAACACTACCCAGTGGGGTTTCACCGACGTCAGCCTGGAGTACAACACCGACTTCGACAACGCTGACCCCGCGCAGCGCAACATCCAGGCGGACAGCTTCCATGCGACTGTCCAGCCCCTCGCGATCGAGTGCTGGATCAAGATGCCCGAAAACGGCATGGCTCCCGATTCCGAGGAGTTCATACTGGACATGGGGGCGGGCCAGACGGGGCTGGGCGCCGTCAATCAGTTGCGCCTCTCGATGCGCTACGCCTCCGGCGACAGGCCGCGTCTCATCCTGCGCATGGACGACGAGACGGGAGACGGCTTCGTATTGGCCGCTTCCTCGGACCGGTTCCAGTTCGCTGACGGCAACTGGCACCATATTGCGGTGGCCGCCACGGGGACCTTCCGCAGCCAGATGGCCATGTTCATTGACGGGATCTACGACCGCGACATGGATTGGCGGTACGTGCACGGCGCAGGTGCCGAAGATGAGGGTTCGGTCGATGAGGGCTACCTGTGGCCTGTGGCGATGGACGTGCCCGACGCGCAGTATTTCCTCGCGGATGATTACGAGGAGAACGACAGCACAATCCGGATCGAGGGGCCCGACCCCGACCTGCTGCCGCCCCAGGGAATGGTCGTGCTGGACAGTCCGGCGGATGCGGGCAATATCTATGAGTACACAAGGCAAGGAAATGAGCTTGCGCTCATTCCTTCTCTAACGCGTGATTACCCTGATGACGATTCGGTCGCCTCGCTAATACCGGTCAGGCGTCCGTGGGCCGAGGGCCCGGAGCCTGCAGCGGGGGACAGCATCATTGTCGTTGGTCACGACCGGCTCGCAGGAACCGACCTGAATGACTTTTCCTTTGAACCAGACGGACGATCGGGTGCGGTGACAATCGATCGCATCGCATCGCCGACGCAGGCCCCCCTGGATGATTTCGAGTATCGCTGGCTGGCGATTGATCCCAGCCAATTCCCGCTGCTCGATGATGACGATACACTTGGTGTGCTGAACAGGGCTAAGGTTTTGTTCGATGACCCGGCAACGCTGACCGGGGCCCTGCCATGCTGGGCGGATGAAGACTTCCGGATCGGCGACGACGCCAGCAACATCATCATAGACCAGTTGCGAATCACCGCGCTGCCGACCGCTTTCGTTCGTGGTGGCGCGGACGAGGACGACGCCACAATCGACCTGGCCGAGTGGGAGTGGGGGCTGGACGCTGATCTGGATAACTGGCCCCGTGTTATGGAGAAGGACGGCGCCACCCACCTGCTGGCCGAGGCGCAGGGCGAGCCGCCACTCCAGCCCGACGGCGGCTTTTTCCTGGCCGAGGGCGAACTCTACAGCTACTTCTCCTACAACAATAACCCGGCCACCCCCACCTACGGCCGAATCTCCGGCATCGAGCGGGTGAACGACGACCTGACCCCGGAGGGTGATAGCGGTTTGCGGTCCGCCGTTGACGAACTCCGCCGTGTGCTGCCGCTGAATTTCATCGGCGCCACGCGGCTGGTCAATGACTTCAGCGGGGGGGACATCGACGTCGAGTCGGCGCGCTGGCTCCCCTCTCGCGGCTACGTCAAGATCGACGAGGAGATAATCGGCTACAAGCGGCGTGAGACGGGTGTCGCGCCGGACCCGGACCTGCTGGTGCGGGAGGAGAACATCGAGGGCGTGAGCGCCTACCCCCGCGGCGCCTACGGCACCGAGGCGGCCGGGCACGATAGCGGCACCATCGTGCGGCACCTGCCGGTGCGCTTCCCGGACCGCTACCGCGTGGATGACGACTCCACGCCCCCCACGGAGTGGGACAACCACGTGGATTACGACGACAACCCGCAACTGAACCTGGACATGTGCATGCTGGAGTGCACCATTCCACTGAGCGGCCAGTTGAGGACGGTAATGTGGGAGCTGAAGGAACCGCTGGAGGACGACCAGAAACTGATCGTCCTGCTGCGGTTGGACCCCGCCCTTGACTGGAGCACGCACCCGCAGGACTGGGGTACGGATGCCCGGATCAGCGAAGACGGTCTGTGGGGCGTGATTGCCGAGGACGACGGCACCGGGGACGTAACGCGCGGAGGGCTTTCCGTTTACCAGCGCGACCCCGTCAGCGGCGAGCTGTCCCGCCCCTCGATCCCGGCCGGCGGCGTGGAGCTGCGCTTCTACCTGGACATCGGCGAGTCCACCGCCTACAGACACAGTTACGACCCGACCGGCGACACCGTGACTCCCGATGGGGAGTACAGAATGCTGCAGGTGGACACGGTCGGCGTGGAACTGGTGCCCGAATCGATGACTTACTGAGGCCCGAACTACGGAAACCGCGACATGAATGAGAACGTTAGACCGAGCCATCGGCCGCAGCGAGGCGGCTTCACCCTGGTGGAGCTGCTGATCGCGCTGAGCATTCTGCTGATCTTCGGCGTCATGGCGGCAACCGCGCTTACCTACGGCACCCAGTTGTGGCGCTCCGCCAACCGCCGGAGCTATGCCTTCGACGTGGCGACTTTCGTCTTTCAGCAGTTGGAGGACGACCTGTCCGCCGTCCGCAGCCAGTTCTGGGGTCAGGACGAGGACGCCTACGACACCCGGGTCAAGTTCTGGGTGGACCACGACGGGGAGTTCGACGGCGATTGGGAGACCGACGGCGGCCGGCAGCGCCTTCGCTTCGTGAGGGGCATACCCGACGCCACGGTCAACCCCCGGCTGCGTCAGGCCGGCGACCGTCAGGACAACGACGAGGACGGCTCGACCGACGAGGAATACTACAACCTGAAGGACGACGACGACGACGATGAGGTTGACGAAGACCTGATGCCGCTTGAGGGCATGTGTGAGGTGGCCTACGTTACGGGGTTAGGCGACGATGGCTCCGGTGCCGTCACGGGGCCCGGGACTCTCTACCGGGTAGTGCTGGCCCCTATCGGGCACGTCCCGGCCGCCGGGGATACCGACAGCGAGGACGATAGTGGTGCGAACCACTACCAGATGACCTTCTTCCACGGCCTGGACGAAGACGAAGACAACGATCCGGACGACGATGATGCCGACAGTGTCGGTACGTCTTATCGGATTGACAAGAAAAGCGTCCGGCTGGCCGACGGCATACTGCACTTCGAGGTGCGACTCTGGACCCAGTACACCACCACGTGGGACCTGTGGGATGAGGACGGGGAGCGGCTGGAGTTCGCGCCCTGGCAGTCCTCCCACGAGCCGGAAGTCTGCCCCCCGGTTTTCACCTGGGACAGCGACCGGCTGGCCGATGACGGCCCTGACTTTCTGATGGACCCGGGACGTTCGGGATTCCCCAACGATACGGATGACCACGACAATGACCGAACGGTTAATGAGGACGACGAGGACTACGTGCGAGACAACGTCTTCCCCCGGTCGGTGATGGTCGTGCTGGTGGTGGACCCCTCGGTCGAGTACCCAAGCCCCCGGAGGCTGGAGGTGCGCAACGACGTCGACGACGCCGACACTGAGATCCAGGTGAACGGCGAGTTGCCCGCCTACAACACCGCCTGGCCCTACATACGTATCAACGACGAGTGGATTCGCTTCGAGAGCTTCGAACCGGACGAACAGGGCGGGACGTTCATCGTCGACGAACGGCCCGTCCGGGGCACCACCGGCGCCGCCCACAACCCCGGGGACGAGGTGAGGTTCGGGATGACGTTCACCCGCGTCTTCCACAACCCCGCCGCCCGCGAATACTGGGGCCAGTGACAACGGCTTCTAACCGCAGAGGACGCGGAGAACGCAGAGAACGGCAACGTCTGTAAAAGGGTAACGACAACGGCTTCTAACCGCAGAGGACGCGGAGAACGCAGAGAACGGCAACATCTGTGATAGGGTAACGACAACGGCTTCTAACCGCAGAGGACGCGGAGAACGCAGAGAACGGCAGAGAACGGCAAAGCTAACCACAACGACACGACGTCCCCGCCTGCGGCGGGGCTCACGACGAACGGCAGACCCTGAGGACAGAGGGATGACAGAAAAGAGAGAAACAGTTCATAGCTTTCTTTCGTCGTTCTCTGCGCTCTTTGCGTTCTCTGCGGTTAATCAGCCGTCGGCAGTCAATGACAGGAGAATCACCATCAAGGATTGGAGTGGTCAGCGCCAGGACAACGGATTCGGTTGCAGGCTGTAGCTATCGTGGAGCGTGGCAGATGAAAGCCGGGACGACAAAGAAAGCCCTTGACTGGCTGACGGAGGAGATAATCGGGGCCGGTATTGCCGTGCACAGGGCGTTGGGGCCCGGAATGCTGGAGTCAGCGTACGAAGCATGCCTCGCCTACGAGTTGACGGATAGGGGCCTCGGGTTCGAGCAACAGAAACCCCTGGCCCTGGTCTATCGAGGTATGAAGCTGGACTGCGGGTATCGCCTCGACCTCGTGGTCGAGGACCAGGTGATTGTGGAGTTGAAAGCGGTTGAAAAACTGGAGCCGATCCATCAAGCCCAGGTGCTGTCCTACCTCAAGCTATCGGGCCTGCCGGTCGGCTTGCTGATGAACTTCAATGTTGAGCAGCTGACGCAAGGTATCCGCAGACTGGTGAACGGGTTCCCTGGTTGAGAACGGCATCTGCCGCGGAAGGTTACAGGGATGACAGAAAAGAGAGAAACAGTTCATAGCTTTCTTTCGTCGTTCTCTGCGCTCTTTGCGTTCTCTGCGGTTAATCAACCTTCTGCGGTGAGGATAAAGGAGAGGAAAACCATGGGCTGGATGAACAGACGACCGGCCGGGCGGGCCGGCTTGACGCTGGTCGAGGTACTGATCGCGCTGGCCATCTTCCTGGTTGGCTCGGTGAGCATCATCGGGCTGTTCGTGACGGCCAGCGCGCTGCACAAGGATGCGGTGCAGAGGAGGACGGCCTCCTACATCGCCGAGGGGCTGCTGGCCGAGGCCAGAGGAACGCCCTTCCGAGAGGTGTTCGCCAAAACGAGGCTCCTTGCCGATCTCGGCAACACTCTCGATGTCCAATCAACAGAGCCTGACTTCAACTACCAGGGCGCCACCTTCAGCCTGTGGCCTACCTCCATAGCCCCCGAGGAGGAGCGCGGAGAAGGCCCGTTGCTGCTCGGCCGGGAGTGGATCTGGTATACGGAGCGCGCCTCGGATTCCTTCAGCGGTCTCGATCGCCCACTGTGGGACAGCACACAAGGCCTGAATGACGACCGCGTACTGCAGCCCAGGACCTGGGTCTACGTGCTGGACCAGGAACTGGTGAGCCGGGATGATGATCCCAATGTCGAGAGCATCACCGTCAGGGGCGACCCGTCCGACGCCGGTGAGGTTCCAGCGCCGGCGCGGGGATACATCGTTCTGGACACCGAGTGGATACGTTATACCGCGCGAGACGCAGACAGCTTCAGTTGGGATGCGTCCGAAACCGACCGCGGCGTGGGCGACACGGCCGCCCCCCGGCACGCCCCTGGCACGCCGGTCACCGCGGCCCGGGAGCACCCCCACTATCCCGGCTACTATTACACCGTCCAGTTCTACCCGACCAACGCCCGGGGCGCCCACTCGAAAGTCACGGTCTCGGTGGGCTACGGTACGCGGAGAAAGCTGCGGCGCGCGCACTTCTTCCACACGGTTTACACACCCAACAAATTCTGAGTCCGCCAACGGGCTTTGGCGGGGGTTGCACCGCCGCATGATCCCGGACACCGCGGCCCCCGTCCCGCGGGACCACCGGATGGCCCGCGCGTTGGAGACGGGTTCACTTGCAACGTGGGGGCAGTGTGCTATATTGGAACTTCCCTGCCGACAGCAACGCTAGTGTAGCTCAACGGCAGAGCAGCGGTTTTGTAAACCGCAGGTTAGGGGTTCGAATCCCCTCACTAGCCCCACGGCATCCGCGGGTTCGGGCAGGTGGCCCGGGCTCGCAGTTGACAGACGGGTGGGCAGGTTCCCGAGCGGCCAAAGGGGACAGACTGTAAATCTGTTGGCGATGCCTTCGGAGGTTCGAATCCTCCCCTGCCCACCAGCAAACAGCGCGGGCGTAGCTCAACTGGTAGAGCTCTGGCCTTCCAAGCCAGTTGTTGTGGGTTCGAGCCCCATCGCCCGCTCCAGATAAAAACGCGCGCAATTCCCTTGACTTCGCGGCGTGGGTGCGCTAACATCCAGGTAATCCGAGGTATGTACCCGCACTCCATTCGCTGAACGTGCGCTTACACGGCGCAAATCGCGGCGATTTTTCATGTGCTCAGCGACATGACGTCCCTCTCATTAACCGGTACCGGGCAGGGATACCGTCGCTCAGTCAAGGTACGGACACGACGCTGCTGTAGCTCAGTGGTAGAGCGCGTCCTTGGTAAGGACGAGGTCATGGGTTCAACCCCCATCAGCAGCTCCATTCGTCGCTGTAAGTAGCGGGATATGTCGCGAGACGGTTCGGCCGCCCGTCGGGGCGGCGACTCAAGTTGACACGGGGCAGCGGGGACCGCGAGCTTTCCAATCGGAGTTTTGCAGAGCGGGTCCCCTCACAGTGTACGGTGCGGCTGCTCCGGCGCAGTTGGCTCTTCTGATACACAAGCTCTCTGGAGGATGTAACGGACCATGGCTAAGGAGGATTTCAAGCGGACTAAGCCGCACCTCAACGTCGGCACC
Source organism: Candidatus Brocadiia bacterium (assembly GCA_046483385.1). GTDB lineage: Bacteria > Planctomycetota > Brocadiia > SM23-32 > SM23-32 > B1Sed10-231. The sequence goes on along the minus strand of JAWODG010000137.1, from coordinate 41,390 downwards.
ATCGGCCACGTCGACCACGGCAAGACGACCCTGACGGCCGCAATGACCCAGTACCTCCACAAGCAGGGGCTGGCCGAGTACCGGACCTTCGACAGCATCGACAACGCCCCGGAGGAGCGCGAGCGCGGCATCACCATCCAGACGCAGCACGTGGAGTACGAAACGCCGAACCGGCACTACGCCCACGTGGACTGCCCCGGCCACCGCGACTACATCAAGAACATGATCACCGGCGCCGCCCAGATGGACGGGGCCATCCTTGTGGTCAGCGCCGCCGACGGTCCCATGCCCCAGACCAAGGAGCACGTGCTGCTGGCCCGCCAGGTGAACGTGCCGGCCATCGTCGTGTTCCTGAACAAAACCGACCAGCTCGACGACCCCGAGCTGCTGGAACTGGTGGAACTCGAGGTGCGCGAGATCCTCAGCGACTACGAGTTCCCCGGCGACGACATCCCCGTCATCACCGGATCCGCCCTGCAGGCCCTGGAGAATCCGGATGACGAGGACGCCAACCAGTGCGTGGCGGACTTGATCGAGGCCCTGGACGACTATATCCCCGAGCCGCAGCGTGCCATTGACCAGCCCTTCCTGATGCCCGTCGAGGACGTGTTCAGCATCAAGGGCCGCGGCACCGTCGGCACGGGCCGTGTCGAGCGCGGGCAGGTGCGTGTCGGCGACGAGGTCGAAATCGTCGGCATGTCCCACGACATCCGCAAGACCGTCGCCACGGGCGTGGAGATGTTCCGCAAGACGCTGGACGTCGGCCAGGCCGGCGACAACATCGGCGTCCTGCTGCGCGGCGTGGAGAAGGACGAACTGGAGCGCGGCATGGTCCTGGCCAAGCCCGGCTCCATCACCCCGCACACGAAGTTCGAGGGCGAGGTCTACGTGCTGACTGAGGACGAGGGCGGCCGGCACAAGCCGTTCTTCCCCGGCTACCGTCCGCAGTTCTACTTCCGGACCACCGACGTAACCGGCACCATCACCCTGCCCGAGGGCGTGGACATGGTCATGCCGGGCGATAACGTGACCCTGGAGGCCGAACTGATCACCCCCATCGCGATGGAGGGGCAACTCCGCTTCGCCATCCGCGAAGGCGGCCTGACGGTGGGCGCCGGCGTCGTGACCAATATCATCGAGTAAGGGACGCTATGCGCCAGTACGTGACACTCGAATGCACGGAGTGCGGCAACGAGAACTACCGCACCTCCACCGAAACCCGGGGCGGAGACCGCCTCGAGTTGAAGAAACACTGCCGTTACTGCCGCAAACATACGGTGCACCGGCAGAAAAGAAGGTAACGCGGAAATGGAACCGGCCCGCCGCCTTCGCGGCCGGCGGGCCGTTGACAACGGAAGGTCGCAGGCCAGTAGCTCAACCGGCAGAGCACCGGTTTCCAAAACCGGCGGCTGGGGGTTCGAGTCCCTCCTGGCCTGCCACGTTCCCGCGCCGACGACGAACGGCTTGAATGGGATCGATCCGAGCTTCTCTAACCCATCCGAGATTTTGAACCCGTACCGACCCGGTCAGGGAGTTTATGCTCGTGGGGCGGCTGCCGGCGCCATGCTTCTGCTGGCGCTGTTCGGCAGTTTCCGGCTCTTCCAGCTCACCGTGACACCGGACAGTGTCGCGGTGCTGGGGATGAACGTTCCGGTGGCCGCGCTGTGGTCCGCGGGACTGTTCGTCGCTCTGGGGGGAGTCATCCTGCTGCTCTCTGTCGGCCCGACGACCGGCATAGAGGGCATCGACGGCAAGACGCACCAACTGATCGACCTGCTGATCGACACGGAGACCGAGCTGGGCAAGGTCTCCTGGCCGGACTCCGAGGAGTTGACACGTTCCACCACCGCCGTGCTGGTTTGTATCGTGCTGTTCGGAGCGTTTCTGTTCGTGGTGGACTGGGGCGTCACGCTGGTTATGCGGATGATCGAGGTGCTGCCGGGCTGAGCCACTGTCCGTGCGGGGCCGCAACCCGCCGGCTTTTACGTGTATTCAACATGCCAGGCGGCTGACACCGTCCAGGTGAATAACTATGGCAGAGACAAAACAAGAACAACAGGACCAGGAGTCAACCAAGCAGTGGTTCGTCCTTCGCGTGCAGAGCAACCGCGAGGAGCGAGTCAGAAACAGCCTGGTCAACGCGCTGGAGCTGAACGGGATGCGCGACCGCGTTCCCACCGTCATGGTGCCGACGGAATCGGTCACCGAGATGCGAGGGGGCAAACGGCAGGTCGTCGAGCGCAAGCTCTATCCCGGTTACGTGATCGTTGAGATCGAGGTGGACGAACACGGCCACATCCCGGACGACCTCTGGCAGATGATTCGCGAGACGAGCGGCGTGGGCGACTTCATCGGCTCCGAACGACCCTGGCCCATGCAGGAAGAAGAGGTGAACCGTATCCTCGGGCAGACCGAGGAGATAGAGGCCGAAGCGCCTAAGCTGGACATCGACCTGGAGGAAGGCGAGATGGTGCGGATCAAGGAAGGTCCGTTCAAGAACGTCGAAGGCTACGTCGAGGAGATCAACCCCACCAGCGGCAAAGTCAAGGTGGTCATCAACATCTTCGGCAGGTCCACCCCGGTCGAGCTTGAGTACTGGCAGGTCCAGCCGCTCTCGTAACAAACGTATAACGAACATACGCGCCCGCAAATGAACTAATGGAATAAGCCCCCGAACATGGCAAAACGACAACCCACAGCCGTGCTGAAGGTGATGGTCACCGGAGGGCAGGCCAACCCGGCCCCCCCGCTGGGACCGGTGCTGAGTCAGAACCGCGTCGACATTGGCCGCTTCATCAGCCAGTTCAACGAGAGGACGCGGGACCAGATGGGTGTTCCGCTGCCGGTGGAGGTCCGGGTTTACAGGGACGGGTCCTTCGACTTCGACGTGAAGACGCCCCCGGCCTCTTACCTGATAAAGCGTGCCGCCGGCATAGCCAAAGGCGCCGAGACGCCGAGCCGCGAGACGGCCGGCACCGTGACCCGGGAGCAGGTCCGACAGATTGCCGAGGAGAAGATGGAGGACCTGAACGCGGCCGACATGGAAGGTGCGATGAAGATCATCGAAGGCACCGCGCGCAGCGCCGGCGTGGAAGTCGTCGAAGAATAGCCGCGCGTAACCGAACGCAACCCGCAGGAAACGACACAATGGCAAACAGAAGCCGCAGATACCTCAAATCCCGAGAGATGGTTGACCGCGAGCGGGAGTACCCGCTGGAGGAAGCGCTGAATATGCTGAAGACCATGGAGCACCCCCGGTTCGAGGAAACGGTGGAGTGCGCCGTGCAGCTCGGCATCGAAGCGCGCCAGAGCGACCAGCAGGTCCGCGGCACCATCACCCTGCCCCACGGAACGGGCAAGACGCGTACGGTAGCCGTCTTTGCCGAAGGATCCGCCGCCGAGGAGGCGGCCGAGGCCGGCGCCGACTACGTGGGTGCCGACGACCTGATCGAGCGGGTAGAGAACGGGTTCATGGACTTCGACATAGCCCTGGCCACTCCGGACATGATGAGCCGCATCGGCCGTTTGGGCCGCTTCCTGGGACCCCGCGGGCTGATGCCCTCGCCCAAGAGCGGCACTGTGCGGGAGGACATCGGCCAGGCGGTCTCGGAGTTCAAGGCGGGCAAGATAGAGTTCCGCAACGACGCCGGCGGCAACATCCACGTGCCGGTCGGCAAGGTGTCGTTCAGCACCCAGGAGCTGGCGGATAACGTGCGGGCCCTTGTCGATGAGCTGCTGCGGCTGAAACCGCCCGCCGCCAAGGGTCGTTTCTTGAGAGGCATCCACGTGAGCACCACGATGAACCCCTCAGTGAAAGTGGACATAGCCGAAGCCTTCAGCCGGAGCTGACAACAAATGCCGCGGAGAGTCAAAGAACTGATGGTTGCGGAACTGGAGGAACGGTTCCGCGGTATCGGCGAGTCCGGCTGCGTGCTGGTGGACTACCAGGGCGCGTCGGCCGACAGTGCGGCCACCATCCGCGAAACCGTCCGCGAGAAGGGCTGCACCATGATGGTGGTCAAGAATTCACTTTTCTCCATCGCCGTGGAGCGCCTTGGCGCCGAGCCCCTCAAGGACCTGTTGCAGGGCCCGGTGGCCGTCGTGCAGGCGCAGGACCCCGTCACCGCCGCCAAAGCTGTGGACGAAGCCAGGGAGGCATGCGAAACCCTGCAGGTGCGGGGCGGCTATGCCGACGGGAAAGTGCTCGACGCTGAATCGGTCGAGAAGCTGGCCGAGATACCCGGCCGGGAGGAATTGCTCAGCATGATCGCCGGAGCATTGCTCTCGCCCCTGAGGCGCCTGGCCGGGGGACTGCTGGACAGGCCGCGGGCTTTCCTCAACGGTTTGGACCAGTTACGTGAGCGTAAAGAAGAGCAACAACAGGAAAACGAATAGACAGTTTCTTGGCAAACAGGAGGTCTGGCAATGGCGGAAGCCACTGCGGAAGAGAGCACCAAGCAGTTCTCGGAGAAGGTTGAGCAGGTCCTCGACATCATCAGCGACTTCACCCTGCTGGAGCTGAGCGAGCTGGTCGAGGCGTTCGAAGAGAAGTTCGGCATCGAAGCGGCCGCCGCCGCACCCGTGGCCGTTGCGGCCGGTCCGGCCGGCGCCGAAGAGGAAGAGGTCGAACCGACCTCCTTCAAGGTCGTACTCAAGAGCTTCGGCGATAAGAAGATCCAGGTTATCAAGGCCGTGCGCAGCGAGACGACACTGGCCCTGAAGGAGGCCAAGGACCTGGTGGAGAGCGCGCCGACCACCGTCAAGGAGGCCCTGCCGAAGGAAGAGGCCGAGAAGGTCGCCGGTACGCTCGAAGAAGCCGGCGCGGAAGTGGAGGTCCAGCCGGAATAACGCCCTACACACAGGGGAAGGCGGCGTTGAACGCAGCTTGCAGCCGGGTTGTGCACATTGCCGACGGGCAGGCAGGGGAGGCGTGTGCCTGCCGAGCGGCGCGTCTCCAACCATCGGGCACAGTATGTACCTTTATTCTCTGAACCGTCCGGGGAGCTAATAGAGCATGGAAACACGCAATTTTTCCAAAATCGGCGGCGCGGTGGACGTCCCTAATCTCACCAGCGTCCAGAGGGAGTCCTACGAGGAGTTTCTCCAGGCCGACGTGCCGCCCGATGAGCGGAAAGATACGGGGCTCCAGAAGATAATCAAAGAGACGTTCCCTATCGAGAACGAAGCCAAGGGCATACGCGTCGAGTTCATCGAGTACAAGCTGGGCAAGCCGCGCTATTTGCCCGAGCAGTGCCTGCAGCTTCGCCTCTCTTACGGGAGGCCTTTCTACATCCGCGTCCGCCTGCACAAGCCCAACGAGGTGCTGGAGGAGGACGTATATCTGGGCGAGATGCCCATCATGCTGGGAGGCGGCGAGTTCATCGTCAACGGCGCCGAGCGCGTCATCGTCAGCCAGTTGCACCGCTCGCCCGGCTGCGACTTCAGTCGGGACGTGGTGGGCGACCGGGTCTTCCACGCCTGCCGCATCATTCCCCAGCGGGGGAGCTGGGTGGAGATGGAGGTCAACAGGCGCGACTGCCTGGTCTGTCAGCTTGACCAGAGTGGCAAGCAGCCGGTCACGCTGCTGGTGCGCAGCCTGAACGAAGAGCACGCCACCGACGAAGAGATACTGAAGCTGTTCTACGATGTGGAAACCGTGGAGTTCACCGAGGGCACCGCGGGCGCGCGGCTGCGCGAGCGCGTCAGCGCCGTGAGGGTGGCCGTCGACGACGGCGAGCTGGAACTCGTGGCCCCCGGCGAGACCATCACCGAGGAAACGGCCCAGCAACTGGCCGAGGCCGGCGTGACCTCCCTGGAGGTGCTGCCGGAGGACTTCGACCCCCTTATCCTGAACTCGCTGGCCAAGGACCGCAGCACAAACCACGAGGAAGCGGTCAAGGAGCTCTACGGCAAGCTGCGGCCGGGCACCCCGTTCACCTTCGAGAAGGCCAAGGACACTATCTGGGAGAAGTTCTTCGACCCCAACCGCTACCAGCTCGGGGCCGTCGGCCGTTTCCGCATCAACCGCAAGTTCGGCCAGAACATCCCCATCGAGGAACAGTGCCTGCGGCCGGAAGACCTCATCAACGCCGTCAAATACATCCTCAAGCTGCGTAACGGCGAGGGACAGGTGGACGATATCGACCATCTGGGCAACCGCCGTGTGCGCACCATCGGCGAGCTGGCCAGCGACCAGTTACGCAGAGGCTTCCTGAAGATGCAGCGCACCGTCCGGGACCGGATGAACCTGAAGGACCCGGAGAGCTTCACGCCCCGCAGCCTCATCAACAGCAAAACCGTCAGCGCGGCCATCAACTATTTCTTCGGCCGGAGCGAGCTGTCACAGATCGTCGATCAGACCAACCCGCTTAGCCAGCTCACCAACGAGCGGCGCCTCAGCGCTCTGGGGCCCGGCGGCCTGAACCGCAAGCGCGCCGGCTTCGACGTGCGCGACGTCCACATGTCGCACTACGGGCGCATCTGCCCCATCGAGACCCCTGAAGGGCCGAACATCGGACTCATCACATCCCTGAGCGTCTACGCCGGGGTGGACGAGTTCGGGTTCCTGGTCACACCATACCGGGTGGTGCGTGAGGGCAAGCCCACCGACGAGATTCACTACCTGCGGGCCGACGAGGAAGAGCAGGCTTACATCGTTCCCGCCGACAGCGACCTGCCGGACGTCGACCCGAGCGACAGCGTCGTGGCCCGCCACGCCGGCGACCTGGAGGACATCAAGGCGAAGGATGTCCAGTACATGGATGTCTCGCCTCAGCAGATCGTGGGTGTCAGCGCCAGCCTCATTCCGTTCCTGGAGCACAGCGACGCCAACCGGGCGTTGATGGGCTCCAACATGCAGCGCCAGGCGGTGCCACTGCTCAAGACCGAGCCGCCCCTGGTGGCCACCGGCACGGAGAGGGCCGTCGCCCGTAACTCCGGCATGGTCGTGCTGGCCGAGGAGGACGGCGAGGTGAGCTACGTGGACAGCAGCCGCGTGGTCGTGGGCGACCACGTCTACCGGCTGAAGAAGTTCCGCGCCCTCAACCAGAAGACGTGCCTGAACCAACGCCCGGTGGTGCAGGTTGGCGACAAGGTGAAGGTCGGCGACGTGCTGGCCGACGGCGCCGGGACCAGCGAAGGCGAGCTTTCCCTGGGCAGGAACGCACTGGTCGCCTTTATGCCGTGGGAAGGATATAACTTCGAGGACGCCATCCTGATCAGCGAACGCCTGCTGGAGGAGGACGCCTACACCTCCATCCACATCGAGGCGCACGAGGCGGAGATCCGGGAGACCAAGCTGGGCAAGGAGGAGTTCACCCGGGACATCCCGAACGTCTCCGAGCAGCAGCTCAGGAACCTGGACGAGGACGGCATCATCCTGGAAGGCACCTGGGTCGAAGCCGGTGACATCCTGGTCGGCAAGGTGGCCCCCAAGAGCCGCAGCGAACTGACGCCGGAGGAGAAGCTGCTCTACGCCATCTTCGGCAAGGCCGGCGAGGACGTGCGCAACGACTCCCTGACCGTGCCCAGCGGAACCGAGGGCGTGGTGGTGGAGACGCAGAAGTTCAGCCGCCGCTCCTACCTGAGCGCTGAACGGCGCGAGGAACTGGACCGGAAAGTCGAGCAGATCGAAGAGCGCTACAACCGGGAGATAGCAGAAGCTTTCGGCCGTGCCGTCGAGCAGATGGAGGAGGCCGCCGGCGGCGCACTGGCGGACGTCACCACGGGTCGGGTCTTCTCCGTCAGCGAGGACCAGGATCCGGAGGAGGTGGTGGAGCTCTACGAGCAGTTCACGCCTCAGGTGATGGACTTCGGCGGCGCGCGCATCAACAACAAGGTGCGCAAAACATGGGCCGGCCACGCTCCCAAGATCGACCGCCTGCGGGAGAAGCGGGACCGTGAGCTGATGGAATTCACCACCGGCGACGAACTGCCCAGCGGCGTCCTGGAGATGGTCAAGGTTTACATCGCCACCAAGCGCAAGCTCTCGGTGGGCGACAAGATGGCCGGGCGGCACGGCAACAAGGGCGTCATCGCCAAGATACTACCCGTCGAGGACATGCCTTTCCTCGAAGACGGCACGCCGGTGGATATCGTGCTGAACCCGCTGGGCGTGCCCAGCCGTATGAACGTCGGACAAATCCTGGAGACCCACCTGGGCTGGGCGGCCAAAGCGCTCGGCTTCCAGGCCGTCACCCCCGCGTTCGACGGGGCCACCGAGGAGGAAATCCGCGATTGCCTCTCCAGGGCCGGGCTGCCTGAGCAGGGCAAGACCGTCCTGTATGACGGACGCACGGGGGAGACCTTCCATCAGAAGGTCACCGTCGGGTACATGTACATGATGAAGCTGAGCCACCTGGTGGACGACAAAGTCCACGCCCGCGCGACGGGCCCCTACTCGCTGATCACCCAGCAGCCGCTGGGCGGCAAGGCCCGCTACGGCGGACAGCGGTTCGGCGAGATGGAAGTCTGGGCGCTCGAGGCCTACGGGGCGGCTCACATCCTTCAGGAGTTGCTCACGGTGAAGAGCGACGATATCGAAGGCCGCACCAAGATATACGAATCGATGGTGAAGGGGGAGAACACCCTCGAACCGGGCATCCCCGTCGCCTTCGAAGTTCTCTGCAACGAAATCCGAGGCCTGGGTCTGAACATCCGCCTCGAAAAGGAAAGGCTCTGACAGCCCGTTGAAGGCCGGGGTCACATCCCCGGCCCTCTAACTCTCTGGCTCGTGACCGGAGGCCGGAAATAATGATGGACAGCGGCTATGACCGTATCAACGAATACAAGTCGGTCAAGATCTCTCTGGCTTCGCCCGCGGACATCCGGAGTTGGTCCTACGGCGAAGTGACCGAACCCGAGACTATAAACTACCGCACCTACAAGCCGGAAAGAGACGGCCTGTTCTGCGAGCGCATCTTCGGGCCGAAGAAGGACTGGGAATGCAGTTGCGGCAAATACCGCGGCATGAAGCACAAGGGCATCGTGTGTGACCGCTGCGGCGTCAAAGTCACACACAGCCGCGTGCGTCGCCGGCGGATGGGCCACATCAACCTGGCCGCCCCCGTCGTGCACATCTGGTTCTTCAAAAGCATGCCCTGCCGACTGGGCAACCTGCTGGCCATGAAGAGCACCGACCTGCAGAAGGTCATCTACTTCCAGAGCTACGCCGTCACGGACCCCAAAGACACGCCGCTGGAGTACAAGCAGCTTCTGTCCGAGGAGGAGTACCGCGAGGCCCGGCACGACTACGGCGAGCGGGCCTTCGAGGCCAAGATGGGTGCCGAGGCCGTCCAGGTCTTCCTGCAGAATCTGGACCTGGAACAGCTCTGCACCGAACTGCGCGCCGAACTGAAGACGTCCACCTCCAAGCAGCGCCGCAAGAAGATCATCAAGCAGCTCACCGAGGCCGAGGCACTGCGTGACAGCGGCAACAAACCCGACTGGATCGTGCAGGAAGTCATCCCGGTCATCCCGCCGGAGCTGCGCCCGCTGGTGCTTCTGGACAGCGGCAACTTCGCCTCCAGCGACCTGAACGACCTCTACCGGCGCATTATCAACCGGAACAACCGGCTGAAGAAGCTGCTCGACCTGAACGCGCCGGACGTCATTATCCGCAACGAGAAGCGGATGCTGCAGCAGTCGGTCGACAGCCTGTTCGACAACAACCGGTGCAAGCGCCCCGTGATGGGCAGCAGCAACCGGCCGCTGAAGTCACTGACGGACATGATCAAGGGCAAGCAGGGCCGGTTCCGGGAAAACCTGCTCGGCAAACGCGTTGACTACTCCGCCCGCAGCGTCATCGTCGTGGGCCCCGAACTCAATCTGAACCAGTGCGGTCTGCCCAAGAAGATAGCCCTGGAGCTCTACCAGCCCTTCATCATCCGCAAGCTGAAGGAGAGAGGCATTGCGGACACGCTCAAAAACGCCAAGAAAGAGCTGGAGAAACGCAGCGACGAGGTCTGGGACGTGCTGGAGGAGGTCATCGAGCACCATCCCGTCCTGCTGAACCGTGCTCCCACGCTGCACCGCATGGGCATCCAGGCCTTCGACCCCGTTCTGGTGGAAGGCAACGCCATCAAGCTCCACCCGCTGGTCTGCAAGGGCTTCAACGCGGACTTTGACGGCGACGCCATGGCCGTGCACCTGCCCCTCAGCGTCGAGGCGCAGATAGAGGCCAAGACCTTGATGATGGCGCCCCACAACGTCTTCACCCCGCAGAGCGGACGGCCTATCATCGGCCCCAGCCACGACATCGTGTTGGGCTGCTATTACCTGACCGTCGAGCCCCGGGCCGAGCAGGAGGAGATCAAGAACTTCGCCAACTTCAGCGAGGTCCACATGGCCTACGGCCAGGGCCGGGTGGACGTGCACACCCGCGTGCGCGTGCGACCGAACGGCGTCGAGGAAGTTGTCCGACGCAATGAGGAATCCCCGCGCCCGGTCGACGGCCTGCTGGAGACCACGGTGGGACGGATCGTCTTCAACGACATCCTGCCGGCCGGCATGCCCTTCTACAACTACACCCTGGCCAGCGGCGGACTGAACCGCGTGATCCACGACTGCTACGAGCGGCTGGACCGCCAGCACACCGTTGACATGCTGGACGCGATGAAGGCCCTGGGATTCCACGCCGCCACCGAGGCCGGCATCTCGTTCAGTATGGAGGACCTGCGCCTGCCGCCGAACAAGGACAGGATCCTGGGCGAGACCGAGGACATCGTCGCGAAGATAAGCCGGGCCTACCGTGAGGGCGCCATCACCGACATCGAGCGCCGACAGCGCGTCATCGACGAGTGGAGCGCCGCCACCGACGCCGTGGCCGAGGAGATGTTCCAGGAACTGGCCAACGACGAGCGGGACGGCGAGCCCTACCTGAACCCGGTGTTCCTGATGATGGAGTCCGGCGCCCGAGGCAAATCGGCCCAGGTCAGCCAGTTGGCCGGCATGCGCGGCCTGATGGCCAAGCCGAGCGGCCAGATCATCGAGACGCCCATCAAGGCCAACTTCCGCGAGGGGCTGGACGTGCTGGAGTACTTCAGCTCCACCCACGGCGCCCGCAAGGGGCTGGCCGACACGGCCCTGAAGACGGCCGAGAGCGGTTACCTGACCCGTCGGCTGGCGGACGTGGCCCAGAACGTGGTCATCACCGAACACGACTGCGGCACCACCAACGGCATCACAAAAGGCCCGGTCATGCGCGGCGACAAGATCGCCGTGCCGCTGCGGGACATCATCACCGGCCGCGTGGCGCGCGACAATATCGTGGACCTCGTGCAGGACGAGGTGATCGTCCGCGAGAACGAGCTGATCACCGAGGACGTCGCGCGGCGCATCGAGCAGTTGGACGAGCGGATGAAGATACGCGTGCGCTCGCCCTTGACGTGCGAGTCGCGCTCCGGCATATGCGCGATGTGCTACGGGATGGACCTCTCCACCAAGGAACTGGCGGAGCGCGGGCTGACCGCGGGCATCATCGCCGCTCAGTCCATCGGCGAACCGGGCACGCAGCTCACCATGCGGACGTTCCACATCGGCGGTGTCGCCGTCGGTGGCGCCGAGGAGAGCGAGATCGTGGCCAAACGCTCAGGCTTCGCACAGTACGACGAGTTGCGCGTGGTGACCGACCCCGAGGGCCAGGACGTCTCCATCAGCCGTCGCGGGGCTCTGGTCATCAGCGACGAGAAGGGCCGCGAACTGGAACGTCACAACATCCCGCTCGGCGCTCGCGTGCTGCTCACCGAAGGCGATGAGGTCGAGGAAGGCCAGCAATTGGCCCAGTGGGACACCCACTTCACTCCCATTCTGGCCGAGGTCGGCGGCACCGTCCACTACGAGGACATGGTGGAAGGGAAGACCCTGCGCATCGAGAAGGACAGCCACGGCACCGAGCGCAAAGTCATCATGGAGCACAAGGGCGACATGCACCCTCAGATCCTCATCGAGGGCGAAGACGGCAGCATCCTCAGCCTCTACCCGCTGCCGGAGAAGGCCATCGTCGAGGTCGAGGACGGTCAGGAGATCGTCGCGGGAACACGCCTCGCCCGAACGCTCCGCGAGGTCCAGCAGACCCAGGACATCACCGGCGGCCTGCCGCGCGTGACCGTCCTGTTCGAGGCGCGCACGCCGAAGGACCCCGCCGTGATGAGCGAGATCGACGGCGTGGTGACCGACATCGAGCGGAAGCGCGGCCGCACCGTAATCAAGGTCGAAGACCCCGAGACCGAATACACCTCCGAGCACACCGTGCCGGCCGGCAAGCACCTGCGGGTCAACCGAGGTGACCGCGTCACCGCCGGACAGGCCCTGGTGGACGGACCGCTCATCCTGGAGGACATCCTGCGCATCAACGGCGAGGAAGCCCTGCACCAGTATATGCTCCAGGAGATACAGAACGTCTATCGGGCGCAGGACGCCACCATCGATGACAAACACTTCGAGGTGATCATCGGACAGATGACCCGGCGCGTGAACGTAACCGAGCCCGGGGACACCCGCTTCCTGCCGGAACAACTGGTGGACAAGTTCGAGTTCCGGGACACCAACCGGGAGGTCGTCGAGCAAGGAGGCGAACCCGCCAGCGCCGAACCGGTGGTGCTCGGCATCACCAAGGCCGCCCTGTCGAGCGAGAGCTTCATCAGCGCCGCCTCCTTCCAGAATACCACCCGCGTGCTGACCAGGGCCTCCCTGGCCGGCGCGGTGGACAAGCTGGAGGGGCTCAAGGAGAACGTCATCCTGGGCCACCTGATCCCGAGCGGAACCGGCTTCCCCGCGTTCCGCGAGTCGGAGGTGGAAAAGGTCTCGGCGACCGACGCGTTCAAGAAACTTGAAGAATCGCCGACGACGAGCTAAAATAAGTATCTCGTCAAGTTTACGTGTTCGGTGATTCCGTGTGACACCAAGAGGGTTTTCGTATGCCGACAATCAACCAGCTCGTCCGCAAAGGACGAAAGAAGCGCTCGAAGAAACAGAAGCGTCCCGACCTCGAGTCGTGTCCGCAGAAGAGGGGCGTTTGCCTCTACGTGACCACGCGCACCCCCAAGAAGCCGAACTCGGCCCTGCGGAAGGTGGCCCGTGTGCGCCTGAGCAACGGGCGCGAAGTGACCGCCTACATACCGGGCGAAGGCCACAACCTGCAGGAGCACAACATTGTGCTGGTGCGCGGCGGCCGGGTCCGCGACCTGCCCGGCGTCCGCTACCACATCGTCCGGGGCACTTTGGACGCCATGGGCGTGGAGGACCGCCAGCGCGGACGCTCCAAGTACGGGACGAAGAAACCTTCATAGACAGGAACTGCGCACCATGGCGATCCAGTACAACTTCCCGGACGAATACCTGAAACCGGACCCCCGGTATAAGAGTAAACTGGCCAGCAAGTTCATCAACTGCCTGATGCAGGAAGGCAAAACCAGCACCGCGCGGCGGATCTTCTACGATGCCATGGACGTGGTCACCGAGCGTGTGGGCGCCGACGACCCGCTCGAAGCCTTCGAGACGGCCCTCACCAACGTGGCACCCATCATCGAGGTCCGCTCGCGCCGCATCGGCGGCATGACCTATCAAGTGCCCACCGAAGTGGACAACAAGCGCCGCGTCTCCCTGGCCATACGCTGGATCATCCAGGCCGCCCGCAGCAAGCGCGGACGCCCGATGTACCTGCGCCTGGCCGATGAGATCTCGGACGCCTACAACCGGCAGGGCTCGGCCTACGAACGGCGCGAGAATGCCCATAAAATGGCCGAAGCCAACCGCGCCTTTGCCCACTTCGGCCGGAGACGTTGACCGCCGCGTGCTGACCAAACCGTGACCTTTCTCCTCGGGGGTGCCTCGTGCATCCCCGTTTCTGTTTCTGCAAGCCGCACCTTTCGGAGCCCGGCCGGCCATGGAACTGACTGACCTCCGCAACATAGGCATCGCCGCCCACATCGACGCGGGGAAGACTACCGTCACCGAGCGCATCCTTTACTACACCGGGCGGCTCCATCGCATGGGCAGCGTGGACGAAGGCACAGCCACCATGGACTGGAAGCCGCAGGAACAGGAGCGTGGAATCACCATCGTCTCCGCCGCCACCTCCTGCTTCTGGAAACTCCGCCCCGGCGGCAACGCCGCCACCCGGGAACATCCCTGCCAGATCAATATCATCGACACCCCGGGGCACGTGGACTTCACCGTGGAAGTCGAACGCTGCCTGCGCGTGCTGGACGGCGTCGTGGTGGTCTTCTGCGGCGTCGGCGGCGTGCAGGCCCAGAGCGAAACCGTCTGGCACCAGGCCGAACGCTACAACGTGCCTCGCATCTGCTTCGTCAACAAGCTGGACCGTCGGGGGAGTGACTTCCTGCGCGTGGTCGATGAGATGGAGGAGCGCCTCGGGGCCCATCCCGTCCCGCTGCAATTGCCGCTCGGGGAGGCGGATGACTTCGTCGGCGTCATCGACCTGATCTACGAGGAAGCGGTCGTTTACGACGACGATGCGCTCGGCGCCAGGTACGACGTGCGCGAAGTGCCGGAGGAATACCGCGACAGCGTGCACCTGTGGCGCGGACATCTGGTGGAATCAGTCTGTGAAGAGGTCGAATGGCTTGCGGACAAGTTCCTGGCCGAGGAACCCATAACCCCGGAGGACCTGCGCAAAGGCCTCCGGGAGGCCTGCCTGGCGGGGGACATCCATCCGGTCCTCTGCGGCGCCGCACTGCGCAACCGGGGCATCCAGCCCCTGTTGGACGCCATCTGCGACTACCTGCCCTCCCCCGCCGACGTGCCCGCGGTCGTGGGGGCCAATCCCAAGAACGAGCAGGAAGTGGAGCGCCATCCTGACCCGGAAGACCCCTTCAGCGCCATCATGTTCAAGATCCAGAGCGAAAGGCACGCCGACCTGTTCTACACCCGCGTCTACAGCGGGCAACTGAAAGAGGGCTCGCGCGTCTACAACGCCAATCAGGACACGATGGAGAATGTCACCCGCATCTACCGCATGCACGCCAACTCACGGGAACAGTTGGAGGAAACGGGCCCCGGCTCCATCGTCGCCCTCGTCGGGCTGAGGGACACCGTCACCGGCGATACGCTGTGCGACCGGCGGAACCCCGTGATCTATGAACGGATGGAGTTCCCCGAAACGGTCATCTCAATGGCCATAGAGCCGAAGACCCAGGCGGACCGCAAGAAGCTGGACGAGGCACTCGAGGAACTCGCCCGCGAGGACCCCACCTTCGCACAGAGGGTGGATCAACAGACCGGGCAGTTGCTCATCAGCGGTATGGGCGAGCTTCACCTGGACATCATCCGGGACCGCCTGCTGCGTGAGTTCAACGTGGAGGCACGCGTAGGCGAACCGCGGGTCTCCTACCGGGAGAGCCTTGAGGAAAAGGTCACCGTCGAGGAGACGTTCCGCAAGGAGATCGAGGCCCGCACCCAGTTCGCGCGCGTCGTCCTGCGCTTCGAACCGGCGCCCCGTCAGGGCCTCCTGTTCGAGAACGAAGTGCCCAAGGACGTCCTGCCGCTCAACCTGGCCCACGCCGTGGAGACGGCCTTGACCCAGAACGCTTCCGGGCCCCTTTACGGGTTCCCCCTCATAGACGTCAAGGCAACGCTTCTGGAGGCGGAGGTGGACCCGGTCAGCTCCACCGAGCTGGCCTTCGAGGCGGCCGCCAACATGGCCCAGCGCAAGGCTTTGGAGGACGGCGGCTGCCGGCTCTACGAACCATACATGAGGCTGGAGATCGTGACACCCGAGGGGAACATGGGCGACGTCATCAGCTACGTGACCAGTTGCCGGGGCACCGTCCACCAGGTCATCCAGAGGGAGAACCTGCGCGTCATCCGAGCCGAGGCCCCCCTGTCGGAGTTGTTCGGGTTCGCCACTCGCCTCAGATCGCTCACGCAGGGGCGCGGCACCTACACCATGGAGCCCTGGGAATACCGCCCCGCCCCGTCGGACACCCTTGACTTCGCCTGAGCCCGGCCCTATTCTTGCCCGGAACCCGACCTTTTACTGCCGAACTGCGGACCCCCCTGCCATGAAACACAAGACTCACCGTGTCACCTTCCAGCCGGACGGGCGCAACGTGTTCGTATTGAGCGGGACCAAGCTGGTCGAGGCGGCCGGGCGCGCCGGCATCGTGTTGAACCAGCCGTGCGGCGGAGAAGGCACCTGCGGCAAGTGCAAAGTGGAGGTGCTGGAGAACGCGCCCGCGCCCACGAAGGCGGACGAGAGGCATATTGAGCCGGCGCAGCTCGAGGACGGCTGGCGGCTGGCGTGCCAGCTCGACGTGCACGACGATCTGGTCGTCTCCATCCCCCAGGAGACTCGCTTTTTCGAGCAGATGGTCCTCACCGAGGGCGAAGGGTGCAAGTATCCCTTCCAGCCGAACATCCGCAAGACTCACGTCCAGGTAGCCGAACCGTCGGTGGAGGACCAGCGCAGCGACCTCGACCGCGTGCAAGATGCGGTCGGCCTGGGCACCCTGGAGGTGGACCTTTCGCTGGTGCGCAACCTGCCGAGCATCCTGCGCCGGGACGACGGTGAAGTCACCGTGGTCGTCGAAGGCAACGAGATACAGTGGGTCGAGCCCGGCGATACGACGCGCGAGCTGTGGGGCGTGGCCTTCGACATCGGAACGACGACCGTGGTCGGCACCCTGATGAACCTGGCCAGCAGGGACCGCGCGGGCTCGATGGCCGTCGCCGCCCGCACCAACCCGCAGATCCACTTCGGAGACGACGTGGTCAGCCGCATCAGCTACATCGAGAAGAACTCCGACGGGCTGGAGAAACTGCGCCGGCGGCTGACAACCTGCCTGAATGAGATAATCATCGAGCTATGCGAGGCCGCCGACATCGAGTCGGACGCCATCTACGAGATAACGGCCGTCGGCAACACCACGATGGCGCACATCTTCCTGGGCATCGACCCAACGCCTATCGCGCACGCGCCCTACGTGGCGGTGCTGCGCCAGGCCGTGGACGTGAAGGCGCGAGAGGTCGGCCTCGAGGTCAACGGCAACGCCAACCTCTACGTGCTGCCCAACATCGCCGGCTTCGTCGGCAGTGACACGGTGGCCATGGTGCTGGCCTCGGGGATGATGCGCGACGACGAGATACTGCTCGGCGTGGACATCGGCACCAACGGCGAGGTCGTGCTGGGGAACCGGGATAAGCTGCTGGCCTGCTCCTGCGCCGCCGGGCCGGCGTTCGAGGGGGCGCGCATCCGCCACGGCATGCGGGCCACCGAGGGCGCCATCAGCAAGGTTGTGATCAACGACGAGATAGAGGTGGGCGTCATCGGCGGCGGGCGCGCCAGCGGCATCTGCGGCAGCGGGCTGGTGGACGCCGTGGCTCAACTGCTGGAGGCCGGCATGCTCGCCGAGACCGGCCGTATTCTGTCCCCCGAGGAGTTGCCGGACGACCTGCCGGAGGCGCTGCCGCGCGCCATCACGACCTTCCAGGACCAGCCGGCCGTTACGCTGGTGGACGCCGCCGGGAGCAAGACCGGGGACCCCATCCTGCTCACTCAGCGTGACATCCGGGAGGTCCAGACCGCCAAGGCGGCCATCCAGGCGGGCATCCAGGTGCTTGTCGACGAGTTCGGAATCGAACTGGACGACATCTCACGCGTCCTTTTGGCCGGCGGCTTCGGCAACTTCATCCGCCGCTCCCAGGCCAAACGCATAGGCCTGCTGCCCCCCATCCACAGCGACCGCATCGAGTCGGTGGGTAACGCCGCGTCCGCCGGGGCCAAGACGGCGCTGCTGTGCCGCGAGTGCCGGCAGGAGGCGGAGACCATAAGCCGGACCACGCGCTACATAGAGCTGGCCAACCGCCCCGAATTCCAGCTCAGCTACACCGAAGCCATGATGTTCCCGGCCGGCGACTGAGAGCACCGCGCTATGGCTGGCCCCCACGCTTTTGGGGCCGTCCACAGCCGCCGAACTCCACTACACACAAGGTCGGAGATCCTTCATTGCGCCGTACGGCGAATTCAGGATGACACTGCTCGAAAGCCGGGCGCCATGCTTCAGCACAGGAGCGAGCACGAAGAACGGCGAAACGAGCCCGCCGTATGGCGGACGACACACAGTAGCCCGGGGCGTAGACCCTGTGGGATGAGCGGCGAGGGTGGGATATGGGTTCCCCGCAGGGTGAACGACGAGCAAGAGCATGAGAGCGAGTGCGAGCACGAGGGCAAGCCAAAGTCCTCCCGAGCCCCCAGAAATCCCGGTAAAGCCAAATGTCACCGCCCTCGGGCCACAGGCAGCCTCTCACACCTTCATGATGTCGGCCGTCTTGCGGGTAAGCTCCTCGGCGACCTGCTCTTCGAACTGGTCGGTCAGGTCCTGCACGGCCTCCTTGGCCCGCCGGCAGTCGTCTTCGCTGACGTTGGACTGCTTCTCCTCCTGGTCGATGGCCCGGTTGGCATCGCGCCGGATGTTGCGGATCGCGATGCGCGCCTCCTCCGCCATCTCCTTCACCCGGTCGGCCAGTTGCTCGCGGCGCTCCTGGCTGAGCGGCGGGATGGCCAGGCGGATCACTTTGCCATCGTTCTGCGGATGGATGCCGATGTCACTCTGCTGAATGGCGCGCTCGATGTCCTCGAGCGAGGAGGGATCGTAGGGCTTGATGACGATCAGCGTGGGGTCGGGGATTGCAATCTGGGCAAGCTGCTTCAGGGGGGTCGGGGAACCGTAGTAGTCCACCCGGATATTCTCGACCAGTCCCGTGCTGGCCGTGCCCGTGCGGATGCCCCGCAGATTGTCCCCGAACACCTGCACCGCCTTCTCCATCCTCGCCTCGGCGTCCAGCAGTATCTCGTCAATATCCATTCTCAGCGCTCCCAATGATCGTTCCCACTGATTCCCCTGATGCCGCCCGCCGTATGTTGCCCGTGACGGCGTAGTTGAAAACACGAACCGGCAGCCGATGTTCCATGCACAACGAGACCGCCGCCAGGTCCATCACCCCCAGGCGTCTCTCCAGGACCTCGCGGTAGGATACTTCCGGGAAGAACTCCACCTCGCCGCCCGATTCGGGGTCCCCCGAATAGACGCCGTCCACACGCGTGGCCTTCAGCAGGACGTCCGCCCCTATCTCGACCGCCCTCAGCGCGGCCGCCGTGTCGGTTGTGAGCAGCGGGTTGCCGGTGCCTCCGGCCAGAACTACCACGCGACCTTCCTGCAGGTCGCGCACGCAACGCTCCGGCTCGAAGACCTCGATCATCCGCGGCACGGGGAACGCGCCGTAGTGCGTGGCCGGAACCCCGCGCTCCTCCAGGCATTCGCGTAGAACCAGCGTGTTCACGGCGGTAGCCAGCATGCCGGCGTAGTCGGCCCGGATGCGCCCCGGGCCGCTGGGGCAGAAGGAAGCGCCCCGGATGACGTTGCCCGCCCCGACGACGATGGCGATCTCAGGGCAACCCTCCAGGGCAGCGGCGATTTCTGCGCTGATGAACTCGAGTGCCCCCCTGTCGAACGGATGTCCCTCCTCGCTCCCGAATACGTTCCCGCTCAGTTTCAGCAACACGCGTTGGGGAGCGGAGTCGGTTTCCATGTCCGGTAAACCTCTTCGGAGGAGGGACACGAAGGGGGCGCGTCAGTCTCCCATTTCCATGCGCACGAAACGGCCGACCTCGATGTTCTCGCCGAGCTTCGCGATCGCTTCTTTGATCAGTTCCTCAACGGTCCTGGAATCGTCGCGGATGTACTCCTGCTTCAGCAGGCAGGCCTGCTCATAGAACTTGCTCAGCTTGCCCTCGACGATCTGCTCCTGGATGTGCTCGGGCTTGTCAGCGCACTGCTGCAGGTAGACCTCGCGCTCGGCCTCGATCGTCTCCTCGGGCAGTTCCTCCGGCCGAACGGCCTGAGGGTTCATGGCGGCCACCTGCATGGCCAGCTCGCGCGCCAGTTCCTGGAACTCTTCGTTGCGAGCGACGAAGTCCGTCTCGCAGGCCAGCTCCAGCAGAACGCCTATGCGCCCGTTGCTGTGCACGTACGATGCGATGGTGCCTTCGCTGGTCTCGCGGTCGCGCTTCTTCTGCGCCTTGGCCAGGCCCTTCTCGCGCAGCACGGTGCGGGCCTTCTCCATGTCGCCTTCGGCCTCGACCAGCGCGCGCTTACAGTCCATCAGTCCGGCGCTGGTCATGTCACGTAGCTCTTTGACCTCCTGGGCGGAGATTTCCATGTGTGCTCAACTCCTGCAGTTTTGTCCGGGTGGTAAGTCGGGGCTGATCCCCGTTAGATATGCGAAGCCGTCTGGCTCAGCCCTGATCCTCAACCGGTTGCTCGGTCTCGGCGTTCGGCTGCTCGGCGGCTGCGGGCTCATCGGCGGGGGCGCTTTCGTCGGCTTCGGTACCCTCATCGCCCTCGGCGTCTGCAGAGGCCTCCACCGGCTCGGCCTCCTGCTCCGCCTCACCGGCCTCCCCTTCCGTCTCGGCCTCTTGCTCGGCCGCGCCCCCTTCCTCGGCGGCAGCCTCTTCCTGCTCCTCAGCAATCACTGCGGCGGCCGGCTCAGTCTCTTCGGGCAGGGGCTGCCCGGCCTCCAGTTTGGCCTCGCGAATGGCGTCCGAGATAGTATTGAGGAATATCTCGATGGCCGCGATTGAATCGTCGTTGCCGGGCACAACCACATCGAGGTCGTCGGGGGAGCCGTCCGTGTCGGTCAGCGCGATGATGGGTATCTCCAGCTTAACCGCCTCGCGCACGGCGATGTGTTCACGAGCGGGGTCGACCAGCACGAGCAGGCCGGGCAGTCGGTCCATGTCGCGCACGCCGCCCAGGTTACGCAGGATCTTCCGCTTCTCGCGCCGCAGGGAGGAGACCATCTTCTTGCTGTATAGGTTGATCTGGCCGGAGGTTTCGAGTTCTTCCAGCTCTTCCAGGCGGTCCAGCCGCTTGCGGATGGTCACGTAGTTCGTCAGCAGGCCGCCGGGCCACCGTTCGGCCACGTAGGGCATCCCGCACCGGGTCGCCTCCCTCTCCACCAGCTTACGGGCCTGCTTCTTGGTGCCGCCGAACAGGACGTACTTGCCCTGCGCGGCAACCGCTTTCGACAGTCGGCGTCCCACAATCAGACCGCGCAACGTCTCGCGCAGGTCGATGATGTGGATAAGGTTGCGGCGTTTGAAAATGTAAGGCTCCATCTTGGGATTCCACCGGCTTGTCCTGTGGCCGAAGTGGAATCCGGCCTTGATCAACTCGCGTATGGTCAGTTTCTCCAAAGCTTTCTCCTGACTCGACATATGCCGTTGGTATCGTCAGAGCCGGCCGCTCCACCGCTGACACAGCGCCGGCATATTGGGTACGCGTGGTGCCCCGCAAGGTGGAGCCGGCTGAATGCACAAAAGGCGGGCGTCAGCCCGTAGATAGAACGTGTTAAATATACTTCAACCGCTCCGCCCTGTCAAGCCGACAGACCGCACGAATGTCTCAAGACGGCCTTTGCGATGAGCGCCAGCGCAGAACCCGAGCGCCAACCAGCAGGGGAAGCGCGCCCGGAGAGCCGGCCAGAGCGGAAGCGGACCTTATGACGGCCTCTCACAGCACCGGCGAGCCCGGGGACAGTTCCTGCTTCAGAGTCAGCACCACGACGTCGTCACCGTCCTGTGCCGCCAGCAGCATCCCCTCGCTCTTGACGCCGCGCAACTGGGCGGGCTCGAGGTTCGTGACGACGACGATTTGCATGCCTTCCAGCTCGTCGGCATCGTAGTAGTCCTTCAGCCCGGCCACGAGCGTGCGGGGGCGCTCCTCGCCCACATCGACCCGCATCACCATCAGCTTGTCCGCGTTCGGGTGATCCTCCACGGACAGCACCTTGCCGGTCTTCATCTCCACTTTCTTGAAGTCCTGAATGCTTATCACCGTTCTACTCCTCTCACGCCGAATTGCCCATTATCGCCCGGCTGGGCTTATACTCAGAGCGCCAGGATGCTATACTACGGTCGTATCAGGACGGTTTCAAGGCGTTTCGGCGCCTGGCAAGAAAGGCAACCCATGGGTGAGAAGCAGGATAACGCCTCTCTGAGTGTCGCTTGTGACCGCTCGGTCAGGATATCTCGTTCGCGGCGGCGAAGGTCTCGAGCGACGCCGGGCTGCCGGCCTGCCGGAACTGGATGAGAGGTGCGGCAGGCCGGCCCTGCGCGTCCGGTGGCGCGAGGTCTGGGGGAAGGAAGGCGATTCCACAACCAGGGCCGGCACACGGACGGGGAATCTCGAAGTTTTGATGGCATCTCCGAGGAGCAATCAAACCAGGAGCAACGATGGCCACGCAACCCCAGCCATGCCCCCATGAACCCGAGCCGACTGCCCTGGCCCCGCCCGAGGTGCGAAGGTGCCCCGAGCCGACCCGGGCCGTTACGACCCGAGCCTTCCAGGGCATCTCCAGTCTCGCCTGCGGCTCGGATGGGCGCCGCTACGCCGTCTGGTACGGCGGCCCCACCCCCGGCGAGGACGATAACAACTACGTGATCCTGGCGGTCAGCCAGGACAACGGCGCCACCTGGTCGGAGGCGCTGATCATAGACCCCGACGGCCCGGGGCCCGTGCGCGCCTTCGACCCACAGGTGTGGCTAGCCCCCGACGGCCGGCTATGGGTGTTCTGGGCCCAGGAGACGAAGGCCTCTCGCCCCCAGGGCGCCTGCGGCGTGTGGGTCATTTCGGCTCCCGAGGAGGACTGCTGCGAGCCGGACTGCCCGTGGTCGGAGCCGCGCCGCCTCTGCGACGGCGTGATGATGGGCAAACCCCTGGTGCTGACCGACGGCACCTGGGTTCTACCGGTCTCCTTCTGGAACCGACGCGAGGCGGCCAGCGCAGGAATGGTGGTCTCAACCGATGCGGGGGCCACCTGGTCGGAGCGCGGGGCCTGCACCGTGCCCGCATCCATCCGCAGCTTTGATGAGCATCAGATAGTCGAGCGGCACGACGGCTCCCTGTGGATGCTGGTGCGCACCCGTCTGGGTATAGGCGAAAGCCGCTCCGACGACGGCGGGCGCACCTGGTCCGACCTGGAGCCGTCGACCATCCCCCACGTCGATTCGCGTTTTTTCATCCGGCGTCTGGACTCGGGGAATCTGCTGCTGGTGCGGCACGATCCGGCCGACGGCGACTTCGCGGACGGCACCTCGCGGGGCACCCGCTCGCACCTGAGGGCGTTCGTCTCCGATGACGACGGCGCCTCCTGGCAGGGCGGCCTGCTGCTGGACGAGCGCACCGGAGTCTCCTATCCCGACGGCGACCAGAGCGCGGACGGGACCATCTGGATCACCTACGACTACCGGCGCACAGCCGATCGTGCGATCCTGCTGGCCACCTTCACTGAGGACGACATCCGGGCCGGCGAGGCCGGTGCGCCCTCCGTGCACCGGCGGATGGTGATCAGCGCCCCGCCAACCGGTATCGATGTCACCGTGGAACCGCCCGATCCACCTAACGACGGGATACTGTTCGTGGACCACTCAAGAAACGGGCGCAGTGGCCACCTCGGGCATGCCCTGGTGGAGTACGCGCCCGGGAAGATTCTGGCCTTCTATCCGAACTGTTCGGACGACAACGGCGGACATTCGGCCGTCGGGTGGATGGAATACAAGCGTTCCCGGGATGGCGGGCGCACCTGGAGCGCTCCGTCCGTGCTGGATTATTCCAAACGGGTTTTCGACGATGGCAACGGGCGCTCGGTGATGAGCGAGAAGGCGGTGTGCACGGACGAGGGCGATGTTTTGCTGTTTAATCTCGAGTGCGACATATCAACCGGCGCCCTGTGGCGACCATACGGAATACCCACTTACCTGCGCAGCTCGGACGGCGGACACACCTGGTCGGATGCCCGGCCGTTGAGCGATCAGCGCGGGCGGGTCTACGACGTAATACGCCACAAGGATGCCATTCTGGCCCTGGAGTTCTGCAACGACGCAACCGAGACCTGGACCGGCACTCGGCCCGAGCACGTGTACACTCTCTACGCCAGCACGGACGGCGGGGAGACCTTCTCCCCCCGCAGCGCCCTGCCATTCGATACCGAGGGCCGTGGTTACGGCACCATGGCGGTGCTGCCTGACGACAGCCTGATTGCCTGCGTCTACAACATTGCCGACGAAAAGCATCTGGATTACGTGGTCAGTCGTGATGGCGGTTACACCTGGAGCGAAGTAGGAACCGCGTTTTTTGGCCGGAGAATCCGCAATCCTCAGATGACCGCGTTCAAGGACGGTTTCGTGCTGCACGGCCGCAGCGGCAATTTCGGCGAAGAGGCCGTCAAGGGGCATCTGGTGCTCTACACCTCGGGCGACGGCATCCACTGGGATCAAGGCCGCCACCTGCAACGGTGTACCGCCGGGCACGGCGCCTACTCCAACAACCTCCTCGTCCGTGGTCCCGACCGCCCGCCCCGCCTGCTGATCCAGGCCTCCCACGCCTACGACCGCAACATGACCAACATTCATCACTGGTGGCTGACGTAATGTGAATGCATCGCCCATAGGGGCGTGCCTGGCTGCGCCTGTGCCCTGCGCCGCGAAACGCGGGGCGTTCGCAGAACCGGACAAACAGTGAAGGAGAGATCATGCGACTTCGGGTTAGCCCGGACGGGCACTTCTTACATCACGCGGACGGGAGGCCTTTCTTCTACCTTGCCGACACGGCGTGGATGCTGGCCACCAAGCTGAAGGAAGCGGAAGCACGCCGCCTGTTCGAGGACCGGGCC
The DNA here is from genome assembly GCA_046483385.1 of Candidatus Brocadiia bacterium. GTDB lineage: Bacteria > Planctomycetota > Brocadiia > SM23-32 > SM23-32 > B1Sed10-231. The sequence continues at coordinate 16,703 of JAWODG010000137.1, read as the reverse complement.
GTGAAGGGCTTCACCGCGATCCAGGCCGTGGTCTTTCGGGACATGTTCGAGGTCAACACCCCGAACGTGTATGGCGTCCGTCCTTTCGCCGGTGAGGCTGAACTACACGCCGTGAAAATGAACCCCCGGTGGATCGAGTATGTGGTCCGCCTGACGAAGGTGGCGGCGGAATACGGTCTGGTGATGGCCTGGCTGCCCACGTGGGGCGACAAGTGGAATGAGCACTCCAACTCGGCAGGGCCCGTCGTCATGGACGAGCGCTCGGGCGAGGCCTACTGCCGCGATCTTTCCGATGCCCTCGGGGAGTGTGAGAACGTGATCTGGATTCTCGGCGGGGACAGTCCCATCAGGACGCAGGCGCACGCCGATATCGTGCGCGCCATGGCGCACGGTATCCGAGCCGGTGCGAGCGGGGACCGGTTGATCAGCTACCATCCCGCGGGTGGCTCGTCGTCGGCCATCTTCCACGCTGAAGCCTGGCTGGACATCAACGCCGTGCAGTCGGGGCACGGCCGGTTGAACGTGCCGAACTACCGCTCGATCGAAGCGTTCTATCGCACTTCGCCCCCCAAGCCATGCCTGGATATGGAGCCCAACTACGAGGGGATGCCGGTCGGCTTCGGCCGCCAGAACGGCATCGAACCGGAGCAGCGCGCCTTCTTCGACGACTACGACGTGCGCCGGAGCCTGTACCGCAGCGTGCTGGCGGGTGCGGCCGGCTTCACTTACGGCTGCGAGCCTGTGCGCCAGATATATCGCCCCGGCGACCGATGTCATGCCTGGGACGGTCGGGGGATCAAGACGTGGAACGAAGCGCTGGAGGCGCCGGGGTCGTCCCAACTGCAACTGCTGAAGCAACTCCTACTGGAGCGCAGCTACTTCACGCGGCTGCCCGCCCAGGAGTTGTGGCTGGCCGAACCGGGCGGCAACCGTAACGATCCCGTCGCGCATGCCGCCGTTGCGCGCTGCAGCGAAGGCGGCTACATCATGGTCTATGTCCCGATCCGGCAGATGCTCGCCGTCGACACCTCGGTCCTCCCTGCCCGCCGACTCCGCGTATCCGTCTACGACCCCGAATCCTGCGTATGCCGCCGCTCATGGGAAATGGACAACGAGGGAGTCTTCCGTTACATCCCACCACGGAGGCTTGACACGTTCATCACGATCGACGCCGTGGAGCCGGACGGTACGGTGTGATAGACACGAGTGGCCCCACGCGGGCTGCCGCCACCTGTCCGACATGTTCTATCCTATTCGCCTTGACCAAGAGCCGGCCAAACGACCGAAAGGGCTAAATCGTGGATAATTTACCGCCACCGACATCGAAACCGCCGCTGCGCTTCGAAGTCATTGTGTGCGGCGGCGGACCGGCCGGGATATGCGCCGCCGTCGCCGCTGCCGAAGCGGGGCGAAGGACTCTCCTGATCGAGGCCGCCGGGCGCTTGGGCGGCACCGGTGTCAACGCCCTGGTCAACCAGGTCCGTTGCTGGACCGACACTCCGTACGTGCAGCGGTTCCTCGACCGCCTGGGCGGCTATGTCGACGACAGCGAGTTCCTTGATCTGCGCGACGCCGACCTGGTGCAGGAGGCCGGCGCCGAGATACTGCTCCATGCCACAGTGGGGGAAACGCTGCTGCAGCCTTCTGCGAAGGGGGGCAGATGGCCAACGGTGGTCGGCGTGCGGCTGGCCACCCCCTCAGGACCGCTGACGGTCGAGGCCGAACGGGTGGTCGATGCCAGCGGGGACGGCTTCGTCGCCTTCCGGGCCGGCGCGGCCTTTGACTGTGGCCGCCCGGAAGACGGCCTGATGCAGCCGGCGACCATTATGTTCAGGGTCGGCGGCGTCGACCACCCGGCGACTATGGAGGCCCGGGGCGGCCGCGGCAGCTACCGCTTCCCCGATGGTTCCACCTGGGACCAACTTACCATGGCTGCCTGCGCCCGTGGCGAGTTGCCGCCCGAAGTCGGCAAGGTGCGGACCTATCCGGCCGAGCGCCAGGACGAACGCTACATCAATGCTACCCAGATTAACCATATCGACGGAACCGACCCCTTCGAGCTCACCCACGCCGAACTGGAGGGTCGCCGGCAGGTGCCGGTAATCATGGACTTCCTGCGCCGCCACGCCCCGGGGTTTGCGGATGCCTACGTATCGCTGATGCCGGCAGCGGTCGGCATCCGGGAGACCCGGCGCTTCCGGGGGCTGCGCGCCCTGTGCCGCGAGGACTGCCTGACCGGTCGGAGGTGGGATGATGCGGTGGTGACCGGTTGCCGGGCGCCGCTGGATGTCCACAATCCTGATGGTCCTGGACAGGCCGAGGGAGTCTCGAAGGAACACCCGGCCGGCCGGGACCCGCAGCCCAGGAAACCCTATGATACTCCCTATGGTTGTCTGGTGCCCGAGGCCGTCGACAGTTTGCTGCTGGCCGGCCGCTGCATCAGCGGCGACCATTCCGCCCACGCCTCCTACCGCTGGCAATCGCTGTGTATGGCCACCGGGGCAGCAGCCGGCTTCGCCGCCGCCGCATCACTGGATCAGAATGTGCAACCTCGCGATCTTGACATCCGCCCTGTCCAGAACGCCCTGGGGATCGTCCGGCCGCAGGACGTCTCCAACGCGGAAGGAACCCAACCATAACTGACAATCCTGAACGCATCACCTGGAACCGCCGCCTCCAACTGCGCTACCGCTGCGACGTGGCGGTGATCGGCGGTGGCATCGCCGGGGTCTGTGCCGCCTGCGCGGCGGCCGCCGAAGGGGCCGAGGTCATCCTTGTGGAGCGCTTTGCCGTGACCGGCGGCAACGCCACCGTCGGCGGTGTGGCCAACTGGTCGGGAGAGACCGCCGGCCAGGGCGCCATCTTTGATGAGATTATCGCGGACCAGGAGGAGTGGAACAGCATCGCCCCCTATCCCGGGCCTTACGGAACGGGGAGCAGGAATCGCGTGTTCGACCACGAGATTCTCGCGGTGATCCTCCAGGAACTCCTGCTCCGGCATGGGGTGCGCCTGCTGCTGCACACCCGCTTTGTCGATATCCTGCGTGAAGGTGATCGGCTCGGCCCCGCGGCGCTGGCCGGCGCGTCCGGCCTGGAAGCGCTCGACGCCGACGTGTTCGTCGACACATCGGGCGGCGCGGTGGTGGCCCGGGCCGCCGGCTGCGCGCTGCTGCCGCCGGGCGGTCTCGGCCCGTTGCCCCCCTCGCTGATGTTCTTTGTGCGTGAACTGGCGGAGCCGGTCGGCCCGCAACTGCCCGACGGCTGGTTCGAGCCGGTCCGGAGCGAAGGGGACCTGCCGATGACCAGCACCTGGCCCGATGGCCCGGGCGGCAAGGCGCTGAAGCTCAAGGTCCCCGGTTACGACAGCGGCGACACTGAATCCATGACCGCCCTCGAGGTCCGGGCGCGCCGGAGGATGTGGGAGGTGCTCGACTACTATCAGCGCGACTTCCGGGGCGAAGCAGCGCCCGCACTACGAAACCGGCCGAGCAACGCCGGGGTGCAAAACTGGCGGTTCGGGCACGCTTCGCCTATCATCGGCCTGCGCGAGACCCGGCGCATCGCGGGCGACTACGTGCTGACCGTTGACGATCTGCGGTCGGGCCGGGCTTTCGAGGACGGCGTCGCCCGCGGCGTATTCTACCTCGACGCCATGCGCCCCGACGACGAGCAACGCACCTATCTGCTGAGCAAGGAGGAACAAGTCGTACCGCCCTATCACATCCCGTACCGCAGCCTGATTGCCCGCGATGCCGGGAATCTGCTGATGGCCGGCCGCTGCTTCTCGGCTGACCAGATGGCCCTGTCCTCGGCCCGGGTGATGCCGACCTGCGCGATGATGGGCCAGGCCGCCGGCATCGCCGCCGCCTGGAGCGCCGACCGCGGCTGCCGGCCGCGTGATCTCGACGGGTGCGAACTGCGACGCCGGATCGAAGCGCGCGGCGCCAACCTGAACCTGCCATGAAGGAACGTCGATGAGTGATCGCCTCGGCCCCCTGCTCCTGATGACCGACCAGCAGCGTCGGGATTCCCTCGGCCTGTGGCACGATCCGGACCGCCTCGGTATCCGCGACTTGCTGCTGGAACGCCTGATCCACTGGTTGCGCACGCATGAACGAATGCCCGCGAGGAGCGCATGAAGAAGCGCCTCCCCAACATCATCCTCTTTCTCTCGGATGATCTCGGTTACAACGACCTGTCCTGCTACGTGCCGGACCGGCATCACACCCCGCATATCGACCGGCTGGCGGGGGAGGGGGTCCGATTCACGGATTTCCACAGCAACGGCGCCGTCTGTTCGCCGACGCGCGCCGCGCTGCTGACCGGCCGGTACCCACAGCGCTGCGGCGTGGAACGCGTCCTGCCCGGCATCAAGCCCGGCGGCGGCAAGGCGCGCGCTGGTGAGCGGGCGACGTTATCCCCATCGGACTTCAACCTGGGCCGCGCGTTCGCGCAGGCCGGATACGCGACCGCGTTTTTCGGCAAGTATCACACGGGATACCTTCCCGATCAATCGCCGCTCAAAATGGGCTTCGGCGAGTTCCGCGGCATCTGCGGCGGCATGGATCACCATTCCCGCTACAACCGCTGGGGAGCGCTCAACTGGTGGGTGGGCGAGACGCCGCAGCAGCAGGATGGCTACGCCACCGACCTGATCACCGATCACGGCCTGCGTTTCATCACGGAACATCGTGACGAACCCTTCCTGCTGTATCTGCCGGACTGGTGCGTCCATTTCCCCTGGCAGGGTCCCCATGATCCGGCCGATTTCCGCGACGCGGTCGACAACGACCGCACCCCGGACAAATGGGGCAGCCAGTATCCCCGACGCCACCGCCAGGCCTACCGCGAGATGGTCGAGGCCCAGGACCGCAACCTCGGCCGGATCGCCGACACGCTGGAAGCGCTCGGGCTGCGCGAAGACACCCTGCTGATCTTCTGTTCGGACAACGGCGGCCATCATGAGGTGACGGACAATGCCCCCCTGCGCGGCCATAAGGGCGACATGTTCGAGGGCGGCCACCGGGTGCCGGCCTTCTGCCGCTGGCCGGGGCGCATCCCGGCCGGACGCGTCAGCCAGGACGCGGCCATGACCATGGACCTGTTGCCCACCCTGCTGTCCATTGCCGGCATCGCACCCCCGCAGGGCCGGGACTTCGACGGGATCGACCTGTCCGCACATCTCTTCCGGGGCACCCCTCTGCCGGAACGCCCGCTATTCTGGCGGGTGGGTTCCGAGAAGGCCGCCGCCCGCCAGGGCCGCTGGAAATACGTCCGTCAGGGCGGTCGGGAATGGCTCTTCGATCTGGCCGATGACCTCGGCGAGAGCACCGATCTTCTGGTGGGCTATCCCGACCGCGCCGCCCGGCTCAGGCAAGCCCTGGCCCATTGGGAGCAGGACGTCGACACCTCCTACCAGCTATCACGGAGCAGAGCATGAACCAGACCTACCACCATATCCGGGTGACCGACCGGGGGGATCAGGTGGCGACCATCGAAGTGGTGCCGCCGGAGCGCACGCCCCGGTGGGCCGAGGGTGTCGCGGCCGGTAATCGCCCCTGGTCGCCGCCGACCGAAGAGCCGGTCTTCCACCCGCCCATCCCCTTCGTCGTGCCGCCGCCGGAGGGTTCCGGCGAGCCCTTCTATTCCCACAACCATCAGCCGGCCATCACCTGGTGCGCCAACGGCGATTTGCTGGCGGCATGGTACTCGACCGAGCGAGAGCGCGGCACCGAGATGACCGTGCTGGCCAGCCGTCTGCGCGCGGGCCGCCAGTCCTGGGATCCGGCCGCCGAGTTTTTCAAGGCCCCGGACCGCAACATGACCGGCACCGCGCTCTACCACGACGGCCACGGCACCCTCTACCATTTCAACGGCATGGGGCGCGAGGGGGCGGAAGGCTGGGAGCAGCTCGCCCTGCTGCTGCGCACCAGCACCGACCACGGGGTCACCTGGTCGCCGGCCCGGCCCATCTCCTCGGGATCCCGTTATCAGCGCCGGCATCAGGTGATTGCCGGCACCAGCCGCGGCCCCGACGGCCTGCTGATCCAGGCCTGCGATGCCACACCGACCGGCGAAGGCCCCAGCTGCGTCCATCTCAGCACTGACGGCGGGCAGACGTGGCACGATCCGGGCGGCGACATCCGCGGCATCCACGCCGGGGTGGTCGCCCTCGACGACGGCCGCCTGCTGGCCTTCGGGCGCGCGCAGGCCCTCCGCGGTCTCATGCCGATGAGCATCTCCGATGACCGGGGTGCGAGCTGGCGCTCGCTGCCCGGCCCCTTCCCGCCGATCGGCACCGCCCAGCGCCTGGTGCTGCTGCGCCTGCGCGAAGGGCCCTTGCTGCTGGCCTCCTTCACCGGCGCGACCCATCGCCTGCCGCGTGAGCAGTGGCCCGGCATGCCCTTCCAGGACGCCACTGGTCGCTCCTTGACCGGCTACGGGCTGTTCGTCGCCTGCTCGTGGGATGCGGGCCAGACCTGGCCGTTGCGCCGGCTGCTGACGCCGGGCCCCGGCACCTGGGACGGCGGCGGCCACACCGGCCTTTTCACCGGCAGCGCCACCGAGGCCGAACCGAAGGGCTACCTGGCCGCCACCCAGCCCCCGGACGGCGTGATCCACCTGATCTCCAGCCGCCTGCATTACCGCTTCAACCTGCCCTGGCTGACCGGGGGCGGTGAGCATGGCGACAGTGACCAACGATGACCGGACAACCGGAAGGATCCGCGATGACGAATTCCATATAACCCGCACCCCGGGAGACGATACCATGCCTGAGAAGACGCGTTCCTTCATCGAAACTCCGGACTACCGCCACGGCATCAGGACCCGCATACCGGTCCTTAGCGTTACCGGGACACAGGACCGGCCGCACCTGGTGTGCGTGGCGGCGCAGCACGGCCGTGAACTCAACGGCGTGGCGGCAATCGCCGATGTGTTCGACCAACTGGACCCGGACCGCCTGCGGGGCACGGTCACCTTCCTGCCGGTGATGAATCCCCCGGCGGTCATCACCCAGCAACAGGACTTCCCCACCGAGGTCATGCGTTTCCGCAACCGGCCGGGCATCACCGCGGAATACAACGTCAACCGTTGCTGGGAGCCCGAGGAGGCCCCGGATTGGTTCTGCGGCCAGGTGACCGCGCTGGTGCGTGAAACGCTTCTCCATGGTGCGGACGCCCTGCTAGATCTGCACGCGTGGTCGCCGCGGCAGATACCGCTGGCCTGGGCCGTGCCCGAGCACATCGCGCTGGCGCGGGCATTCGGTTTGCCCCATTTCCACGCCAGGCAACCCGACCACCCCGGCAAGAGCCACGCCGCGGGCGAGGCGTTGGGTATCCCCACCGTCGTCGTCGAGTTGTCGGGGCAGAGCGCCGTCTATCTGGACGCTTTACGGACCGGCGTGCGAGGCATTCTCAACCTGCTCCGCCATCTGGACATGCTCGACGGCGAACTGGAACTCCCGCCGGTTCAACATCACCTTTCCGATGAACGCTGCCACCACCACACAGAGGTCGAAGGGCTGCTGGTTCCGCATATGCGGCCCGGTGACCCGGTGCGGTGCGGCGATGTGCTCGGTCGCATCATCTCGCTGGAAACCCTTGAGATGCTCCAGCCCCTGACCAGCGACCGGGACGGGATCTGCTACAGGATCGGTGCTAACCGCTGGGGCGAAGACCTGCTGGAACGGGGCGTCGTCTACCCCGGTCAGGTGGTGGCTATCGTGGCCGGGCTGGCCGACAACCGGCCCCCGAACACAAGTGATGAAGACCGTTCATGAACGGAGACGCAGATAGATGAACATCGTCACCGTTCAAACAGACAGCCGATACACTCGTCGGCCGGGCGACAGGGGCTGGCTGCGTTCATTCGCGGTTGCCCCCTCAAAACCCCGGCTACGCCGGGGACGGACCTGTCCCCGCAATTCGGATCTCTCTTCGCGTGTCTTGAATCGTCACATGGCTGATCGACCTGTTGTTCACTGACCCTAAGGACAAGGGCTTCACCGATGAGTGAGACGCTGTACAACGGCATCAGCCTGCCGGACGAATGGCCGCCGCGCGACCAGTCGCCGGCCACCTCCCAGCCCATGCGCGTGCCCTACCTGGAGCGGCCGCCGGGGGTGATCCCCATCGACGGCGGACGCCAGCTTCTTGTCGACGATTTCCTGATCGAGGAATCGATGATGCCGCGGGCGTTCCACCGCCCGGTCAAGCATACGGGCAATCCCGTGCTCTACCCCGAAACCCCCGACGAGCGCAATGAGGCGCTGCCACCGACCGCCATCCCCAAGTGCGGCGGGGTCTGGTACGACGAGCGCGACCGGCTGTTCAAGATGTGGTACATGGCCAGCTATCTCGGAGCTATGGCCTACGCCGTCAGCAGCGACGGCATCCACTGGGAGCGTCCGTCCCTGGATGTCGTGCCCGGGACCAACCTCATCCTGCCGCGGGATGTCCACCCCGATTCCGGCACCGCCTGGCTCGATCACGAGACGGCCGACCCGGCGGAACGCTTCAAGATGCAGATCCGCGAACCGAACATCCCCGAAAAGGGCGGGACCTTCGGGGCCCTCATGCTGACCTCACCCGACGGCATCCACTGGACGCATCGCGCGACGACGGGCCCGATGGGCGACCGCAGCACCATCTTCTACAATCCGTTCCGGGAGGTCTGGGTGCAGAGCATCCGCAGCGGGGCGCCCGGCCGCGGGCGCTGCCGCTGTTACTTCGAGCACCCGGAGTTCCTGGCCTCGGGTAACTGGCAAGAGGGAGAACCGGTTTTCTGGACCGCCGCCGACTGCATGGACCTGGGCCGCGATGCCCGGGCGGAACTCTACAATCTGGACGCGGTGGCCTACGAGAGCCTGATGGTGGGCTTCTACCAGATTCTCAAGGGGCCGCCGAACCATATCGGCCAGCGGACAGGCGAGCCCAAGCTGACCGAACTCGTGCTGGCCACCAGTCGGGACGGCTTTCACTGGCACCGCCCCAACCGGCGGGCGTTCATCGCCGCCCGCCGCGAGCCGGGGTCGTGGGAGTACGGGTACGTCGAATCGACCGGCGGGGTCATGCTGGTAGTCGGCGACGAACTGTGGTTCTACTACTCAGCCTCCGGCGGGGACCCCGACCGCATCACCGACGACTGGCGTACCAACGGCATGTACGGCAACGGCGCCGTCGGCCTGGCCAAACTGCGGCGGGACGGGTTCGCCTCGTTGCAGGGCCGTTTCCCCGGCGCGAGCATGACCACGCGCCCGGTGCAGTTCTCCGGCGACCACCTCTTCGTCAACGCCGGCACCGTCGGCTCGCGCCTGAGAGTGGAGTGCCTCGACGAGGAACGCCAGGTCATCCCGGGATTCACCCTGGACGACTGCGAGGGCTTCATCGGCAACTCCACACGGGCCGAGATCCGATGGAAGAACGGCGCCGGCATCGGGCAACTGGCGGGCCGGCCGGTGCGCCTGCGTTTCCAGATGGACCGGGGCGACCTCTATTCCTTCTGGGTGAGCCGGCGAAGGGATGGCAGGTCCGGCGGCTATGTGGCAGGAGGAGGACCCGCTTTCACTGACGGGAAAGACGCTTAGGTAGGTTGCAGGTGGCGCCCGCCTTGTCAGCTCAGCACGTTCCGCGCGGCCGGCCGGATGACGTCCTCAGGCACGCCCTCGCGCTCCGTCCAGCGGCCGATCCCCTCCAGCAGCACGAAACGGTTCGTCCCTTTGATGAACTTCTTGTCGTGCTGCATCAGCCGCAGCACCTCGTCCAGTTCGAGCCCCTTCACGCTGAGCGGCAGGCCGGCGCGCCGGAGCACGTCCCGCAGCCTTTCGGCCACCTCCGACCCGCACAGTCCCAACTCCACCGATATATCGGCGGCCGCCACCATGCCCACGGCCACGGCTTCGCCGTGGGTCAGCCGGCCCCCGGCCGCCCTCTCCATGGCGTGGCCGAGTGTATGGCCGAAGTTCAGGCAGACCCGCACGTGCGCTTCGTCCCGTTCGTCACGTTGCACGAGGTCGGCCTTCAACTCAACACAGGTCGGCACTACGCGCATGAGGGCACCCCGGTCGAGCCCGGTCAGCGCTTGGATATTCTTCTCGAGGAACTCAAACAATTCCGCGTCCAGTATCGCGCCGTACTTGATAACCTCCGACGCGCCGGACCGGACCTGCCGCGCGTCAAGCGTGTCCAGCGTGCCCAGGTCCATGAAGACCAGCCGGGGCTGGTAGAAAGCGCCGACAAGGTTCTTGCCCTCCGGCAGGTTGACGGCCGTCTTGCCGCCGACGCTGCTGTCGACGGCCGCCAGCAGGGTCGTCGGCGCCTGTACGTAGGGCACGCCCCGTCGGAAGCAGGCGGCCGCGAATCCGCCGAGGTCGCCAACGACACCCCCGCCAAGTGCAACCACCACCGGCCGGATGGATGGGTCCGGCGCGAACTGGGCCAGCCAGCGCACGGCGCTCGCAAAGTTGTCCAGATTCTTGTTCTCCTCCCCGTCCGGCAGGTCCCAGCGCCCGATGTGTGCGAAGTCCGCCTCCCCGAGGCCGTCGGCGGCCGTATCGTAGTAAAGCCCGCCGATGCGGGGACTGGTGACGATGGCCACGTTGTCCCGCGCGATACGGCGCTCACGCATGGCGGCGCCGAGCCGGTGGAGGCAGTCGAAGCCCATCAATATGTCGTAGGACCGCTCGCCGAGCGGAATGCGGACGCTGCGCATGATTGAGAATCTTCCCTGAGGAACCGGGGAAAGCTTATCTAAGCACGTTTCATGCCGGAGTGCAACCGCGCGCCGGCGTGCGCGTGCTCACGTGCGGTGGAACTGCTTGTCCAGTTCGTGCCGGCTCAGGTAGATGGTCGTCGGTCGGCCGTGGGGGCAGGTACCCGTCTCCCCGCTCTCGTCGCGCTCCTCCAGCAGGTGCTGGAGTTGCCGGGGACTGAGCCGCTGGCCCGCCTTGACGGCCGCCTTGCAGGCCATCATCTGCTCGATTTTCTCCAGCCGACCGTCCACCTTGCGCGCTCCGCCGGGCCCTTCCAGCTCCGCCAGCAGTTCTTCAAAGAAGCTCTTCGCGTCGAACTTGCCCAGAATCTGGGGAAACGCCCGCACGATGACGGACCTGTCGCCGAAGGACTCCATCTCGAGGCCGAACCGGGCCAGTTCCTCCTGCAGGTCCATGATGGCGTAGAACTCCTGCTTCGGCAGTTCCACCACGTCGGGCACGAGCAACTGCTGGCTGTTGAGCCGCCCTTCCGCCAGTCGCCGTTTGATGCGGTTGTAGAGGATGCGCTCGTGGAGAGCGTGCTGGTCGATGATATTCACCCCGTCGGGAACTTCCTCGACGATGAAGCTGTCCAGCACCTGAACGCAACTGCCGAACCGGACCTGCCGGCGGGGTTCGGTTTCGGGTGCCGGGCCCCGTCCGCCATGCCGCCGAACGGCCGTCCGGCTCCCGGCGTCACCCCTTCCCTGTCCGGCGAAGAAGTCGCCGATGGCGCGCCGCACGGACTCGCGCGCCTCGCTGGGCTCCTCCTCGGTCAACGCCACCTGTGGCGTTATCTTGGCCTCCCGGAGGCAATCGCGCATAGCGGCAAACACTTGCTGGTGCACTTCCCGCGACTGGCGGAAGCGCACCTCCAGCTTGGTCGGATGTACGTTGACGTCCACCTGCCGCGGCGGCAGCCTGAGGAACAGGAAGCAGACCGGCCGCCGCCCGGAGGTGAGCAGTTGCTTGTAAGCCTCCGAGACGGCGTGCATGAGCGTCTTGTTGCGCACGTAACGGCCGTTCACGAAAGTGTACTGCATGCGCGTGTTCCGTCGGCTGATGGACGGCGGCAACAGGAAGCCGTCCATCTCCAGTTCCGGGCTCTGCCACCGGAGTGGGATGAGGTTGTCGGCGATTTCGCGACCGAAGAACTCACCTATGCGCTGGGCCCTGTCGTCGGCGGGCGGCAGGTTAAAGACGCGCCGTCCGTTGTGGCGGAGGACGAAATGGATGTCCGGCCGGACAAGTGCCAGCCGGGTTACCGACTCGGTGATGTGGGCCATCTCCGTGGCGGTTGTCTTGAGGAACTTCTTGCGCACCGGGACGTTGTAGAACAGGTTGCGGACCTCAACCTGCGTACCCACGGGCGCCCCGCACGCCTTGACCGGGCTGATGACGCCGCCCTCGACCTCCACCTCGTGGCCGCTCTCGCTGTCCGGGGTGCGCGAGACGATGCGCGCGTGGGCCACCGAGCCGATGCTGGCGAGGGCCTCGCCCCGAAAGCCCATGGTGGTTATGTCGAAGAGGTCGTCTTCTTCGGAAAGCTTGCTGGTGGCGTGTCCGGCGAAGGCGAGGGCCAGGTCGTCGGCGTCCATGCCGCAGCCGTCGTCCACCACACGGATAAGCCGGGCGCCGCCCTCCTCCAGTTCCAGCTCGATGCGCCCGGCGCCGGCGTCGATGGAGTTCTCCACAAGCTCCTTTACAACGGAGGCCGGCCGCTCGATGACCTCACCGGCCGCTATCTTGTTGGTCAGGCTGCTTGGGAGGATGCGGATTGCCATGGCGGATCATTCGGGCGTCAGCTCGGGCGGGTTGAGCTTCGGCCGCAGCGTCTCCTCCGGCAACGCGGCCTTCAGCACCCGCGCCTGAGTGCGCACCGGCAGGCCGTGCAGCTTGATGAAGCCCAGCGCCGCCTCGTGGTCGAACTGGTCCGCCTCATCGTAGGTGGCCAGTTCTTTCTGGTAAAGGCCGAACGGACTGGTAACGCCGGCCTTGGTGGCCTCGCCCTTGTAGAGTTTCATGCGGACCGTGCCGCTGACAACCTGCTGGCTGCTGAGCACGTAGGCGGCCAGGTCCTGATGGAACTTGCTGAACCAGAGACCGTCGTAGATCATGTCCGCGTACTGCGTGCTGACGGTCTGCTTGAAGCGCATGGCCGGGCGGGTGAAGTTCATACCCTCCAGCACCTGATGCGCGGCGTGCAGCAGAACGGCGGCCGGGGCCTCGTAGATCTCGCGGCTCTTTATACCGACGACGCGGTTCTCCACGTGATCGATGCGCCCCACGCCGTGCCGGCCGGCCCGCCGGTTCAACTCGCGGATCAGCTCTGCCCCATCCATCTTCTCGCCGTCAACGGCGACCGGGATCCCGCAGTCGAACTCAATCTCCACGTATTCCGGCTCGTTCGGCGCGTCGGCGGGGCTGACGGTCCACGCGTAGGCGTCCTCGGGCGGCTCGGCCCAGGGGTCCTCCAGCACGCCGCACTCGACGCTGCGCCCCCACAGGTTCTCGTCGGTGGAATAGGGGCTCTTTTTGGTCACGTCGATCTTTATGCCGTGCTCGGCGGCGTAGTCTATCTCGTCGTCCCGGCTCATCCCCCACTCGCGGGCCGGGGCGATAATGTCCATCTCCGGTGCGAGCGTCTTGATTCCGACGTCGAAGCGAACCTGGTCGTTGCCCTTGCCGGTGCAGCCGTGCGCGACGGCGCCGGCACCGTGTCGCCGGGCGGTATCGACCAGCAGCTTGGCGATAAGCGGCCGTCCCAGCGCCGTGGCCAGCGGATAGACCCCCTCGTAGAGGGCACCCGCCCGGAGGGCCGGCCAGACGAAGTATTCGACGAACACGTCCGTGGCGTCCACAACCAGCGCCTCGACCGCGCCCACCTCCAGCGCGCGCCGGCGGATGGGCTCCAGTTCCTCCTGTGTGCCCAGGTCGATGGTCAGCGTGATAACGTCCAGGTCGTACGTTTCCTGTATCCACCTGACGGCGACCGAAGTATCGAGGCCGCCGGAATACGCCAGGACAACTCTACCCCTGTCGCTCATGGGTTGCTCCTTCCGGGTTGAGCCGCCCCCGGGGAAAGCCCCTCCGAAACGAGCGGGGGCGGCGGCGATGACTGCAGACGGCGCCCAAAGGCAGGCGGTCACTTCTTATTGGCATACCGAGTTGCGCCAAAAGGGTTTATATCACAGCCCCCGCGGGCTGTCAACGACGATGGCGCTGGAACGTCTTGATGAACGTGATGTGCATCTGGTATAGTTTGTGTTTGGGCCGGTTTAGGCTCTGTCTGGGCTCCGGACATTCCTTTGACGAACGGGGGCGGTTACATGTCGACGTTCCGCCGTTTTGCTATAGTTGTGTCGGTCGTCTTGCTGATGCTCCTCTCGTCCGGTTGCGCCACTTACTGGGCGGATCGGGGCAACGACAGCCTGGACATCCTTGACGTTGGCGTAACGACTTCCTCAAAACCCGGTTTCTCGCTATACGCCGGGTTTCTGAACGTACTCAGCCTCGGCTACTCCGACGTGGACGGCACGCTGTGGGGTATCGGCGGACGACACGCCGGCGCGGTGCCGATGCGGCAGAACGCCGCGGGCGTCCTGCTGGAAGGGTACGAACAGTTGGGGTATCGCGACTTCGATCCCGCGGACCCGGACTCGCCCGAGCCCTGGCGCGTGGGCATCATCGGACTGGCGGAAGGCCCCCCGCCACCGCCCGGACAGACGGTCAACTGCCCCAAGTTGCTGCACCTGGGCTGGGTGGGACTGACACTGAACTGTCGCTTTGGGGAACTCGCTGATTTCGTGGTCGGATGGTTCGGCGGCGACATTATGGGGGACGACACCCGATGAGGGGAGAAGGTGCCGGTATATCGAGCAAGAATATGGCCATATGCACTTCCTGCAGGATGCCCGTATCCGCCGAGCACGTGACTCGCGGCGGCAAGGTCTATCTGCGCAAGAGCTGTCCCAGTTGCGGCGTTTCCGAATCCCTTGTCAGCACGGACGCGGCCGCGTGGCAGGAGAAGCGCGACATCTGGCAATATGACGAGGACGAAGGGCCCGCCTGCAACCTGATGTGCACCGGATGCGGCCACGCGCACCATCCGGAGATGGTCTTCGTGGACGTGACCAACCGGTGCAACATGAACTGCCCCATCTGCATCGCCAACATCCCGGCGATGGGCTTCAAGTTCGAGCCCCCGCTGAGTTACTTCGAGGCCATCTTCCAGTCTGTCTCGCAGATGGACCCGCGCCCGCGAATCAACCTCTTCGGAGGCGAACCCACAGTTCGGGACGACTTGCCCGACATCATCGAGCTGGCCCGCGAGTACGGCCTCAGACCCCGCATCGTCACCAACGGGCTCCGCCTGGAGAACGAAGACTACTGCCGCATGATAACCGACCTGAAAGTCCCTCTGCTGTTCTCACTGGACGGCCTGAGCGCCGATGTCTACGACCGTCTGCGGCGCAACCCGGGGGCCTTCGACCGCAAGATGCGTGCCCTGGAGAACCTGAAGAAGCACAGCAAACGGCGCAACACCATCATGGTCTGTGTGGCCCGGCACATCAACGAGGACCACATGGAACGGCTCATCCGTTACTGTCACGACAACCGCGACATCTTCCGGGCGATGCACCTCATACCCCTGACCGAGACGTGGGAGGAGGGGGAATTCGAGGCCGACGTCACAACCACCATCGAGGATGTCGAGCGCATCGTGGACAACGCTTTCCCGGACGGGCACGTGGACTTCCTGTCCGCCGGGCTGCCGGGACGCCTGGCCAATCTGGTCAACTTCACCACCAGCGCCCGGATGACCTTCGGCGGCGTCCACCCAAACTGCGAGTCGATGACCTACCTGCTGTCCGACGGAGCACAGTACCGCCCGTTGGGTGACTTTACCAACGGCAACCTCGAAGACCTGTTGACCGACCTGGTGAACGCCTCGCTCGAGCTGGAGCCGTTCCTCTCCCGGCTGAACCCCGACCGCCCCGCCCATCGGGCGCTCGGACTGCTGCGCTGCATGGGCGCCGTGGGTCCGCGGCTGCTGCGGTTCGTAAACTGGAAGAAACTGCTGAAGGGGCGACCGTTTGCCGGCATCGTCGGAATCGCGCTGGACCTGCTGCGAGGCAGGGACCTGAAGGAATCCCTCCGTGCGCACTCGGTCGTCGGGGACGTTCTGCGCATGGTAGTTCTGCCGTTTGAGGAGTACCACTCGGTGGAGAGCCAGCGACTGCGCCACTGTCGGGCGGCGTTCGCCTACCAGGACCCGGACACGGAACAGGTCGGCCTGGTGCCTGTCTGCGCGTGGTCCCTGTTCAAGAAGGACATCCAGAGACGCATCGCCCGTCGATACGGCGACGAGATCACAGAAGAGCAAACGGCAGCCGTTACGTGAGCCGCGGGGCGCCATGTTCCAGGCCTTCAACACGGGGATCGAAGCCACGCCGGACACCGGCCTGCGGGTCGACGATGCCCGCCGACTGGTGGCCGGTCTGGACACCACAGTCCCGGTTTGTAACGGGAGCCGACGCCCCTACGTGAACGTGGACAATGCGGCGACCACGCCCGCTTTTCGTCCTGTCGTGGACTGCCTGGCCCGTTTCCAGCACCACTATTCCAGCGTCCACCGCGGCACCGGTTTCAAATCGCTTCTTTCGACCCACGTTTACGAGCAAGCATCCGGCATAGTGGCGGACTTTGTCGGCGCCGAGCCCGGCTACCACTCAATCATCTTCACCCGAAACGCCACCCACTCCCTGAACAAGCTGGCGCGCCGCCTGCCGCTCGGCGACAAGGACGTCGTGGTGACCACGGAGATGGAACACCACTCCAACATGCTCCCCTGGCGACAGCGCCCGTGTCGCACTGTTTTTGCGCGAGTTCGGCCGGAGGACGGGGCGCTGGACCTGGAACATTTGGGGGCTCTCCTGCGCCGCCACACCCC
>JAWODG010000077.1:0-11322 GCA_046483385.1 Candidatus Brocadiia bacterium | reverse complement strand
ACTACTTCGCCGAGGTGCTGCCCGACCAGAAGGCCGACAAGATCAAGGAGGTCAAGGGGCGTGGGCTGACCGTCGCGATGACGGGCGACGGCGTCAACGACGCTCCGGCTCTCGTGGAGGCCGACGTGGGCATGGCCATCGGGGCGGGAACGGACGTGGCCATCGAGTCGGCCGACATCGTGCTGGTCAAGAGCGACCCGCGCGACGTGGCGGCAATCCTCGAGTTGTCGGGTGCCACCTACTCGAAGATGGTGCAGAACCTGTGGTGGGCCACCGGCTACAACGTGGTGGCCATACCGCTGGCGGCCGGGGCGCTTTACTGGGCCGGTGTCCTGCTGAGCCCGGCGGCCGGGGCCGTGCTGATGTCGGTCTCCACCGTCATAGTGGCGATCAACGCACGGCTGCTGGGCCGCAAAGAGAACGCGCTGGCGGGAGCGGAAGGGGCTGGAAATGGTGCCTGACGGATACATCTGGCTTCTCTGGTCGAGCCTGTTCCTCGTGCCGTGGGTGGGCCTTTACATGGCGTTCCCCGGCCAGCGGCGGGCCATGGCCTGGGCCTCCGTCTTCACCGCGCCGTTCGGCCTCACGGAACCGCTTTTCGTACCGGAATACTGGAACCCCCCGAGCCTGTTCAACCTGGCGCAGACGACGGGTTTCGACATCGAAAGCCTCATCTTCTGCTTCGGCATCGGGGGCGTGGGGGCGGTGCTGTACAACGTGCTGACGGGGCGGCGCGAACGCCCCACGCCCGAGTCCGAGCGGCGCAGACCGCTGCACCGCCACCACTACCTGGCCCTGGCCTCCCCCTTCATCACGTTCCTGGTGCTGGTCTGGTTCCCCTGGAACACCATCTATCCGGGCATCATCGCCATGTTCGTAGGGGCCGTGGCGAACATCCTCTGCCGTCCGGATCTGAGGAGGAAAACATGGATGGGTGGGGTGCTGTTTCTTCTCTATTATTTCCTGTTTTTCGCCAGTCTGAAACTGATCGCGCCGGGTTACGTAAAGGAGGTATGGAACCACGACGCCCTCACGGGCCTGCACGTGCTCTGGATACCGATAGAGGAGCTGCTGTTCGCCGCCGGGTTCGGGATGTACTGGGCGGGGGTGTACGAGCACTTCACCTGGCGGACACCCGTCGGTGCGGGGGTGGAGAGATGAGCCATGCTCTGAAAATGATAGTCGGCTGCGTGTTGCCGCTGCTGCTGATCTTCGTGCTGCCGTTGTTCGGCATCAGCGGGGGTGTCAGCCTCTTCATCTTTATCGTACTCATGTTCGCCTGCCATCTCATGATGGTGCGAGGCCACGAGGAGCACGGATCCGGTTCGGAAACGGAGGAACATCATGAATCGCCTTAGCGTCAGACGATTTGGGTTTGGCCTGGGGGCGGCAAGTGCCCTGCTCTATCTCGGATGCGTATTCATCATGCTGACTGTGCCGCAGGAAGTGGTGATCCGGTTCTTCAACAGCATCCTGCACGGCTGGGACGTGACCCCCATCATGCGATGGGACATGCCCTGGTGGGAGGCGGTGATCGGGGTGTTGGAGATCTTCATCCTGGGCTGGCTGTTCGGAGCGGTGGTGGCCGTTTTCTACAACCTGGGTCTCGCCAGGGGGGATTAGGCCATGCACCAGCAAGGGTACGCCTACGGGGCCTGGGGGCTGGTGGTGACGATGGTCCTGATTGCCCTGTTCTTCATCGTGAAGTTCCTGCCCACGCGGACCAGGATCGCCAAACGCTCCAACGGCGCCCTGATCGCCTTCATCGTTGCGCTGTTCACGGAGATGTATGGTTTCCCCCTCACCATCTACTTCCTGACACACTTTCTCGGCATCGAGATCCCGCTCGACCATATCAGCGGGCACCTGCTGGGCGACCTGATAACGTACGTTGGGCTCGGCAACGGATGGTTCATCGTGATGCTGGTCAGCAATCTACTGATCATCCTGGGTATCTGGCTCGTCGCCGCCGGTTGGGAACTTGTCTACGAGTCGGAGGGGGAGTTCGTGATCACGGGTATCTACCGCTACATGCGACACCCCCAGTACACCGGCATCTACGTGATCACCCTGGGCTTCATGATCCAATGGCCGACGCTGACCACTCTGATCCTCTGGCCGTTCGTCATATTGATGTACTACCGGCTGGCGCGCCGCGAGGAGCAGGACCTGCTCGAGAAATTCGGAGACGAATACACGAGATACATGGAAAGGACGCCGATGTTCCTGCCGTTGCGAAGAAAACTACCGGAAACCGAGGAGGCGACGGGATGATGCACGACATGTTCCGATGGGGAGGACACATGACCATGTGGCTCTGGCCCGTAGCGCTGGCGACCATCATTGTGGTGGTGATTCTGCTGGTCGGCCGGTCCGCAGGCCGGGAGGCCGGCGGCCGAAGCGAGAGGAGTAAGGATCCACTGGACCTTCTGAAGGAGCGTTATGCCCGGGGAGAGATCGACGACGAGGAGTTCGAGAAGCGCAAGCGGAAGTTGCAGGAGTGAATGGGGGCGCCGCACGCCCCCGGGGCCGTCAACCCGGCCCGGGGAGCGGAGCGGCCGTTAGCCTTACTTCAGTATGCGGAGGCGTGCGATGAAACGCCACGTTCTGCTGGTTGTACTGTTGACAGGTGTTGTTCTGGTGGCGGGTGCCGCGCTGGCCCAACAGGGCCGCGGACGGATGCGCCGGGAAACCGATGAAGAGGCCACGCCCGGCCGGATGCAGATGATGGAACCCGGCCATATGATGGGCGCCGGCCCGATGGGCGGCGGAGGAATGATGGCCGGGGACCTGGCCGCATGGAACGGCAACTTGTACCTGCTGCAGGCCGGACAGCTCCACAAGCTGAACGCCCAACTGGAAGTGGTACAGTCCGTGGACCTGCCGCTCGAAGACATGGGTGGCACGATGCCGGGCCACATGATGGGCGGACCCATGATGGGCATGGGACCCATGGGCATGGCGCAGGAATACGGCCCCGGTCCCGGCGAGCTGCTGAATATGCAGCAGATGCTCGGCCTGACCGACGAGCAGGTCGGCCGCCTGAAGGAGATTGCCCGAAAGGCCCACGAGGAGGCCCAGGCCGTTCTGACCGATGAACAGCGCGAGCAACTGGACGCCATGATGCCCATGGGGCGCGGCGCCGCCGGCGAAGAGGCCGCCCGGCAGGGGAGGCGAGAGCACCCCGGAGCCGGCATGATGGAGCACCCTGCGCGCGGCATGATGGGCGGCATGGAGCACCCGCAGGAGAGGGGGCGCATGGGTGGCATGATGGGGCGCCGGAGCCAGCAGGAACACCCCGCCATGGGGCCCATGGGAGGCATGGGGCCCATGACAGGCATGGGGCCCATGACAGGCATGGGGATGATGGCCCACATGGTCCGTGTTGCCGCGGACCGCAACGGGGTGTACGTGCTGGTTGGTGGTCGCGTCGCGGTTTACAACCACGACCTTGAACACCAGCGCACCGGCGGACCGTTCGGCGGCCCCGCCGAGACCGAATAAGCGGATGCCCCGGTCCCGCCGCCAACGCGGGGCCGGGGCACTCTTCAGTTTCCGAAACGCACATATTCCCCCAGCGGAAAGGGGTAGGCCATGCCGTCATGGTGGAAGCTGTCCGTCTGCGTTCTGTTCCTGGCCGGCTGCACGTGGGGGGCTCCCCTGCCCGAAGTGTCGGAGTCCCACCCGGCCCATCCCGCGGCCCGCGCCGCACCGCCGCCGGAGCCGTCCGGCGTGCTGAAGGTGGACGAGCCGGTGGATGAGCCGGAGCCGATGCCCATGATGCATCACGGCACTCACACGCCCGAGCACCCGGGAATGGAGGACGGCCAATGACCGGCAGCAGAACGGCATTCGTGGCGGTTTGCCTCCTTGCGCTCTTCGGGACCGGATGCGCTTCCGTCTCGACTGAAGCTACCTGGGAGGACGTGCAATCCGACGTGGCCCAGAGAACCGGCCGCTCCGTGCAGTGGAATCAAGGCACGGAGGCAGACCGTGCAGCGGTCGAGGCGGTGAACGGGCTGCTCCAGGGCGGCCTGACGGCAGAGGAGGCCGTGCAGGTCGCGCTGGTCAACAACCGGACCCTGCAGGGGACCTACGAGAACCTGGGCGTGGCGCAGGCCGACCTGGTCCAGGCGGGACTGCTGCGCAACCCGGTCTTCGAGGGGGCCTTCCGTTTCGTGCGCGACAACGGGCAGGCCTATGATCTGGGCGTCACCCAGGACTTCCTGGACGTGCTGCTCATCCCCATGCGCAAGAAAGTCGCCCGCGCGCGGCTGGAGGGGACGAAACTGCGCGTCACCGCCGCCGTCATCGACCTCGCCTCGGAGGTGCGCATCGCCTTCGTGCGCGCGCAGGCCGCCCAGCAGGCACTCGCCATGCGCCGCACGGCGATGGACGCCGCCCGGGCGTCCCACCAGATGGCACAAAGGCTCCGTGCGGCGGGCAACATCACGGCACTGGAGTTGTCTCTGCAGCGAGAGCTCTATGAGACGAGCAAGCTGAACGTGCAGGCCGAGGAGACGACTGTGCTTGAGACACGGGAGCGCCTCAACATGCTGCTCGGACTCTGGGGTGAGCACACTGAATGGCGGATAGAGGGCGCCCTCCCGCCAGTGCCCACGCCCGAGATGAACGCAGACGACGTGGAGCGGAAAGCCATAGCGAACAGTCTGGACCTGGCCATGGCCTGGGAAGGGCTCCGCGCGGCCGCGGCTGAAATGGGCGTGCGCATGGCCGAAACGGTGAGCCCCGAACTGGCCGTCGGCCTCGAGGCGGAAGGTGAGGACCCCGGCACGTGGGAGGTGGGGCCCGCGCTGGCCCTGCCCATCCCCCTTTTCGACCAGGGGCGGGCCGCATCCGCGCGCGCGAAGGCCCGCATGCGAGGACTGTGGAACGATTACACGCAACAGGCCGTCCACGTTCGTTCCGCGGCCCGGACGGCCCGCTACCGACTGCTGGCGGCCCGGCAGCGCGCTATCTACTACCGCGACGTCGTGCTGCCCCTGCGCCGGCGGATACTCCGGCAGACGCACCTGCGCTACAACGCGATGTTCCTCGGCGTCTTCCAGCTGCTGCAGGCCAAGCAGCTCGAGCTGGCCGCCCGCCGCCGTTACATAGACGAGCTGGCCAACTACTGGATCGCGCGCGTGGAACTGGAAACGCTGCTGCAGGGCCGCATGGTGGAGGGCGATGGGGCCGGGATGGGCCCCGAGACGGCCCCAACCGGCATGGAGATGATGGGAGGAGGTCACTGATGAAGCGAACCGCTGCAAGCTACAGGAGACTCTGGCCGGTGATTCTTGCCGTGCTGGTCGTGTTGGCGTTCGGACCGCAGGCCGTCCGGGCCGGGTCGGAGGCCGACCCGACTACCTACCGCGGACACCCCACCCTCGGTCCGGCCCCGGAGGCGGACCCGCCCCGCCCGTGGGCGGAAGCTGCCCGGGAGGCTCTCCCGCCCGGCGAACCCGGCCGGGACTACACCCCCGTGGTGACACCCAACGGTGTGACGGCCGACTACAAGATCGTGGACGGCGTCAAGGTATTCCACCTGACAGCCGAGCCGGTGCACCTGCAGATCGCGCCCGGCCTGGAGATAGACACGTGGGGCTACAACGGCCGCGTGCCCGGGCCGACCATCGAGCTGGCCGCGGGCGACCGGGTCCGCATTTACGTCACCAACCGTCTGCCCGCACGCACGTCCGTGCACTGGCACGGCGTGCTGCTGCCCTGCGGCATGGACGGCGTCTCCGGGCTGACCCAGCCCGCCATCGAGCCCGGCCAGACCTTCAAGTACGAGTTCATCTTCCCCCACGCGGGCACATTCATGTACCACCCGCATTTCGACTCCATGACCCAGGAGGGGATGGGCCTGACGGGGATGATTGCCGTGCATGAACGGCAGCCGGACGAGAGCAAGCGGCCCGACCGGGACTTCGCCATCATGCTGCACGAATGGGCAATCGAGGGCGGCACCTCGCGGCCTTTCACGGTCGAAAACAACGATTTCAACATACTGACGATGAACGGGAAGGTCATGCCGGCGACCGAACCGCTGGTGGCGAAGCTCGGCGACCGCGTCTGGATCCGGTTCGGCAACCTGAGCGCCATGGACCACCATCCCATCCATCTGCATGGCTACGCGTTCACAACCATAGGCACCGACGGAGGCTGGGCGCAGGACCGCAGCAAGCTGCTGCCCGAGACCACAGTGCTGGTGCAGGTCGGCTCCGCCAAGGTCATCGAGTTCAAAGCCGACAATCCCGGCGACTGGCTCTTCCACTGCCACATGACCCACCACACAATGAACCAGATGGGGCACGACCTGCCCAACATGGTGGGGGTCGACGCGGAGGGCGTGGACGAGGAGATCCGCAAACTGCTGCCCGGCTACATGACGATGGGAACCACCGGCATGCAGGACATGACCCGAATGGGCATGCCGCTGCCTGAGAACAGCATCCCCATGCTGGGCGGCAAGTTCCAGTTCGGCCAGACCGTGCTGGGCGGGATGGCCAACGTGCTGCGGGTCCGGGAGGGGATCACCAGCTACGAGGACCCGGGGCCGTATGACTTCCCGCCGGGCACGCTCTCCCTGGAGGCGAGTCCAGAAGACCTGGAGCGGGACGGGATAGAGGTTGAAGCGCTGCCGCGGCCCGCCGCCGACGAAGCGGAGCATTCGGGCATGCACGGCATGGGTGGAACGGACCAGTAACGACTGCATCGACCGCAGAAGGACGGCCCCACAGCGTATGGAGGACGCAGAGTTCCCTCGGAATCATAGAAAGGTTCGGAACGGTGAAAGACCCCGGACTCAGGTGCGCGGTGATAGTAGTCACCCTTCTGGTGGCAGGCTGCAGTGGCACGCCGGGGGTCGCGGCCTACCGGCCGGTGGACCTGACAGGCGATCTCGATCCGGCCACGCTGAGCCGCTACCGCGCCGAGGCTGAGCGGGCGCGAGCAGCCGGACAGACGGGCCGCGCCCTGGTGCTGGAACAGACCAACTGGTGGCTGCCGGGCGTGCTGGCCTACTGGCGCCGCGGTTCGGTGCGGGGCATGGAGACGACAGACGGAGAACGCCACTACACGGTCTCGGCGAGCACGGGGTACGGTCCGCTCTCGGTCCTCTATGTGGACGAGCAGACGGCCACGTATCGAGCGGACGGCCGGAGGGTCGGCGCGCACAGTGGATTCTCGCTGCTGTGGGGACACCTGGCCATGAACCATACGATGGAGTCGAGGGGACCGGATGGCCGATGGGGGCGCAGCGACGCCATCCATCTCGTGCATCACCTCGTCAACTGGGGCAGCCGCCACGGCCGCTCGTGGTTCTCCCTGTTCAGCGCCCCCAATCCCGTCGGGTTGGGGCAGTAACCAGACCTGCCGGAAAGGAGGATGGACATGTCTATGCATCGCACGATAGTGACGTTGCTGCTTGTGGCAATCGTGCTCCTCGCGTTGGTGGGCTGCCATCCGCACCATTGGCCGCATCACGTCGGCGCAGAAACGCCCGTTGCGGAAACGTCGCTGGACTGAAGCGCACTCAGCTCGCGCCATCGAACGATGCCCCGCCCGACCGGACCAACCAGAAGGAGGGTTCGTAGAGTCCTGGCGGGCGCATGAAGAAAGAGGGAGACAAACGTGTCTTGAGTCAGAACAGGAGCAGGTTGCCGGGAGAGAAAGTATGACGGGTGAGCGGATAGCGGGACGGGTGCTTGCGAGCGGCTCGGCGGCGGGCCGGCTGTGTGTCGTGCCGGGTGGCTGCCTGGAATCCGGTGCGGCCGAGCACGGGCAAGCCGGAGAGCCGGATGAGGAGGTGGACCGGTTCAACCGCCACGCCGCCGAGTTGGTGCGTGAGCTGTGGCGGTCAGTTGAGCGGTTGGAGCAGGAGGCGCGCTCGACCGAGGCGGAGATCATCCGTGCCCACGTCTCAATCCTCGAAGATGAGGAGTTCGGCCGCCGGGTTCATGAGGCCATCCACCGGGAGGAACTGGCCGCCGAGAAGGCCGTAAACGCGGTGATCGAGGAGTTCGCCGAACTGCTTCGGGCCTCCGGCGATCCCGTCTTCGAAGAGCGCGTGCCCGACTTGCGGGACCTCGCCATGCAGTTGTGCCGCAGGCTCCGGGGAGAAGACCGAGGCATACTCGCCGCTGAGGCGGCCGAGGGGACGATCATCGCCCTCCCGGAGTTGCTCCCCTCCCTGGTTGTCGAAGCCCACCGCAGCGGGGTACGGGGTTTTGTCGTTGAGAGGGGGACGGCCCTCTCACACGCGGCCATTCTGGCCCGCTCCTTCGGCCTGCCGGTGCTGAGAATCACCTCACTGGCAACAGTCGAGGGTCGGAGCGGTGAACGCGTGCTGGTGGACGCCGAGAAGGGCCGGCTGGTGTTCAGCCCGGAGCGCGAGACCGTCCCACCCCGCCCTACGAGCGCCACGGAACCACGGGCCGATGCCGGCGCCGAGATGCCGGTGCGACTATGGCTAAACGTCATGCTGCCCGAGGAGCTGGAGGGCGTGGACTGGGCGGGCGTCGCGGGGATCGGGTTGTTCCGGACGGAGGTGCTCTTTCTGGAGAGGCACGACGACTTCCCCACCGAGGGGGAGCAGCGCGCCGCTTACCGCAGGCTGCTGGAGGCCGCCGGTCGCCGTCCCGTCACCGTGCGCACGCTGGACGTCGGGGGCGACAAGCCGCTCGGGCACATGTCCTACGGCCCGGAGGAGAACCCGCAGCTCGGCCTGCGCGCCCACCGGCTCTACAGGTTCCACCCCGAACTTCTGAGGACCCAGGTGAGGGCACTGCTCGCGGCGGCCGCCGACTGGGACGGCCGGCTGCGGCTTATGTGTCCCCTCGTGAACACCATGGACGACTGGCGGCGGCTGAGCGAACTGACCGACGCCGCCGTCGTATCGCTCCGCACAGAGACGCGCGACTTCCACGAGGACTTCTCCCGCGGATTCCTGGCGGAGACGCCCGCCGCGGTGCTGGGCTTTACACGGCTCATCGCCGCGGCGGATTTCGCGGGGGTCGGCACCAACGACCTGGTTCAGTACCTGCTGGCCGTTGACCGCAGCAATGCCAACGTGGCGGACCTGTACCAGCCCGAGCACCCGGTCGTCCTCGGCGTCCTGCGGGACATGGTGGCGGCGGCGGGGGAGGCCGGCAAGCCGCTGACCATCTGTGGCGAAATCGCTTCCGAACACTACCTGCTGCCCGTGCTGATCGGCCTGGGTCTGACGGACCTCAGCGTGGCCGTACCGGCACTCGACGAGGTACGCCGGTCGCTGGCTCCGCTGGACGTCGAAGAGTGCCGTTCCCTGGCCGGCGAGTGCCTGCACGCTGACGGCGTCGAGCAGGTGCGCGGTCTGCTGGACGACTGGCACGGCTCGGCCTGCCTACGGGAACGCGCGCGGGACGGAGAGGTCAACGACCCGGTCTGCGGCATGGCCGTCGACCCGGAAAGCACGCCGTACTCACTCGAGCACCAGGGCCAGCGCTACTTCTTCTGCCGCCGCCGCTGCATGGAGACTTTCCGGCGGCGGATGCACAACGGATAGTCGACCGGCACTTCAACGGGAGAGACCGGATGCCAACTCCTCCCTTCAGCCCCAGCTTCCCCCTGCTCGTGCTGGCGGGTTCCTACTTGCTCCTGTTCGCGGCCGGGTTTGTGCTGCCCCTGCGGGAGTCCACGCGGCCGCTGGGCGGCCGGCTGCTCACGAACGGGTTGATGACGGGGCTGACCTTCGCCACCGGCGGGCTGCTGGTGCGCGGAACCGCGTTGCGCGTGTCGGCGTGGAGCGGCGCGGCAAGCTTCGGCCTGCTGCACTGGACCGCCCTGCCGCCGGTCGTCGAGTTCGCCGGCGGTTTCCTGCTGATGGACCTCTCCTTCTACTGGTGGCACAGGCTCAACCACGTCGTGCCCGTCCTGTGGCGGTTCCACAACGCCCACCACGTGGACCCGGACCTCGACGTCTCCACGGGCTTCAGGTTCCACCCGGTGGAGGTGGCCTACTCCGCCCCGTTCCGCGTCGTGCAGGTTGCCGTCATCGGCGTCTCGCCGTTGCTTTACGTCGTCTACGAGATCGCGTTCCAGGTCGCCACGTTGTTTCACCACAGCAACCTTCGGCTGCCCATACGGCTGGAGAGGGTGCTCAACCATTTCATCGTGACGCCCCGGATGCACGGCATCCACCATTCCGTTGTGGCCGAGGAGACCAACTCGAACTACTCCGTGATTCTCCGCTGGTGGGACGCGCTGCATCGGTCCCTTCGGCTCGGCGTCCCTCAGTCGTCCATCGAAATCGGCGTGCCCGGCTACCGGAAAGCGGGTGACAACGGGCCGTGGAGCCTGCTGGCGATGCCCTTCCGTCGGCAGAGGCCGTACTGGCAACGCCCGGACGGCTCGACGCCGACGCGGCGAGAGGAAGAGACGCTCCCCGAGCCGTCCCGGCTCGCCGAATGAAGGGCGGCTTCTGCACGTTGACGGCGGGGTCATGAAGAGATACTTTGTGGCCGACCGCACAGGAGGTGGGTACGGTGGCGTTGCGCCTTGTGAAAATGGTCTGTCCGGCCGAGCGCCGGGAAGAGGTCGACGAACTCCTCGGCGAGTACGAGCCCATCGCCCTGTGGTATGAGGAACTGCTGGGCGAGGACCTGCTGGTCTGTATCGTTCTGCCCGCCGAGATGGCCGAGGACGTACTGGACGACCTGGAGGACCGGTTCGGCTCGGAAGAGGGCTTCCACATCATCGTGGTGGCCGTCGAGGCCGTGGTGCCCCAGCCCGAACTCGAAGAAGAAGGCGGCCCCGAGAAGGAAGAGGCCGAGAAGGGACGGCTGAGCCGACAGGAGCTCTATGAAGACATCTCCGGGTCGGCACAGTTGAATTGGACTTACGTCTCCATGATCTTACTGGCGGCGCTTATCGCCGGCATCGGCATCTGGCTGGACAACGTCGCCGTCATCATCGGGGCCATGGTCATCGCGCCCATGCTCGATCCGAACATGGCCCTCGGGCTGGCGTGTGCGTTGGGCGACGGTGAGCTGCTGTGGCGCGCGTTGCGCACCAACCTGGCCGGCATCGGGGCGGCCCTGGCGCTGTCGGTGGTCGTGGGGGCCGTGCTGGGCCGGGTGGAACCGGCGCAGCAGACTTTTTGGGGCACCGGAGTCAACCTGTATCACGTCATCGTCGCGCTGGCCGCGGGGGGCGCCGGCGCCCTGGCGGTTACCCGCGCCACCCGCTCCGCGCTGGTGGGCGTCATGGTGGCGGTGGCGCTTGTGCCGCCGCTGGTGGCGCTGGGACTCGCAATCGGCAGCGCCCGCTGGCCGGAAG
>JAWODG010000119.1:0-10429 GCA_046483385.1 Candidatus Brocadiia bacterium | reverse complement strand
CGGCTATCCGGGGGAGACGGCCACCCTCAATTGCCTCGATGTCCTGTGGGACCGGAGCCCCGAACGGGTGAAGAAGGGGTGGGAGACCTACCCGCACGACGTGGGCATGCTGCTGGTGCACCGGTGCTCTCGCTTCATCGTGAAGAACCTCAGCCTGGAGCAATCGCGTGCGCGTGGGTTTATGGCGGAGTACGGCGACCACGTCGAGTTCCTCTACAACCGGGTTTACAGGACGTACGCGACCGGCATGCGGATCGGCCGGGCCCGGGGCCCCGGGTACCGCGCGGTAGGTAACGTTCTGGTCCGCCCAAACTGCAAGGAAATGGGCTCGAGGGACAACGACGAGCTTGGCGTGATTGGCAGAAAGCCGCCGCTCGAGGGTATGGACGTCGGCACGCTGAGGGACTTCGAGATTGCCCACAACGAGATATGCTGGGGCGACAAGGAGGCCATGCTGCTGGACGGTTCATCAAAAAAGGGACGCGTCCATCACAACTACGTCCACGACCTCCACAACCGGCCCTGGGTAAGCAGCATATCGCCGAACGGCTACGGCAGTCCGGAGGACATCGAGATAGCCTGCAACATCGTGCACGACGTCGGGATGGGGCCCGGGGTCGGCTCGGAGGGCGGCGGCCACGCCCGACGCATATCGATCCATCACAACGTGGTCTTCGACGTCTACTGGGCGGCCCTGCACGTGAGCGGCGCCTGGAAGAACGACGCCTCCATCAGCGATGTAAGCATCTATAACAATACCCTTTACAATAACGGGTATCTGGAGAGCAACCGCCGACCGGCCGGGGGCGTAGCCCTCAGCTTCCCGCGGGAGGGTCTGGAAGGGGAGTTCCATAATATCCGCGTGTTCAACAACATAATCGTGGGCAGCCGCGATTACGCGGTCTCCGTGATACACGGCCGCGATCTGGAAGGGCACGGGATAGAGGTGCTGAACAACCTGATCGACGAGTGGGTGGACAACACGCAGGGCACGGCATGGGAGGCCGTGAGAGGCGAGAACCTTGTGATCGCCGATCCGCAGTTCGTGGCCCCCGAGAATGGCGACTTCCGCCTGCAACCGGACTCACCCGCCATAGACGCCGGATACGCTCCGGACGGCGCCCGGGACCCCGACGGCACGACGCCGGACCTGGGGGCGCTACCATACCATCAGGGGGAGAACATCCCTCGAACCGGGGACTGAGAGCCAGCACGACGCCCCGCGGGGTAGCCGACTGCGTGCCAGTATCCGCCGGGACATCGTGCCCTTACTCGTGCCGCAGTGCCTCGATGGGGTCCATCGTGGCGGCGCGGTAGGCCGGGTATATCCCGAAGCCGAGCCCGACGGCCGCACTGATGCCGAACGCTACCAGCAGCGACCAGAGTGTAACGATGGTGCGCATGCCGGCGAAGTGTTCGACCAGCCAGGGGGCAACCACCCCGATGATGACGCCCAGCGTGCCGCCGAACAGCGCCAGCAGAAGCGTCTCGGTGAGAAACTGGAAGATGATGTGGCGCTTCTTGGCGCCCATGGCGCGCCGGATCCCTATCTCCCGCGTCCGCTCCATCACGCTGGCCAGCGTGATGTTCATGATGCCGATGCCGCCCACCAGCAGGCTGATGGCGGCGATGGAACCGAGCACGATGTTGAAGATGAACTTGGTGCGCCGGGCCTGCACCAGCAGGTGCAGCGGCACGACGATCTGGTAGTCCTCCTTCTCGTGCCTGGAGCGCAGGACGTGGCGCACCACGCGCTCGACGGGCCGTACTTGCTCCATGCTGCCCACCTGCACGATCAGGTCGTGAAGCTCCACCCGCTCGGCGGAAGTCGTGCCGCTGGATCGATGGATGATGTTAGAGCCGAATCGCACTTTCATCGTGCTCATCGGGATGTAGATTTCCGAGTTGGGATCGCCCTGGAGTTTGGCGCCTCCGATCTCACCGCGGGGCATGGAAGTGACCACTCCCACCACGCGAAACCGAAGGTTCTCCCGGCGGATGACCGAACCGACGGCACCGCCCAATGGGAAGAGCACCTCCGCCGCGCCGCGCCCCAGCACACACGCGTCGCTCTTGTCTGCAATGTCGGAGTCGGTCAGAAATCGGCCCCGGATAACGGTCATGTTGTTAACGTCCTTGTACTCCGGCGTGGTCCCCACTAGGTCCGCATCCACACGGCGACTCGCGCGCATGACCGTGCCCCGCACGCGGCGGGCGGTCACGGCTTTCCGGATGCCCGGTATGGTGTCATTGATCAGGTCCGCGTCGTCCCGGGTCAGGCCGTACTGGATCAGAAAGCTCTGGCTCTGGGACGCTTGCTGGTTCTGGGGGGGCTTGACGCTCTGGATGATGATGTTGTGGCTGCCCAGACGGCGAATCTCCTCCTGGGCCTCTTCGCTGGCGCCCGTGCCGATGGCCAGCATGGCCACGACCGAGCAGACACCGAACATGATGCCCAGCACAGTCAGCACGCTGCGCAGACGATGGAGCCAGAGGCTCTTGAGGCCCATCTTCAGAACACGCTTCAGCTGGAATCCGATCATCATGTGGCCTGTCCCTCCGGAGCGCCGTTGCTCAGGCGCCCGTCCACAAGGTGGTAGGTCCGTTGCGTGGTGTCCGCGACGTTGGGATCGTGGGTCACCACGATCAGCGTTACGCCCTCACGGTTCAGCTCGTGAAGAAGGTCCAGGATCTGCTTGCCCGTCTTGGTGTCGAGGTTGCCGGTCGGTTCGTCCGCCAGCACGATCAGGGGCGAACTGGCCAGCGCCCGCGCTATGCCGACGCGCTGGCGCTCGCCGCCGCTCAGTTCCGTCGGAACGTGCTCCAGGCGGTGCCCCAGGCCCACACGCTCGGCCAGTTCCACGGCCCGCTCGTAGCTTTCCCGCTCGGATAGACCCTGGTAGTAGAGCGGTATCTCGATGTTCTCCACCACGTTGAGCTGTGCTATGAGGTTGTAGGACTGAAAGATGAAGCCGATCTCCCCGGCCCGGATCTCGCTCAGCTCGTCGTCATCGAGCGTGGAGACGTCCCGGTCACCCAGCAGATACTGGCCGCGCGTGGGACGGTCCAGGCAGCCCAGCAGGTTCAGCAGCGTGGACTTGCCCGAGCCCGAGGGCCCCATGATGGAGATCATGTCGCCCCGTTCCAGGGAGAAGCTGACGTCCTTGAGCGCGTGGAGCAGGTTGTGCCCCATGCGGTAGGTCTTCCAGACGTTCTTGAATTCAGCTATCGCCACCGCTCTCGCCTCCTTCGCCCTGAGAGCCGCCGCGGGAGCCTCCCCACTGGCCGCCCGGTCCGCCACGGCCGCCGCCGGAACGCCGGAACTGTTCCATGAGTTGGCTGCGTTCTTCCTCGGAGAGGTTCTGAATGAACTCGCGCCGTTCCTCTCCGGACATGCCTTCCATCTGTCGGAGCAGCGCCTGCACGTCCACTTCCGAGTCCTCTTGTCCGGAGGATTCGGGCTGCTCAGCCTGCTCAACTGCCTCTCCGCCGTCGGTAACCTCTTCTTCCGCCTGCTCGGGAGTGACGGCCTCTATGTCCTCCATCTCCTCTTCCATTTCCTCGGGCGGCGCAAGGTAAATCTGCTCTCCCGCGCGCAGACCGTCCCTTATCTCAACGTACTTGTCGGTGAAGTAGCCTGTCTCGAGTACCCGGCGTTGTGGACCGTCCGGAGTGACCACCCAGCAGACACGGTCTCCGCGGTAGGTGTTGACCGCCTGGAGGGGAACGTACAGCGCATCCTCCAGTTCGGCGATGATAATCTCCGCAGTGGCCGACATGCCGGGAGTCAGGCCTTCCGGCACCTCAGTCAGGCGCACTTCGGTCTCATATACCATCACGTCCGGGTTGAGCCACCGGTGTTCGGAGCTGGCCATGGGGCTGATGCGGGCCACCTCTCCCGGGAACTCGCCTCCTTCCAGGGCCTCCACGGAGATACGGGCCTTCTGTCCCTCCTTTATCTTGGCGATGTCGGTCTCGTGTATGTTCACCCGGGCCGCCAGCGTCTCCAGGTTGGGCACGCTGATGATGGTCTCGTTCTGCCGGATGCTCGTCCCCTCTTCTATGGGATTGTTGCGGTAACGCCGCGGGTCGGTGGTGGACGCGTACACCACCACACCCGGTTTGGTGGCACGAATGGTGGATTTTTCGATCATCTCCTTGGTTTTCTCCAGGCGCTCCTGCTCCAGTTCGTAGGTGCGCTGCCGAGAATTGAGGGTGGCTTCCGCCTGGGCCAGTTCGCTGCGGGCTCGGGCTTCGACCCGGTCGAGCGACAGTTGGGCCTCCCCGTAGTCGCTCCACCGCGTCTCCGCCTCCTTGGGCAGGGTGTAGCGTATGAACAGGCGCAGCTCCTCCTGGGCGGACTCGACCTGCACCTCGGCGCGATTGGCGCTCAGGCGGTCGGCGGTCAACTGGTTGCCGCTGACGTATTGTTTCTCCGCCAGCCGTTCGGTCCACGTCAGGGTGTCCTTGGCTCTTTCATGCTCTTGAACCGCCAGCTGAAGCTCAGAGCTGAGGTCGCGGAGAGTCTGCTGCGCCACGCCCCCCAACTGCAGTTCGCTCTGTGGCGGCTCCTCCTGGTAAACGTCACGCAGAGCCGCCCGGGTTGCCTCCTCCTGGAGGATGCCCTCGACCAGTTGCTGGGCCATTCCCTGCAACAGCCCAAAGTCGAAGTCCTCCTGCTCTTCCTCGGCCAGCAAGCGGGCGGCCAACTCGCTGCCCAGGTATCTCTCCAGCTCCATCCGGGCGAACTTCACCTCAAGCCGGGCGGAATTGACGTTGCTGGTGTTCTGTTTGACCTGGATGTCGTAGTTTTCCTTGGCTTGCACGTAGCTGGCTTCGGCGTTCTGGAAGCTTATCTCCCGGTCTGCCTCCCGCTCTTCCAGGTCGGACACGTCAAGGCGTACCAGCACCTTGCCGTTCTCCACGTCCTCCCGCGTGATCACGGTTCCTTCGTCCACGATCTCCAGTATCTGATTGTTGCCCTCCACCTCGCTCTTGACTTCCAGCGATTCCAGGGCGTTCAGTGTGCCGCCTTCGGTGACCGATACCACCAGTTGGCCCCGTTTGACGGCGGTCGTGGGCACGGTCTGTGCCGCCTGACCTTCGCCGCCCACCGCCAGCAGGCGGAAGGAGGCGCCCAATATCAGCAACGCCCCGATTATGATCACCGCAGTGCGCAACGTGCGCCCCGATCCCGACTTTCCGCTTTTCGTCCCTTGCTCAAGGCGGGGGTCGGTGGGCGGGCCTTGCTGCGATTCGTGCTCATTGGTACTCATTGAAATTCTCCTCCAGTTGTCCGGTTGGTCCGACTCCCAGAATCTCCATGTCCCTCGCCAGGGCCAGCCTGGCCACCGTGTAGTCCACCAGGGACTGCGCGACGTCGTTCTGCGCCTGCACCAGTCGCTCCTGCGCGTCCAGCAGGTCGGTTGCCTCCGCGCGGCCGGCCTGCAGCCGCAGCTCGGCGCTCTCCACCCGGCGTTCTGCCAACGTCACGCTGTCCCTCTGAATCTCGTAACTGCGCTGTGCCCGCGTGAACTGCCGCCACGCGTCCCGCACCTCCTGCACGACCCGGTCCCGGGCCTCGCAGAGGTCGCGCCGACGTCGCTCCAGCGTTATCAGCCGGCTGCGGTACTGGTTCCTCTCCGATTTCTTGTCCAGCGGCAGGTCCACCTCGAAGCCCGCCGAAAGGTCCGTGCGGTCCGCCTGAAAGTTCGTCGGGTTATTGGGGCCCTCGGTGTCCGTGCTCAGCGACGCGCTCAGGTCGAGCCCCGGCAGCAGATCGTTGGCCGCCACTTCCACCTTCCGCTCGGCGTCCTCGACCTCCTGCTGCGCCGTCACCAGGTCCAACCGGCGTTTCAGCGCTATCTGAACCGCCCGCTCCACCTCCAGCTTGAATACCACGTCCGCCTCCTCGGTCAGGCGCGTCAGCTCGTCCGGGTCCAGCACTATCATCGTCTCGGTGGGCAGCCCCAGGGTTATCTTGAACGCGTCCAGCCGCGTCCGGTAGCGCTGTCGGGCGCTCTGCAGCCGGTCCTCGGCGCGCAGCTCGTCCTGCCGGAACCTGTCCACCTCGAACTCCGCTATCTCCCCCGCCCGGCCCAGCCATTCCGCGCGCTCCCGTGACCGGACCAGGTTCTGGTAGTTCAACTCCTCGTTCCGCACCACCTGCCGCTCGCGCAGAACGTCGTAGTAGTCGCTCAGCACCCTCACGAAGAAGCTCCGCCGAAACTGCACGAAGTCCCGCATCTGGTAGATGACGTCGCGCTCCGCCTGTGTCAGCGGCTCGGTCACCGCGATGCCCGCCCCCTGCAGCAGCGGCTGGGTCACCGTCAGGTCCAGAATGCTGGAACTCGCCTTCCGCGGGTTGCCCGTCAGATACTGGCTGATCGCCGTCCCCAGGCTCGCGCTCACTCGCGTGCCGGTGCTGAACAGCCAGCTCAGGCCGAAGGCCGTATCCCCGCTGACCTGCTCCTCCTCACCGAGGTCCGTGTTGTCGTAGTCGCCGGACAGCACGCCAAACCACTGCGGCGCGAACTCGTACCGCTGCAGCGTCAGCGCCAGCGCGGTCAGATACAGCGCCTCCCGCTGTGTCTGGTACTCGCGGCTGTTCAGCGCGGCGATCTCCAGCGCTTTCCTCAGGCTCACCACGGCCGCCTCCTGCGGCTCGCCGGCCTCGGCGGCTTCCGCCTCCACCTGCAGGCCCTCGACCTCTCTCAGGTCCAGGGTGGGACAGTCCCGCAGCAGCTCTTGCGCTTCATGCTCGATGGTGAACTCCTCCGGCATGTCCGGCACGGCGGGCGTCTTCTGCTCGATGATGCCGTAAACTTCCCTGTCCGCCCTCTGGCGGTAATACTGGCGCGAACAGCCCGCCGCCACCAGCAGACCGACGCATCCGACGCAGAAACCGGCTGTCAGCATTCGCTTCAGCATCTCAGTTCGTCTCTCCGTTGTCTCTCGGAAGCAAACCGTTCTCCAGCAACTCCACTATTGCCGCCGGCCAGTCCTTACCGCCCGGCATCTCGTCCTCGTGGCGCACCCCGCTGCGCAGCATCCCGCCTATCAGGCGGGCCACCGCCTCCGGCTTCGGGGTCGCCGTGTAAACCCCGGCGGCCATGGCCATGCGCACGAAGTCGGCGAAAACGTCCAGCATCTCGTGATGCCTCTCTCGCCACGTGCGCCACATCTGGCCCTTCCGGTCCGAGCCGCGTATCTGCTCGCTGTGCATCAGGCGGAACAGCGCCTTGCGCTTCCTGTAGAACTCCACCACCCGGCAGCAGGCCCGGCGCAGCCCCTCACGCGGGTCGTCCACCTCCTCGCGCACCTGCCGCATCGACTCCACCAGCTCGTCCAGGCCCGTCAGGATGACCTGGAAGTAGAGGTCCTCTTTATCGTCGAAGTAACGATAAATCGTGCCCTTGCCCACGCCCGCCTCGTGGCAGATGTGGTCGAGCGTGACCTCGTGGAACCGGCCCTCCGCGAACAGCTTCTCGGCCGTCTGGAGTATCTTGTGCGCTTTGTCGCCCATAGCATTCCTGACCGATTGGTGTTGTGTTCCAGGGCAGGAGTTCAGCCGAATGGGAGAGGCGGACCTCGTCGCTTCGTTGTCACCTGCTCACCTGTCCTCGTTCGCCTGCTCTATGCCGTGCCGTTCACAGCAACGTCCGAGACAGAACTGACCAGTCAGTATCATTGTCCCCCAACCGGCGGAGGATGTCAAAGGGAAGGGGCCAAAAGGCCCGATTCTACCGCATACGGCCGTGCGCTTCCCGTCCCGACGGCCCGCGGGACCCGCCCAACGAGCCGCCACCGGCGGACCAGTCTCCTACCTCACGACTATAGTTCCCGTTCGACGCTCAATTCTTCCATACTTCCGCGCGAATCCCTCTCTCCTGTGTGGCACAGCCGTTGCGCCGTACGGCGAACTGTGACCGGCCCGCCGGGCCGGCGGACGCGACCGCGGCCTGGCCTTGACTGAGCACTGACCGCCGCCCACTGACCACAGTTCGCCGCATAACTCATAATTCATAACTCATAATTCATAAGTTTCCTCTCCGCCGGCGCCAGGCTCTGCATACGGTACAGCTCCGCGAACTGGCCCTCCGCCGCCAGAAGCTCCTCCTGCGTCCCTTCCTCCACCAGGCGCCCGTCTTCCAGCACCACGATCCGGTCCGCTATGTCCGTCGTGGACAGCCGGTGCGCTATCAGTATCGTCGTCCGGTCCCGCGCCGCGTTCGCCAGGGCCTCCTGGATGACCCGCTCCGTGATGCTGTCCACCGACGAGGTCGCCTCGTCAAGGATCAGAATCGCCGGGTTCTTCAGCAGCGCTCGCGCTATCGAGATGCGCTGTTTCTGGCCCACCGACAGCTTCACTCCGCGCTCGCCCACCACCGAGTCGTACCCGTCCGGCAGCGCCCGGATGAACCCGTCCGCGCCCGCCTGCCGGGCCGCCCAGTGTATCCGCTCCTCCGGCGCTTCCGGGTCCCCGTAGGCGATGTTCTCCCGCACCGTCGAGTTGAACAGGAACGGCTCCTGCAGCACCACGCCGATGTGCCGCCGCAGCGACCGCGGCTCGTACTCCCGCAGGTCCACCCCGTCTATCAGCACCGCGCCCCGCTGCGGGTCGTACAGCCGGCACACCAGGTCCACCAGCGTCGTCTTGCCCACGCCGCTCGGCCCCACCAGCGCCACCGTCTCGTTCGGCGCAATCCGCAGCGTCACGTCCTTCAGCACCGCCTCCTTCTCGTAGCTGAAGGACAGGCCCCGTATCTCGATCTCGCCGCGCAGGTGCTCTGGCCGGTGCGCGCCTGGGGGCACCTCCAACTGCTCCGACTCGTCCAGGAACTCGAAAATCCGGTCCGCCGCCGCCAGGCACCGCGGCAGCGAATGCCCGATCAGCCGCCCCAACTGCTGCACCGGACGGTAGAACGAGCCCAGATACATCACGAACGCCACCACCTCGCCCGCCGTCAGCGCATCCGACCTGATCGCTATCATCCCGCCGAAGAACAGCACGATCAGCGTCCCGCTCCGGCTGAACACGTCCGTCAGCGGCCCGAACACCGAGAAGCCCAGCGCCGCCTTCATGAACGCCCCGTAATACTCCCCGGTCTTCTCCTCGAACCGCTCCTGCTCCTCATCCTCCCGCGCAAACGCCTTCACCACCCGGATGCCCGTCACCCGGTCCTGCAGGAACGAGTTCAGGTCCGCCACCCGCTGGCGGAACGTCCCGAACAGGTCCTTGAACTTGCGGCTGAAGTAGTAGATCGTCAGCGCCAGCAGGGGGATGGGTATCATGGTCAGCGCCGCCAGCCGCGCGTTCATGCGGAACAGCAGCACCGCCACCCCCAGCAGCGTCAGCACGCTGGTCACCAGCGTCTCGGCCGAGCTGACGACCATGTGCTCGACCGCCTCCGAATCGTTCACCACCCGCGACATCACCTCGCCGGTCGGCTGCTCCTCGAAGAACCGCATCGACAGCGTCTGCAGGTGCTCATACAGGTCGTTGCGCATGATGCGGATGATGCGCTGGCCCAGCTCCGTGCCCAGGTAACTGTGGGCGAACCGCAGCAGCGCACCGCCCAGCACCACGCCCAGCGCCACCAGGCTGATGATGCCCAGCAGCCGCTCGTCCCCGGTGGGGATCACGCGGTCGATCAGCATCTTTATCAGCCAGGGCAGCACCAGCCCCATGCCGGTGATGGACACCGTCAGGGCCAGCAGCACCGCCACGCGGGGCCAGTGGGGCTCCAGGTAGCGGAGCAATCGGGCGGAAGAGCGGAGCATCTCCCACCGGCTCTTGTCCGGGCGGACGTCCGGTCCGCGGAAGTGATGATGACCATGGTAGCGCACGGTGGGCGCCTCCCCGAGAGTAGAACTGACCAGTCAGTACCATTGTCCTCAAAAACGCCCGCGCGGTCAATACCACTTCCGGAAACCCTCGTGCCCCCCCGAGCGATAGCGAAGTTCGCCGTAAGGCGAATCGCCGTCAGCCGTTGCCGTTCAACTCACAACTCGCCACTTTTACCTCATAACTGCGGCGCCCAACCGTCCCGCCAGTGCGCCGAAGCCTCGGCGAAGGCGTATCGTCCCCGTCCCCCGGCCTGCGAAGCCTCGCGCGGAGGAGGCTCGCCCTCGATCTCGTCCTCGGCTGTTGTGCCGTTCTCTGGCCACCGCAACTGAGCATGTCGTCCCCCCAGCCTCTGTATCAACATCATGGGCGACGGCGCCATCGGGATGACGGGGCTCGACTTCGAGACGGCGGCCCGCGAGGACGCCCCGATCCTCACCTAAAATATTTCTGCCCGGGAATTATTCTTAAAATAAGAATTAAGAAAATATTTTAAAGAAACAGTTGACGCAAGTGCGTCGAGATCTAATAGGTTATGAGTTAAGATTAAAGTCTTTTTATTTTCTAAAAAATTAATTAAGT
>JAWODG010000090.1:0-20451 GCA_046483385.1 Candidatus Brocadiia bacterium | reverse complement strand
TATGCAGGTCCAGGTGGACAGCTTTGGGAGTTATTAATGGGAGAGCAGATTCACGTAGGAGGAGCAGACCAAACGGATTTTTTAGCAAAGAAGATCGGATTAGATAAAAAAAAGGGAAACATTAAATTGTTAGATATCTGTTCTGCTAGTGTGCGGGGATTTGAACTCCCAGCCCGGCAGCCGCGTCTATGTGCGTCTCTGCCGTATGCTTCAGGATGCACAGGAGGCTTGCGACGGTGGGGCGCACGTGCCCACGTGGATGCAACTGCGGCGCGTGGATCACATCTTCAGCAGTCCCGGTATGACGGTCGTGGATGCGGTGGTCCCGCGCACCCGCCTGACGCGGGTCACATCGGACCACTACCCGGTCATTGCCGACCTGGAGTTCAGCGAAGGCGCGCTCCGCCCGGATTGAGCGCAGCGGCGGCCCTACTCTTCCACGTCGGTATGGGGGGCCTGCATGAAGTCGAGGATCGTCTCGACTCGCACTATCAGGCTGCGTCTGGCCTGGGGTGTGGGGTGTTCGGCTTCGGCCTCGGGCGCGTAGCCGTCGAGCACCTCTTCCTCCTGCATATCCTCGACCCGCCCGATAAGCTGGTAGCCCCGGTCCTGCGGCTCGTCCCAGACTGTGACCGAAATGGCCGGATTCTCCTCGACGTTCCGCACGGTGCCGGGGCAGAACCACTCGCTGACCACGACTCGCCGGCCTTCGCCCGGCCTCAGGCGGCCCGCGCAGGCCAGATGTGGGGTCCCATCCGAACCGGCCGTGGCTACCAGCACCTTGCATGTCTCCGCCAAAGTTACGGCTTCTCTGAGCGCGTCCGTGCGCATATCGTTTCCTCCTCGAGTGGAACCGGGCAGTCGGCGTTCGGCTCTTCGATTCCGCCTTCACTGCGTCATGTTTGCGTCAGGTGCCGCACGAACCACTCGCGCGCGAGGTCCGCCACTTCCTCCAGGGCGCCCGGCTCCTCGAACAGGTGGCCGGCGCCCTCGACTATCTCCAGTTCCTTCTCGACTTGAAGTGCCGGCAGCATGCGGCGGTTGAGTTCCAAAACCTGTGGGTCGCGTCCGCCCACGATGAAGAGGGTGGGGGCCTCGACCTGCGGCAGGGCGGACTCGGCCATGTCCACGCGCCCGCCGCGCGAGACCACCGCGCCGACGACTTCCGTCCGCTCCGAAGCCCCGATCAGGGCCGCGGCCGAGCCGGTGCTCGAGCCGAAGTAGCCTATGTTCAGTCCCGCGGCCTCCGGTTGCTCCAGCAGCCAGTCGGTCGCGCCCACCAGCCGCTCGGCCAGCAGGCCGATGTCGAACCGGTACTCGCGCGTCCTCTTGTCGACGGCGTCCTCTTCGGCGGTCAGCAGGTCGAACAGCAGCGTGGCCAACCCCGCTTCCCGCAGGTGACGGGCCACGAACTTGTTGCGCGGACTGTGCCGGCTGCTCCCGCTGCCGTGCGCGAAAACCACTATGCCCTGCGCCCCGTCCGGTATCAGCAGATTGCCCTCCAGTTCCGCCGAATACGCCTCGACGGTCACGATGTTCTCCTCCTCATTTCCCTGTGGCTCGTTCATCGTTGGCTCCTCCGGTGCAGTGGAATCGGGCTGAGCGGTTCTCAAGGCGAGGGGAGCTCGTCGGCGGCCCGGTCGAGATAGTTCTTCACTTCTTCATCGGTCGTCTGCGAGAAATCCTCATACCATGTGCCCACGGCCATGAAGGGCTGGGGAGTGATGAGGCAGACAACGTCGTCCACCTGCTCCGATATCTCCTCGACGGTCTGCGGGGCCGCGGTGGGGATGGCCACGACAACGGCCCTGGGGCCGGCCTCCTTGACCGCCTCCACGGCCGACTTCATGCTGGCGCCGGTGGCCATGCCGTCGTCCACCAGTATAACGGTGCGCCCCTCCAACCGCGGGCTGGGCCGGTCGCCGCGGTAAGCTTCCTCCCGTCTTTGCAGTTCCTTCTGTTCGCGCTCGGCGACCTCCTCGATGTCCTCGTCGGAAACGCCGAGCGACCTAACGACGTCGTCGTTGACGACTCGAATCCCGCCGGACGCGATGGCGCCCATGGCCAGTTCCTCACGACCCGGGACGCCCAGTTTGCGCACCAAGAAGACGTCCATCGGCGCATTGAGGCTCATGGCGACCTCGAAGGCCACCGGCAGCCCTCCGCGGGCGAGCCCCAGCACGATGGCGTCCTCACGGTCGCGGTAGGCGGCCAGCTCCTCACCCAACTTCTGTCCGGCCATGCGTCGGTTTCTGAACCTCTGCATCTACAACTCTCCTGTCGGCTGAATGCGCGGTCAGCTTTGCTCCTGCGATTCGTAGTATGTGCGGCATTCGCCCTCCCGACCCCGAACGACACGCCGTCCCTCCAGCCGCCCGGAGCCCGCGGTCACGACCGTGCACTGGTCCTCCACACCGCCGTCCTCGTAGTACATGACCACCCAGTCGTGGGTCTTGTCCAGTTCGTGGGCCCGGGCGGTGTTGGAGAATAGGACGGTGAAGTCCCACCCCTGTCGACTGGCGTGCATGATGGGGAGCCATGACTTGCCCTCGGGGTTGAACCTGCGGGGGGCAATGGTGCGCAGTTCGCCGGCGTCCGCTTTCTGCCGGTACTCGTCGTCCAGCTCCAGCAGCAGGTCTATCGGCGGTTCCTCGGTGGGTTGCTCTTCTTCGCGCCGCTGACGGGAACGGCGGGGGGCCGAGCGGCTGAGCATGCCGGCCAGCGCGTCGCGCACGCCCTGAACGCGCTTCGGCCCCATGCCCTCGACCCGTTCGAGTCGACCGTCGTGCGCGGCGCGCTCGAGTTCCTCCAGGCTCTCGACGTCCAATTGCTCGTGTATCCGTTCCGCGAGTTCCTCGCCAACGCCCGGCACTTTCGTGAGTACCTGCTCCGGCCGAAGCTGACTCTCCAGGGCGTCGAGCAGGCCGAGCCGGCCTGTCTCGACTATCTCGCTGATGGCACCCGCCAGACCCTCGCCAACTCCGTCCAGCTCCGTCAGGGCCTCCTCGCCGCCTTCGTCCAGAAACTCGGCCACAGGGCGGTCGTATGCCCGGACGGTGTTCGCGGCCCGGCGGTAGCTGCGGATGCGGAAGGGATTCTCGTCCTGCATCTCCAGCAGGTCGGCCACCCGGTCCAGCAGGCCGGCTACGTGATCGTTGTCAGGTTTGTCGGCTGCCACCTCGCTCGCCTCCCCGCGCGATGATGTCCTGTTGGTGGAGTCGGGGGAGTCCCTCTACAGTCCATTGTGGGGCCGTGAATCGGGTTTGGCAAGCGGGGTGTCAGCGTTGCTCGGGCCGCATCACGGCCAGCTCGTCGTCGATCTGGCGGACCCCGCGCGTGTAACGGGCGGCGTCGCGGACCATCTCGTGGGCGGCCCAGTCCGGAACGGTGCCTTCGAGGGTCACCACGCCATTGTCCACTTCGACGGTGATGTCCTCGGCGTCCACCTCCGCGCTTCGCTCGAGGGCGGCGACGATGTCCTCGGCGATGGCCTTGTCTTCCACGTCCTCGGTCGGCACGACGGCCAGATCGTTCTCCACCTCGACCACGCCCCAGACGCCAAGGGCCATCTCCTCGCATTCGGCTCGGTGCCAGTAAGCGTTCACCGTCCCCTCGAGCGTCACGATGCCGGCATCCACGCTAACCCGGACGCCGGAGGAGTCGACGCTGGCGCTGGCGCTCAGGATGCTCTGCACGTTGTTGAGTATCTCGGCGTCGTCGGGGAGCGGCAGGCCCTCGGGATGGCGCACGGAGAGTTCGTCATTGACCCTGAGCACGCCCGCTATGGCGCAGACGTCGCCCACGGCCGCCCGGCGTTCGTCGGGAGCGGAAACGGTTCCACTGAGGGTCACAATGCCCCCGTCCACGCTGACGGTGACGTCGGAGGCGTCGATGCGGCTGTCCCAGTAAAGCTGATCAACGGCGTCTCGCTTGATGTCTTCGTCGGCAACAGGCATGGTGTATCGACCTCACACTTCCCAGTATTTGGGGCGATCGTAGTGGTCGTGCAGTCGCTCTTCGTATTCCCGGCTGACCGGGGCGTCGGGATCGAGTTCAGGGCTCGTCTCGATGGCCGCGGCGGGCAGATCGACCTCGACCTCCCCGGCGGACCAGTGCATCGCCGTGACCCAGGCGGGCGAGACCAGTATCTTCCGGCCGGAGAGCCACTCGGCTGTGTCCACCACCAGATATCGGATGACCCACTCGTCGGGGCGGGTCAGCATGTCTTCGACTTCGCCCGCGGAGCGGTCGGTGGCCTGTACGCTGTAGCCCTGCACTTCCCGGAAGCTCCTCAGGTGGGTGTCTCCCTCTTCGCCGATCACCGCTTCCGGCTCTTCGGGTTCGCCGTAGGCGGGAGGCACTTTCAGACCGACGATTCCGCCGGAGCCGACCGGTGTCCACGAAGGAGGCCAGCGGTAGTAGGTCGTGAGGTCCTGCTCGGCCCGCCGGGACACGGGCAGGTCGGCGTCCACCTCCGGGCTGTCTTCCACTTGCTCGCGTGTCAGGTCAACCGGGAGTACCTCGCCTTCGGGGTCGGGCTCGCCGGCTTCGACGGGGGAGATGAGCACCTCCCGCCCGGAGAGCCATCCTCCGGTTTTGACCACGAAGTAGCGGACGGCGAAGGACTGATCGTCGAAGTACAGGTCCGCCACTTTCCCCAGTTCATCGTCCCGTGCACTTATCCCGTAGCCGATCATCTCCTGCAGGCTGCGCAGCATGGTTTCTCTCCATCGGAAGAATCGAGGCCGCACGACGGTGAAAGGACGCATCGGGGAGAGAAGCGTCAGTGTACGAGAGTCGAGGCGTGGTGGGCGGGCCGAAGCGGGCAAAAAAGAAACGGCGGAACGTGCCCCCTGTCGTCCCGCCGCTCTTTCCACTCGACCGCGGCGCTTCCCCCGTTGCGCAACGGCCAAGGTTGAACGCTCTTGTCAAGCCAGTGGCGAGTCTTCCTCACCTCCAACTAAACAACATGATATCAGCCGGGCCGCGGGCCGTTAAGTCGGGAAAACCCTTAATCTCCCCGGGGGAATGTACCTACGTACCCCTCCATCCTGCCCCACAAGGCCGGGTGCGCCGGGGACAAAATGACCG
The DNA here is from genome assembly GCA_046483385.1 of Candidatus Brocadiia bacterium. Classification (GTDB taxonomy): domain Bacteria; phylum Planctomycetota; class Brocadiia; order SM23-32; family SM23-32; genus B1Sed10-231. Next base: position 15,360 of record JAWODG010000090.1, on the reverse strand, counting down.
TATGACCCGGCGCGTCGTCGGGCAAAACCCCCACCCGCTGCTTTCCGGGGCTGATCGTCCGGCGTGTGCCCCGCGGGACGGCTCCGTCATGCAGGCCGGTAAAGCGGCCTTCCGGGGCCGAAAGACTGCCGCATTGGAGCCCGCCGCCAGCTTGAGATACCCGCTCTAACTCAGCACGATGCGCATGCGGTCCGGCGCGGTTGCCCGCAGGCCGTCGGGGAAGTCGAGCCGCACGTCTCGAGCGCGGAAGTCCGTCTTCACTCTCTGCTCCGTAACCGGGTTACCGCCGACCGACACGCTGGCTTTCGACCACGGCCCTCCGGCGAGTCCCAGCTCCAGCGCCTCGCACTCGATGGTGCCGCTCAGCACCCGCAGCTCGATTTCCTCGCGGTCACCCTCGACACGGCGAACGTAATGGGCCGTCCCGTGCCCGAAGGAAAAGAACAGCTTCAGGTTGCGGGCGGGCAGGCGAGGGCGGAAGCCGACCTCCCCGGCGCGGATGGTGAGGCCCAGCAAGGCACTGACGATGGCCCACGCCGACATCGGGCGGTAGTAGTGGCCGCCGAACTCGATGTGGTCGAAGTACATGCCCGCCTTGCGGTAGCGCCGGTCCACCGCCTCGATGACGTCCAGCCCCTCCTCCAGCATGCCCTCGTAGATGAGGAAGGAGGCGAAGGCCAGTTCGACGCCGGACCAGCAGGTGTTGGCCTGGTCGTGCCAGCAGCTCTCCGGCACGTCGTGCAGGAACTCGTCCTCCGGCCAGCGGCAGTTCACCAGCCCCCAAGGCCGCCGGCACATCGCGCAGACGCTCTCCAGCGCCGACCGCAGGTGATCGGGGTCGATGACCTCGCCGAGCCCCGCCAGGCGACAGGCCCATTGGCCGATGACCTGGTCGGTGAGGCAACCCTCGTCCACGTCCCCGCGCTCACCATCCTCGTCATTGTAGAGACGGTAGTATTCGCCGTTCCACAGCTTGCGCTCGAATGACTCCCGGGCTTCCCGCAGAATGCCGGAGTATTTTCTCTCTGCATCCTGGTCGCCCAGTTCGCGCGCCGCCTCCGCCGCCGACCGCAGCGCACCCAGCCAGAGGGATGAGACGTAGGACGCGGCGCCGTACATCTCGAAGTTGTCGTAGGTGCACATCGCCCCGGCCATGTCCGGCAGGCGGTCACCGTTCTCGTCGCGGTATTCCAGCACGTAGTCGAGCGCACGTTTGACCGACGGCCACATCTCCTCCAGGTATTCGCGGTCGCCGGTCCAGAAGTAGCCGAGCAGCGAGAGGATGACGTACTGGGAGGGCAGGTCGAGCCGCCCGGTGACGCCTTCCTGCTTGTCGAACTGGGTGAAGTCCCGGTTGATGCCGTGGGCCACTTCGCCCGTTCTCCACTGCAGCCCGCGGTGGGCGCGCCACATGTTCTTGTGCAGTTCGGGGAAGAGCGCCGCGACGGACATGGAGCCGTACATGCTCACGTCGGTGGTGACCAGCGGTCCGTAGGAGCGATGCGGCGAGAGTCCCTCCTGGATGCCGAAGTTCTTCTCCTCGGTCAGCCAGCTACTGGTAAAGAACGTGTTGAGTTGCGACTGCACCTGGTCCAGCACGAAAGGCGGGGCGCTGCTGTCGCGGAAGTCGTCCACGAACTGCCGCGACCGGCCGCGCAGGTCCGGCAGGTTGTCCACGACGTAGTCCACCACGTCGGGCGCGGAATCGAAGAAGTTGCTGTAGTAGTGCCCCTCCCGCCGGGAGCCGTCGGGCGTGTAGAGGTTGGGGAAGTGCCATCCCGCCGCGAAGGTGTGGTCCAGCGTCTGGCGATGCTCCAGCCGGCGGGAGACGGCGATGGTGCCGTAGAGGCCGTACATGGCCTTCAGCCGGTCCGTCTCGGGATCAACCTTGTTGCGCCCCTCCGTGTCGTCGTAGTCCGGCAACTCGCGGCTGCGGATGACCTTCTCGTAGTACGGATGGACGGCCTCCCATCCGACGTAGTAGGTGGAGTCGCCGGCCAGTGAGGCGAGCGCCTGCCCGCCGTATGAGCTGTGGGTTTCGTCCATCCCGCCCTCGGTCAGCTCGAAGAGGCGGTAGCCTTCCCGGTCGAGCACGTTGGTGACGTGGAACTTGTCCTTCACGTCGTAGCCGACGCCGTTGTGCATGGACGCCATGAGCATGACGTCCACCGGACGGCTGGAGGTTGAGCGGAGTCGAAAGTCGAAGACCGCCGTCGGGAGCGAAGAGTTCTTGACGTCGTGGGGGATGAACGGGCTGAAGGCCGTCATCTCGACGTCCAGCGGCATCTCGGCGTCGCTGAACCGGAGCTGGGCGAACGGGAAGGAGACGGCATAGTCGATACGGTCAACGCCGGTCAGCCACGGGAATGCGTAGTAGTGGTTCGGGATGGCAGCGACCTTGTAGCCCTCGTCGATCTGCAGCAGCTTCATGCGCGGCTCTTCGCCTTCCACCTCGTAGCGCACGATGAAGAACAGCATCGAGTCCTCGGCCATGGGGAAGGGCTCGCCGGTGCCGAGAGGGTAGTTGTTGAAGATGTTCCAGTTGTGGAAGACGCCGTCCTTGCGCAGTTCGAAAAAGCCGGCGCCCAGCCCGCCGAGCGCCATGCCGTTGCGCGGCTTGTCGCGCCGCTCCATGCTGTCGCGATACGTCATGTCCGTTTCCTCCGATTGCCCCGCGTTCAGATGATGACCTCGACTTTGTGCTTGCCGCCCCCGAAGACCGGCACAACGTTGCCCTCCAGTGCCTCCCCGTCCACCTTTACCGACGTCGTGCCGGTGCAGCGCCCCGCCTTGTTGTCCAGCCGGATGTCGTAGGCGGCGCCGCGGAAGGTCCGGACGACCCGCGCCTCCGGGATGGTGCGGCTCAGGCAGGGGTCGATGATCAACCCCTCGTGGCTCCGGCGCGCGCCCAGTATCCACTCGACCAGCAGCACGCTGAACCACGACGCCGTTCCGGTGCGCCACGGGTTGCCCGCCTGCCCGTAGACATAGGGCACCAGCGAGTAGGAGTTCGTGAAGCAGAACGGCTCGTTCTTCGAGACCGTAACCGGGTTCTTCGGATTGTCGGGCGCCACCTTCAGGAACGTCTCCCACGCCTTCTCGGCGCGGCCCAGCATGCAGTCGGCCACGCCCTTGAACCCGGCGGCGTGGTTGTAGCAGCCGCCGTTCTCCGCCTGGCCGGGCGTCGAGTTTGACATCCGACCGACACGCGGATCGTACTCCGAGAATGGCGGGCTGACGATGCGGTAGCCGACGTCGGTCTCCAGCCGTTCGTCCACGGCCTGCATGCACCGCCGAGCCCGCTCCTCCGGGGCGATGCCGGACAGGACCGCCCAGCTCTGCGTGTTGAGGAATATCTGCCCTTCCTCGTTCTCTCTCGAGCCGATGCGGTAGCCGTCCCCGCAGATGGTGCGGACGTACCACTCGCCGTCCCACGCCACCTCGTTCAGGCGTCGCTTGAACTCCGCATAGCGCCGCTCGGCCTCCTCCTGCACGCCCGTCTCGCCGATGAGCCGGGCCAGTTCGGCCACCCGACGGAGCCCGAAGCAGAGTTGCTGAGTGACCATCACGCTCTCGCGCTCCCCCGCCTCCCGTGTGGCCTCCAGCCCGTCGTTCCAGTCGGCGTGGTGCTGGTCGCAGAGCCCGTTGCGGCCCAGATCGTCGCACAGGAAGCGCATGGCGCGCAGCATGTGGTCCCAGACGTTGTCCGTCTCGTCGCTCTCGAAGTAGGGGACCTCCTTCTCCAGCAGCGACAGGTCGCCGCTCTCTTTGATGAGTTCGGGCACGGTCAGCATGATCCACGCGGGCTTGTCGGCGTACTGCAGGCGGTTCAGGGGGCGGAAACTGTGCGGCACGGCCCCGGTCGCATACTGCGAGGAAAGGGCACGAAGCAGGTTGGCCTCCGCCACGTCGTAATCGACCATGGCTATGCCGTAATCGACCTGCAGGTTGTCGCGGAAGCCGCTCTTGTTGATGAGGTAGGAGTAGAGCTGTTTCTTGACGAAGTGGTTCATCAGGGCGTCGCGGTTCGGGTGCCCGGTCTCGACGCGGAACTTCGCGGCCCTTTCCCGCTCGATGGCCATCTGCTCCTCGCACATGGCGTCCAGCTTCTCGGGCGTCAGTTCGCTGCGAAGTGCCGCCACTTCATCGGGCGAGGCGGCCTGGCCGAGCAGGAAGTCCGCTCGTCCCATCTCCTTGGGCGGCACGGTAACGGAGACCTGCACGACCCCCGCGCAGTCCGGACCGCAGCCGGAGCGGTTGTCGCAGTCCCATCCCCAGAGGATGCGCGGCGTGCCGACGGCGAACTCGCTGCGCAGGAAGTGGTCGCGGTAGCCGTTGCCGGCCTTGAAGTCGGCCAGGGTCACGAGGTAGCCCTTGTAACGGTCCGTGGGGGCGAAGGCGTTCCGGTTGGTGATGAAGGTCCCACCGATCTCGGGCATCACCTCTGCGTAGTTGTCCTTGCCCACGGGGTTTCCCTCCTCGTCGCAGCCGGTGAGCTGGAACATGGCGTATGCGAAGACGGACAGGCGGCGCGGACGGTCCGTGCTGTTCTCGAGGGGGACGGTCCAGACCTCTACCGGGTGCTCGCGGGGAACGAAGATGCGCTGTGTGGCGCGCAGGCCCTCGCAGGTGCCGCTGATCTCCGTCTTCGCGGCCCAGTAGCGGCAGCGGAAGTCCTCCACTTCCTGCGGGGCGGGGGCGCCGGCGGGGCAGAAGACGGTGCCGCTTTCCTCGTCGCGGATGTAAACGTACTTGGCGTCCCAGCCGACCAGCGTCATGCGGCGTCCGGCGTGGTCGCGGATGTAGGTGGTGCCGTCGCCGATGTTGGTTACCTCGACGTACAGCTCGTCCGGGCCAATGCGGTTGTAGTGGACGTTGGTCCACTTTCGCGGCGGGTCGTTGTCCCGCAGCTCGAAGCAGCCTTCCTCCTCGATGAAGCGGCCGAACTGATCGACGGTGGACATGGCGCGGCTCCCTCTCTGTCGTCAGGATGTTCAGTCGGTGCTGCCCGCGAGTGTCCCGACTGGTGATGGGAATGTCAAATGCGCCTGTGAGGTGTGGACAGCGGCCGGTTCCCCTTGACCAACCGACACCACTGCTACAAGCTTTCCGGATGTCATGGCCGAGCAAACCACAGGACAGGCTGTTGAACCGGCGGAGCGGGAGTCCTAACGCCGCAACTTCGCCCTCGGGCTGATCAACGGCATGTTCGGCCGGCTGGGCAACAGCTTCCTCAATCCCCACCTTGTGCTCAGCGCTCTGGTCTACGACCAGACGCGCTCGACGGCGCTGGTGGGGCTGCTGGTTGCGCTCGCTATGGCCGGTCATCGCCTGCCGCAGCTCTACGTGAGCAGCCTCGTCGAACACCGCGAGCGCAAGAAGGCGTTCTACATAGCCGCCTCGGCGGTCCGCATACTGATGCTCTGCATCATGGCCGGGGTGCTCTTCGCCGCGGGCGGGGTGGGCTCCTGGTGGCCGCTGGCCGCCTTCCTGACCGCCTATTTCGTTTTCAGTGTGGCGCAGGGCTGCGCCAGCATTCCGTTCTTCGACATGCTTGCCGAGGCCATCGGGCCGACGCGGGTGGGGTCGTTCTTCGGCATGCGGCACTTCCTGGGCAGTTGCGCGGTGCTGGTCTGCGGTTTCCTCGTCATCCAGCCCGTGCAGGACGGCCTCCCTTCGCCCACCAACTATGCCGTGCTGACCGGCATCGCCATCGGGGTGCTTGGCATCTCGTGGGGTTCCTTCGCACTGTTCCGGGAGCAGGAGAACAGCAGCCCCCCGAAGCGGCGCAGCGCGCGGCAGGTGCTGGCGGCCGGGCGCCGGCTGCTGGCGCGCGACAGGAACTATCGCGACATTCTCATCCTGCTGGTGCTGGCGCGCGTCAACACGCTCGCCCTGACGTTTTACGTGCCTTATGGCGTCGAGCGCCTCGGCGTGGCGGGCGTCAGCGGCATCCTGCTCGGGTTCATGTCGGCCAGCCGGATGGCATCAAGCCTGGTCTGGGGGCGTGTGAGCCGTCGGAAGGGCAACCGGCTGTGTCTTGTGTTCGCCGGTCTGCTGTTTATATTCAGCCCGCTGGCCATCCTTGCCGCCCCGCGCCTGCCGGGATTGTTCCGCTGGCCGCTGCCCTTCACGGAGGTCGAACTGGACCTGCCGCTTCTGATCTACTTCCTGGCGCTCTTCTCGTTCGGCATGGCACTGCAGGCGCACATGATCGGGCGGACCGGCTTCATCGTGGAGAGCGCCCCGGAAGGGCGGCGGCCCAGCTACATCGGCTTCCTGAACACCGTCACCTTCCCGATGACGTTCCTGTCGGTCGTGGCCGGCCTCATGGTGGACTGGCGGGGCATCACGCTGGACACGCTGGTGGGCATAGTGGCCGCCAGCGGCGTGCTGACGCTGCTGTTCGCCCTCCGCCTCCGCGAGGTCCGGGACGGACCGAAAGATTGAACCACGAAGATCACGAAGAACGGCAAAAAACCAAGTTGATAGTTGCTTGTTGTTAGTGGCGGGCCGTTTGCCCGTCCGGCGCCGGCGGCCTACGTGAGGACCGCGGCTTTCGTCGTCACTAACAACTATCAACTACCAACTATCAACCGTTATTCCGGTCTTCTTGCCGTTCTTCGTGTCCTTCGTGGTAAAGACTTTCTCCGTCTGGGTCAGGGGCGCCCGATGGTGCCGTCGGGCAGGCGGGCGGTGGTCCAGTCGACGTCGGTCTCGTCCGGGGGGTATTCGGCCGCCGCGTCCTCGCTGAACCCGATTCCCAGTCCCGGCCTGTCGTTGGGGTAGATCATGCCGTCGCGGACCTCCGGTGTGCCGGGGAATATCTCCCGCTCGGTCTCGCCGCGCCGGGCCCATTCCTGCACGCCGAAGTTGTGGACGGCCACGTCGAGGTGCACCCCCGCCGCCGCGCCGACCGGCGAGGTGTCCCCCGGACAGTGCCACGCGGTCCGCACGCCGAAGGCCTCGCACAGGTGCGCCAGTTTCAGGGCCGGAGTAATGCCGCCGATTTGCGAGAGGTGGACCCGCATGAAATCGATGAGCCGCCCGGAGACGAGCGGCAGTATCTCCCGCGGGTTGTTGAACAGCTCGCCCATCGCCAGCGGGGTGGCGCACTGCCGGCGGATGTTCTCGAACCAGTCGATGTCTTCCGGCGCCAGCAGGTCCTCGAGGAAGAACAGATTGAAGCGCTCCAGCCGCTTCGCCAGAGCCACCGCGTCGATGGGCGCCAGGCGCTCGTGCACGTCGTAGAGCAGCTCCACCTCATCGCCCAGTTCGCCGCGGAGGTACTCGAACAGCTCGGGCACGCGCCGGAGCTTCTCCTTGGGGTTGAAGTAGGCGCCGTCGTGGGCGCCGTCGGGTTTCCGCATCGAGTCGGCGTCCAGCCCGGCGTAGCCGCCGATCTGGCAGCGGATGTGCCGGAACCCCTCCTCCATGAACGCCCGGGCCCGGTCGGCGACTTCCTCCGGCGTGCGCCCGTTCGCGTGGGTGTAGGCCGCGGCGGCGGGGCGGCTGCGCCCGCCCCAGAGCTGGTAGCACGGCATGTCCGCCAGCTTGCCCTTGATGTCCCACAGGGCCATGTCGATCCCGCTGACGGCATTGTTCAGCACGGGGCCGTTGCGCCAGTAGCCGCTGACCATCATGCCGTTCCACAGGTCTTCGATGTCGCGCGGATCGCGGCCAATGACGTAGGGGCCAAGGTGGCGCTCGACGGCGGCCTGCACGGCGAAGATGCGCTGGGTGAACGTCGCGCAGCCGAGCCCGTAGAGTCCGGGTTCATTTGTGAGGACCTTGACCACGGCCAGCCGCCGGTGGGCGTCCCGCGGCTGGGTCAGAAACACCTGAACGTCGCGGATCGTCAGTTCAGCCATTGTTCCACGCTCCTTTCGAGCCCGGGATGGCGATGCGGCGGGCTGCGCCGCCGGGGAAAGGCATCGTAGCCGCGCGCCGGTCGGCCCGCAACGCGCGGGAGACGATAGGTCGTCTCAGTACCGCCCGTATGTCTCGCAAACTTCCACCTGCCGCACGATATTCTCGTCGGGCGTGTCGCGGCCGCACTGATCGCCCGTGGACAGGATGAAGCCACCGCCCTCCATGGCGTCATCGAGGCACCGGCGCGCCTCCTGCCCAACGCCGTCCGGATCCATACGCAGCATCACGACAGTGGTGTGCAGGTTGCCCTTCAGGGCCAGGGCGTCGCCGAACTCCTGCTTGATCTCTCGCAGGATGCAGTCGCCCATGGGAGGAACCTCCAGCGGGTCGATGCAATCCAGTTCGGTCTCCTCCGCACACAGTTCCACCAGCGCTCGCTCCTTGCCGCAGCAATGGAGTGATGTCACGATCCCCGCCCGGCTGAACATTGACGTAAGTTTCTGCAAAGCCGGGAAGGACAGCTCTTTCATGATCTCGACCGATTGCATCGTAACCAGGCCGCTCATGGGGAAGAACGCGAAGTCCGGCCGGACGTCCTGAGCGATGATCCGGCGGGCCACCTCGACCAGCCAGTCCGTGCGCATCCGGGCCCACTCGACTACGAGGTCATGGTGGTCGTAGTAGTCGTAGAAGGCCGCCTCGGCCGGTTCGCGCATCTGCCACATCAGCATCGGCAGGTCAAGGCAGAGGCCGACTACGCCGTCGTCACCCATGTCCGCCTGCACGCGCTTGTAGGCGTCGAAGGAAGCCCGGCCCGGCTCGCCGAGCATGTAGCGGAGGCAGTCGAACTGCGAGGGCAGGTCGGTGATCCACTTTTTGGTGGTTGTCGGCGCCTCTCCCCGCAGATAGGTGGTCTCCCGAGTCAGCTTCCCGGCGGGGCAATGGAAGTGGCTGCGGACGACCAGTCGCTCCTCATTCTGTTCGATAATCTCGCGCGAACGCTCAACGTCCGGATGGTCCGGCACCGAGGGGTAGCCGTGGTGAGAGAAGCCGTCGATGCCGTAGTGGCGCACACAGTCGTTGTAGGCCTTCCAGATGGGCGGGTCGTGGTAGTAATAGACCTGCCAGAACGGCCCGCCGACCAGCCGGGCGGGGATCATCCAGTTGGTGTCCGGACTGGCCGGCACCCGGTCCGGCGTGCCGCCCGTCATGGCGGTCAGCATGCGCTGGCGCTTCGTCAAAGCCAAGGCTCTTCACTCCTGGAAAGCAGGCCGGTCTCCGTCAACGGACACTATGTCAGTGTAGCGGCCCACGCCCGGAGGGTGTCAAGCGCCGCCGGCGGTGCCTTGAGACGTTCGTGCAATAAGCATACTATGAGGGCTGAGGCTGCACGTCCGCGGCGCGTCCGCGTTCCACCTTTTTCCCGCCGCTGCTCGGGAGGCATATCGGCATGACGCAGGGCACCGAGTCCACCACAATCACCGGACTGATCCGAGAGCATGAGCCAGAGGATTTCAAGCGCATTGACCCCTCCGACGTTGTCACGGCCGAGTGGGTGCGCATGAAGTGCCAGTACGGCTGCGGGGGTTACGGGCGCTGCCTGACCTGCCCGCCGCATTCGCCCACGCCGCAACAGACGCGCCGCATGCTGGACGAGTACGAGACGGCCTATCTCGTCTGGTGGGGGCCGCAGCATGCCGACCGCGAGCTGCTGGCGGAGATCGAGCGGAGCGTCTTTCTGGCCGGACACCGCAAGGCCTTCATGATGGCGGAAGGGCCCTGCCGGCTCTGCTCGCCCTGTCCGCTGGAGCACCCGTGCCAGCATCCGCACACGGCGCGGCCTTCGATGGAAGCGTGCGGCATCGACGTCTATGAGACCGCGCACCGCGCCGGGTTCCCCATCCGCGTGGTCACCTCCCACGACGACACGCCCAACTACTACAGCCTCCTGCTGGTCGAGTGACCCCGATGACGATCTCCCAGACTTTGCCCGTTCGCCGGCAACCAGCAATTATGAACTACCAACTCGCGGCCACCCCCGGACTTGCGCCCCGTGGGGGGCAAAACGGAGGAACGCCAAGGTGATCGCCGACGATAGCATTATCGACCTGCGAAGCGACACGGTCACGGTGCCCACCCCGGAGATGCTCCAGGCCATGATGGACGCCCCCGTGGGCGACGACGTCTACGGGGAGGACCCGTCCGTCAACCGCCTGGAGGCCATGGTGGCCGAGCTGCTGGGGCAGGAGGCCGCCGTCTTCGTCCCGTCGGGCACGATGGCCAACCTGGTGGCCATCCGCACCCACACCGAACCGGGGGACGAGATAATACTCGATGAGAACTCCCATCCCTACCACTACGAGGGCGGCTCCTACGCCGCCGTGGCCGGAGTGAGCGTGCGGTTCGTGCATGCCGACCGTGGCATCATCCAGCCGCAGCAGATACCCCCGCTGGTGCGGACCGAAGACGTCCACTTCGCCCGCTCGCGGCTGGTCGTGGTGGAGAACACCCACAACCGCGGCGGCGGGTCGGTGTATCCCGTCGAGACGGTGGCCGCAATCGGCGAGACCTGTCGGGACCTGGGCCTTCGACTGCACATGGACGGCGCACGGCTGCTGAACGCCTGCACCGCCACGGGCGCGGCACCGGAGGACTACGGTCGCCATGCGGACTCGGTCAGCATCTGTCTCTCCAAGGGGTTGGGCTGCCCGGTCGGTTCCGTGCTGGCGGGGGATACGGCGTTCGTGGCGCGGGCCCGACGTTTCCGCAAGATGTTCGGCGGCGCCATGCGACAGGCCGGCTATCTGGCCGCCGCCGGCATCTACGCGCTGGAACACAACGTGGAACGGATGGCCGAGGACCACGCCAACGCCCAACTGCTGGCCGAAGGTGTGCGGGCCGCCGGGCGACTGGCGCTGAAGTACGACCCGCCGGAAACCAACATGGTTTACTTCCGGGCCCTCCCGCCCCTGACGGCCGACGAGCTGGCCACGGGTCTGAAAGAGCAGGGTATACTGGTCGGCAACACAGCCGGTGACACCTTCCGCGCCGTCACACATATCGGCACCACAGAGGAGCACATACGGCGCGTGGTCGCCGTCATGGAATCCCGCTTCTGAGGAGACGACCCATGGCACGGGACGAGGCTTCACGGGACGCGTTGGTCGTGGAACCCGAACCGCGGTTCGAGCTTTCTCCTTATCTGTACATGCAGTTCATGGAGCCGCTCGGCGTGGCCAACGGCTCCACGGACATCGCCTGGGATTATGCCGGGGACGAATGGCGGGAGGACTTCATTGAGCTGGCACGCGCCCTCGGGCCGCGGCTGGTGCGCTGGCCCGGCGGCTGTTTCAGCTCTTACTATCGCTGGCGGGAGGGTGTCGGCGAACGCCGGCCGACCCGCAACCTGCTGTGGGGCGGCATGGAGTCCAACCGCATCGGCACGCACGAGTACATCGAGTTCTGCCGCCGGGTGGGGGCCGACCCGATGATCGCCGTCAACTTCAAGTCCGACGGACGCGAGCACTGGGCGCACCCGCCGGAGGGCGGCGAGCGCTCGGCCGGGCCGGAGGAGGCCGCCGCGTGGGTTGACTACTGCAATAACCCCGACAACGCCGAGCGCATCCATAACGGCGCGCCCGAGCCCTTCGGCGGCCGCCTGTGGCAGATCGGCAACGAGACTTCCTACGACGAGAACGGATACGACTGTGAGACCACCGCCCGGCGGACCGTCGCCTTCGCCGAGGCCATGCGCCGCGCCGACCCGGACATAGAACTGGTAGGCTGGGGTGACAGCGGGTGGGCCCCGCGCGTGCTGGAGGTGGCGGGCGATCACCTGCAGTACCTGGCGTTCCACCATCACTTCAGGTCGGCGCTGAACGACTCACCCCTGCACGATACCGCTTACCGGGAGGACCCCGAGCGCACGTGGGAGCACTTCATGAGCGCATGGCAGTCCACCGACCAGTGCCTCAACCGCATGCGCGAGCAGGTGGCGGGCTGGGACGGCGCGCTGGCGCTGACGGAGAGCCACTTCAGCATGCGCGGCCGGAACCGCTGTGAGGCGCAGTCCACCTGGGCCGCCGGCGTCGCCAACGCGCGCGTCCTGAACGTGCACGCCCGGCACGGGGACATCCTGAAGATCGCCACGCTCGGCGACTTCTGCGGCAACAAATGGATGAACAACGTCCTGATGGTGCCGAGCCCGTGGACCTGCTACATGATGCCCGTGGGGAGCGTCATCGCGCTCTTCCGGGCGCACAGTGGGGAGCGTGCACTGACGGTCGTGGACGTGCCGGAGGGACTGGACGTGACGGCCAGTCGCACGGGTGACCGGGTTTTCCTGCACGTGGTCAACACCCGGCGGACGAAGGCGGTGGAGGCGGAATTGAGCGTGCCCGGACGGCGCGTCGAGTCCGCGCGGGTGTGGCAGACCGCCGCGGACCCGGAGCTGGAGGTGATGGAGACCCGCCCGGACGCCTTCGCGCCCACCGAGCACGAAGTCACCGCGGACAGCACGTGGACGTTCCCGGCCGCCTCCGTCTCGGCGGTGGAGGTGCTGCTGGATTCGCAGTCACCGTGACTATTGGTCCGCCTCGGGGGGCTTGACACTCGGGAGCGGGGGCGCTACCATTGCGCGCGAACGAGTTCTCGATTCCTGCGCGGCCGGGGTCGCGCGGGGTCGGCAGCGCTGAGGAGGGCCGACATGCGGCACGTATGTTTGGGCGTGGTGGTGATGGTGGGACTGATGGCCTCTTCGGGGTGTATGATCTGCCGCGCGGAAGGTGCCATCGGTACCGGATACGACGCGGGAAAAGTCGAGGAACTGGTCGTCGGCGAAACCACTCGTGACGAGGTCATTGAGCTGTTCGGCCCGGAGTACATTCAGGAGGAGTCGCCGGACATCATCCGCTTCGAGCGCATCCGTCTCAAGGCTGCGGCCCGGTGGTGGGGTTGCAGCTACGAGAGCAATCGGGACGGCATACGTGTGCAGTTCAAGGACGGCGTCGTGGCGGGTTACCAGATCATCGGGGGCGAGCGCCCGACCGCCGTCCGGACCGAATAGGGCGCCCTGAAGTCCCCGTGGGAGGTGGGCCGGTGGGAAGGCGCAAGAGCCGCACGCTGACCGATGTGGAACTGGAGTTCATGCGCGTGCTGTGGGACGAGGGCGAGGCCACCACGCAGGATGTCCAGCACTCGCTCGAGGAGCAGGGGCGGCGGTTGTCGGGCGGGTCCATCCGGAAGATGCTCTCGATACTGGTCGAGAAGGGCTATGCCGCGCGCCGTAAAGACGGCCGCGCCTACCTCTACCGGCCGACGGTTCCGGAAAGGAGGGCCCACCGCAACATGGTAAGGGACCTGCTGCGGCGGGCGTTCGACGGCTCGGCCTCGCTTATGGTGGCGGCGCTGCTGGACGCAAGCGCTGCGAGCGAGGACGAACTGGACGAGATAAAGCGTTTGATCGAAGAGCACGAGTAAGGGGACCGGGGTGATGGTAACTCTGAACAGGCGTGACCTGGCCTCGCTGCTGTCGCTGGTTGTCTGTGTGCTGGTGGCGGGGGCTTCCGACCTGGCGAGTTTCGCCGCGCCCCCGGAAGCGGGAGCGCACGCTGATTACGCGCGACGCGTTCGGGAGAGCGAAGACCTACTGCACTGGGTGGATGCCCGCACCGGCGAGGTCCTGTGGACGGACCGGGACATCTTGCGGTTCGACTGGGAGCGGCAACTGTTTGAGCTTCGCCGCCCCAAAGCCATCGAACTCGCCCTGAGGCGCCCCTGGCAGGGGGGCCTTGAGCTGTACGATGCGGACGGTCTGGTTTATTGGTGCGTCCTCACGAGCGGCGCTTCCTCGGTTGCCTACGCGCGTCCCGCGGTCATGCAGTTCAAGCCCGGCCTGCCGCTTCTCCGGATCGCCGCCAGCTACCCCGAGGGCTGGCCCGTCGAGGAGGACCTGAGGTTCGATCCGCGGCTGCGGGAGGCCCTCGACGAGGCCGGCGTTCTGGCGGCGGTCCCCGAAGACGACCGGCCCGAGCGCGTCCGGGTGAAAGGACTTGGATCGGTGGAGCCCGCCGGCGGCCCGCGGATGTGGCTGAGGTTCGCGCCGGAGACTCTGCGGGGCGGCCGCGAGACGTGGTTCGCCCTCCGTGTCTCCTCGCCCGAGGATCTGCCGGAGGACGCGTGGGGTGTGCGTGTGACCGTGCGGCTGAAGCGGATCGAGGGCGGTTATTTCACCTCCGATACCGTCTCGCTGTCAAAAGACATGTTTCGAGGGCGAACTTGTGTGTTCACCATGGACCTTTTCCGACCGGGCCTTGAGCGGCTCGCCGGGCCGTGGCCCCGGCCGGCGGAGCTCTCGGCCACGATCGCTCTGGACGTCCCCGGCGCCACGGAGGTGGAGCAGTGGGAGTTGTCGCCCACGCAAGTGGGTATTCTGCCACCGGCCGGCCGGGACGAGGCGGACACACCGGCCGCCCGGGCGCTCACCCGCCGCCACGAGTGGGACTTCCGCAACGTGCCGCTCCGGGAGGCCGTGGAGTCGCTCCGGCAGGTGACGGAACTGGACTACGTGCTGCGTGAGGAGGACGTCCCGCCGGACGGCGCGCCGGTGACGCTGGTGATGGAGACGACCCTCCGCAATGCGCTGGACCATATCTGCGAGCTTACCGGCATGGCATGGGTGCTGCGGGACGGCGCCGTGGTCATCGGCCGTCCCGAGAACCTCGAGTCCTACGAGACGCGCGTGTACGAGGTGACCGACGTGCTTGCTCATTTCGGCGACGCGACGGCGTCGCCGCGGACTTTGGGAGAGCGCACGGAGGAACTTGCCGACCTCATCCGCCGGCTCTGCGGGCAGGGCACGTGGCGCGGCGATGGGCAGGAAGCCGGTTCGCCGATGGGAGACGAGCGCAGCGAGCGGGGCAGCCTTGGCTGGCTGAGGCACCAGCCGGGCCGCCTCGTGGTGCAGCACACACCCGAGGTGCACCGGTGCATCGAGCAGATCCTGCAATCCCTTCGCGACTGAGCCCTTCCGGCGGTCCGAGGCAGGTTTGAACCACGAAGGACACGAAGGACACGAAGAACGGCAGACGGCAAGAACACCACAACGACCGAAGGGCAGGATGATTGTGAAACCTCTGGACGGGCCTTCGTAAGTCGTTTTTCTTCGTGAACTTCGTGTTCCCGCCAGAGGCGGGTAAACTTCGTGGTGGATCCAACCCGTCGCCCACTCTATTCATGACGGTCGCGTGATGGGCGGTTTTTGCGTGTGTGGATGGGGTGTGGGAGGGAAAATGGCGCTGGGACGTGCCGAAAGGGCAGGCAGTGGGCTCGGGGTGGGCGCAGCGAGGGCGATTGCCGCCCCGAAAGGACCATCGGTCCGCTCTCTGCCTGGCCCGCCGCACACCCTCCCCCGGGAAGGGCGGATAACCGTGCTTGATCGGGGCTGCCGGCGGCTTACGCGCCGGCCGGCGGGGCGTTGGGCATGGCCTG
>JAWODG010000030.1:0-14777 GCA_046483385.1 Candidatus Brocadiia bacterium | reverse complement strand
GATTCAGCGGCCTGGGTTCGGCCACAATCGCTATTGCCTTATCGTGCCTGCCGATCGCGCCCTCCCGGTACGCGACGATGTTGTTCGCGAGAGCCCCGTTCAGGCCCGCGATGCGGGCGAGCAGCGGCGCGGACGCTGTGTTCACGTCGACCCCGACCGCGTTCACGCAATCCTCGACAACCGCGTCCAGGCTGCGCGCGAGCTGTACCTGGCTGACGTCGTGCTGGTACTGGCCGACCCCGATGGCCTCCGGATCGATCTTCACCAGTTCTGCGGTGGCCAGGCGTCACGCTGAGGACGTTTTGCGCTGACGCCGCCGCCATCGGTCTTCGCAGCCGGCCGCAGTAGATCAGGGTTTTGAGATGGTTTCTAAGCTCCCTCGAACCCGGCGGACGCGCCCACGAGCGTGCGGACGCCGGCCGGCGGGGCGCCCGTCTTGCGACCCGATGCGAGGGCAACAGTGAGCACTGATTCACCCAACGTAGTGTACTTCGTCTGCCACGACCTCGGCCGGCACCTGCCGTGCTATGGCGTGGCCGTTGAGACGCCGAATCTCGGCGCCTTCGCCCGGCAGTCCGTGGTTTTCGAGAACGCCTTCTGCAACTCCCCGGCTTGCACGCCGTCGCGCGCCTGTGCCATGACCGGACGCTACGCGCACACCACCGGCTGTGTGGGCCTGTCCCACATGGGCTGGCCCCTCGATTTGTCCGAACGGACCATCGTGGACTACCTGAACGAGGCCGGCTACGAGACCATCCTCAGCGGCGTGAACCACGAGCGCCATCCCCGCACCGACCGCTACGAAGTGGACGTCACCGAGACGTGGGAAGACTGGCACACCGAGCGGGCCGTTGGCAATGCCGTGGCCCACCTGGAGCGCCGCGACCGGGACCGGCCATTCTACCTGAACGTGGGCAGCCAGCAGCCCCACGCCTCCACGTGGTCCCACGCCGACGATATGTATGGCGGCGCGGTTCCGCCGGAGGATGTTTGGATACCCCCCTACTGCCCGGACACGCCATTGCTGCGGCGTTTGTTCGGGCGGTATCAGGCGGCCATCCGTTATATGGACGAGCACTTCGGCCGCCTGATGGCCGCGCTGAACGAACTGGGTTACTCCGAAAACACCATTGTCGTGTTCACTACCGATCACGGCATCTCGGCCCGACGGAGCAAAGGCACGCTCTACGACCGCGGCGTCGAGATAACCCTGATGGTGCGCCTTCCGGACGGAAGAGGCGCGGGCACACGGCACGGGCACCTGGTGCAGAATATCGACTTTGCCCCCACGCTGTTGGAGGCGGCGGGGCGTTCCGTCCCGGACGAGGTGCAGGGCCGTTCGTTCTGGCCCCTGCTGACCGGAGGGTCGTACGAGCCGCACGATGCCGTCTTCATCGAGCGCAACTTCCACGGGGAGCGGCCGCACCGCGGCGCGGATACCTACATCGACCGGTACGACCCCATCCGTGCCGTGCGCACGCCGGACTTCCACTACATCCGCTGGTTCCGCCCGGGGATCAAGCCGCGTCCCCTGCTCCCGTTTGAACTGCCGGCCCACTGGGAAGAGCAGTCAGCAAGGCTGGACTCGGCCTGGCCAGAACCCGAGGAGCCGCGCAACCCCGAGGAGCTGTACCACGTCCGTCACGACCCGCAGGAATTCGTCAACGTGGTTGACCGGCCGGAGTACCGGCACGTCCGGGCGGACTTTCGGCGGCGTCTGGAGCAATGGATGGAAGCAACGCACGACTTCGCCCTGCGGGGCGAGGCGCCCGAGCGGCCGGAGGAGCCCGGCTGGGGCCCAAACTGGCCGCTCCACGACTGACCGGCCGCCCGCTTGCAAGCCCACTGCGACGGCATTACTTTACCGCATGAACGCGCCAACAATTCTGAGGAACCGGGGAGCGATCCGATGACCGTCGGCCACCCGCACAAACGAAACGCAGCGTCTTTGCTGTCCGTCCTCGTATTCGCCTTCGTCCTGGCTTCCGCAGTTCGCGCGGCGCCCACCGCATACCGCGACGACTTCTCGGGCGATATGCGCGGCTGGGCGGAGAGCCAGGCCTACACTCTCACGCAGGAGGAGGGCGTCCTGCGGATGCAGGTCAGCAAGCAGACGAAGTGGGAGGGGCAATACCTTCACCTGGGCGAAAAGCACGACTTCGCGGCCAGTCCCTACGTGAACCTGAAGGTGCGCTCGGACACGCCGTGCATCCTGCACGTCTACTTCCACGACGGGGAGGCGAATGACCTGAGGCACCAAAAGGTGCGGGTCGTGGACGGGTTCGTGACGCTCTGCTACGACTTCAGCGACGCCGAAAAAGTCGACCTGACGGGCGTGCAGGGCATGATCTTCGCCGTCAACGGTGCGGCGAACTCGTGGGACGGGACGCTCGAGTTCGAGCAACTGGTGGCCGGCGACGAAGCCCGTCCGCTGGCCGGCATCGAGGGAGTGGCGGACCGCGTTCACTACCGCGACTCGGGTCGGCAGAACGTCCTGCTGACGGGCATCCAGGACGCCTCGGGCGTTGCCGTCTCCGGCGGTGAAGGGCTCATCCGCGATGCGCGCGTCTCGGCCATCGAGGACGGCCGAGCCACGCTCAGCTACGAGGTCGTCCCCGGTGTAACGGGCTGGAGCGACGTTTTCGTGACGGCGCAGGGCGAGGGGAAGTTCCGCGACAACAGCGTCTCGTTCACCGTAAACGTCGAGGATAACCAGCCTCCAACGCTGGATGTACCGTCCGAGCTTGTCGTGCGAGTGGGCGAAGAGAACCGCGTGCAGCTCTCCGGTATCAGCGATGGCAACGTGGCCGCCGAGCAGCCGCTCACCTTCTCGGTCACCAGCAGCGATGAGAGCGTCTTGCCCTCCGAGCAGGTGGCTGTGCGGCACGCACCGGGTAGCCCGTACGCCACGCTCGTCTTCACCGGACAGCAATGGGGCGAGACGCAGGTGAATGTGACGGTGGATGACGGCGCGGGTGGTGATTCCTCGGCCGAGGCCACGATGCGTGTGCGCGTGGTGCCGGAGTGGAACAACCCGCCCACGCTCGACCCGGTGGATGACATGATGGTCTTCACCGACGCGGGCCGGCAGGAGGTCAAACTGACGGGCATAAGCGCCGGGGAGGGCGAGGACCAGCCGATCGAGATAACCGCCACAAGCACCGATCGCTCCGTGGTGGATGACGTGCAGGTGGCCTACGACGGCGGCTCGACCGCCACGCTTTCCTTCACGCCCGACCCCGACGCGACGGGCACGACGCGGATCGACGTGACCGTGCGCGACAGGGGTGGCAGTCCGCGCAACAACGGCGACAGCGGAATCCACAAGAGTTTCAACGTGACCACGCGCGTGCGTCCGCGCACTGCTTTGCGGATGGACTTCAGCGACCGGGAGGAGACCGGAGATCGCTGGCGGACCGAATCGGGACTGACGGCATCCCACGCGACCGTCGATGGGGAGGACGTGTTGGAGGTCGAGTGCCGCGACAAGGTCACCTTCGGCGGCCTCTGGCTCACCGTTCCCGACCTCGATCTGTCCGAGTACCCGTACCTGACCGTTGACGTGAAGCCGGAAGAACGGCTCCAGTTCAACATGTATTTCTACGACGGCAACGAGCGACGCAACTCGGGCGCGTCTCAGACGACCACCATCGAACCGGACCGCTGGCAGACTGTTACCTTCGACTTCTCCGGCCCCGATCAGATGGTGGACAATCAGGGCCAGCCCGTGAAGGCCGACTGGATTCAGCAGGTCCTGTTCAACTTCCACCCGAAGCTGGACTGGCCGTTCACCCGCTACAACGGGACTCTCTACTTCCGTAACCTGCGCATCGGCCGAGCGGCCGACGTGCCCGAGAAGAGGCCGGTCTGCACGATCGACGACGTGGCGGATCAGGTTCATCTGGTGGGCGCCGGGCGGCAGGAGGTGACCGTCACCGGTATCGGGGACGGCGCCGAAGGGCCGGCGCAGGTCTCTGCGAGCGCCTCGGACGACGTTCTGGCCGGTCTCGCTGTCAGCGAGATTGCCGACGGGACGGCCACTGTCTCCTACAATGTGGGCTCGGGCGCCGGTGCGGCCACCGTGGAGTTGAGCGTGACGGCGGAAGGTTCGGACCCCGCCGGCGCGTCATTCCGCGTGGATGTGCTGGACGACGACCCGGCCGAGGCCGTCTCCGTCGAGGTGGACTGTTCCGAGCGGCACCAGCGCATCTACGGGTTCGGCACGTTCAGCAATCAGCTCCCCGTCGAGCTGTACGCCGGCGAGCTGGGTGCCTCGGCCATGCGCGTGGGCCTGATTGCCAACCAGATAGAGCCGTCCAACGACAACTGGGACGCGTCCGTGCTCTACCGCGGGGGTCTGAATTACGATGCCTTCAACTTCGAGCACTATCGGCGGCTGCACGAGGCCGGCGTGGAGACGTTCATTCTCACATCGTGGTCGCCTCCGGCGTGGATGAAGGCCAACCTGAGCCTGAACTACCAGCAGGCCGGCTTCCAGGGCGACAGCGACCAGACTCTCAACCGGCTGGACTACTATCGCTACGAGGAATTCGCCGAGAGCATGGTCGCCGCCGTCCGCATGTTCCAGGAAGAGGCCGGCATCGACCTGACCGCGATCGGCCTGCAGAACGAGCCGGCATTCCACGAGCCCTACGCATCCGCGATCCTCGACCCGCAGCGCTTCGTCGAGTTGATCAAGGTGGTCGGGCGGCGATTCGAGGAGGAAGGCATCGACACCCGCCTGTTCATGCCGGAGCAGGTCTTCACGCAGTACCGCTCGATGCATCAGTACATCGACGCGCTCAACGCCGATCCCGAGGCGCAGCGCTACTGCGACATCATCGCCGTGCACGGCTATGACCCGACGGGCGTCCGCGGGGAAGCGCCGAAGTTCCCCGAATGGGAGGCCATGTATGAGCGGGCGCAGCGGGGCGGCGTGCCCAAGGAGATGTGGATGACCGAGACCGGGATGAACGGCTCCTCGTGGGGTTCGGCCATGGGCATCGGGCGCATCCTCTACGGCTCGCTCGAGTACGGCAACATGGGGCTGTGGACTTCATGGAGCATCGAAGGCCAGTTGGTGCGCCGCAGCCGGCCCAACCCCGGGTTCTACGCCGCCAGCCAGTTCTACCGGCACATCCGACCGGGCGCCGTCCGCGTAGCCTCCACCTCGTCCAGTGAGGACGTGCTGGTCACCTCCTACGTCAAAGACGCCGACCACGGAGGCGGCGTAGCGACGGTCCTCATCAACGAGTCCGAGTCGGCCCGCGCCGTCCGCCTGTCCGTCAGTGGACGCCCGGCGCCGCGGACTCTCGATGTCAGTCGCAGCGACCGGGTCCGTCGGCACGACGAGGCGGGCCGGCAGCCGGCCGACGACCTGATCCTGCTGCCGCCGCGCAGCATCACGACCGTCGTGGGCGAGCGCTGAGGCCCGGGGACCTCAGGAGGAGACCGGCTTGGCCGACCCGGATGAGAGGCAGGAGCGCCCGCCCCACTTCCGGTGGAACTACGCTGCCCACGCGGCGGACGGCTGGTTCGTGGGCGGCGGCATGGCGTTCGTCAACTCCGGCACGGTGCTGCCCACGCTGGTGACGGCGCTGGGTGGAACCGAGTGGCTCATCTCCCTTGTGCCGCTGGTCAGCCGGGCGGGCTACCTGCTGGCACCGCTGCTGACGGCGCACCGGTTCGACTTGCGCGAACGCTACATGCCCGTGGTGCGCGTCTTCGGGGTCCTCCTGCGCCTGCCCTACATCGTGGCCGCCCTGGTACTTCTGTTTTTTGGCGCGCGCCGGCCGGGGCTTGCGCTCTGCGCCGTCCTGGCGGCCCCTCTGCTGGCCGGCACGTCCTGGGGCCTGGGCAGCAACGCGTGGTGGCAGTTGGTGGTGCACACAATCCCCGAGACGCGGCGCGCTTCCCTGATGGCCCTCCGCGCCGCCGGCACGGGCGTGTTCGGCCTGGCGGCCGGCTGGGGCGTGCGCCGCATACTGGACCTCTATCCCGGCACCGCCGGGTACGCCGTGCTCTACCTGGCCGCTTCCATCATGATGGCGGTCTCATACCTCGTCTTCCTGACCATCCGGGAGCGACCCCGGCCCGAACACAGGGACGCCGAGCGGCCGACGCTGGTGGAGAACCTCCGCTCCATCCCGGCCATCCTGCGGGCCGACCGTCAGTTCGCCCTCTTCCTGGGCACCACGGCGCTGCTGAACGGCGTGCTCATCGTTGCCCCTTTTCTGCCCGTCTATGCCATTCGACGGCTCGGCGTGGCGGACAGCTACGTCGGCGAGCTGGTCATCTTCCAGACCGGCGGCATGCTGGCGGGCAACCTGCTGCTGGGGTGGGTGGGGGACCGCTGGGGCGGCAAGTGCCTGATGGTGATCAGCCGTCTCGGCTACGTGGCGCTGGCAGGACTGGCCTTTGTCGCGGCCACTGAATGGGGTTTCCGGTTGGTCTTCTTCATCGGCGGTGTGGCCGGCTGCGCGTGGATGCTCGGGCAGGGGGTGCTGGCGCTGGAGATATGCCCCGATGATCGCCGCTCGACCTACCTGGCCTTGGTCGCCCTGTGCCAGATGCCGGGCATGCTGGCCGCCTACCTCATCAGCTCGGCCCTCGGCGACATCGAGGGCGGTTTTCGGGCCCGGCTGATCGTCGCCGCGGCGTTCGTGCTCGCCTCCCTCGTGCTGCTGCTCTTCCTCCGCGAACCACGGAAGGCACGTCCGGATTCCCGCAACTCCGCGTGATGGCCTGCGCCACAAGCCATCCCGCTTGCGGGGCCATATGGTTGACCATGGCGGACTGCCGACATAGCATGCCCGTCGGCGGGCCGGCCCGGTGAACGACTACATGAGCGGCGGGTTCGCCTGGGAGATCGAGGGTGCCTATCAGGACTCAGGAGGCGCACATGACGGTCGAGCAAGCTCTGCCTGTTCGTGGTTATCAACTGCACATCACGCACTACGACCCCCGCTGGGCGAGGCGGAAGGCGGAGGAGGAGCCCTTTGACCTCGAACTCGGGCTGGAAGCCGTCGATGCGATGGCCGAGGCGGGCCTGAACCTGCTGGTCGTCGACTGCGCCGACGGGGTGCGTTACGACTCCCACCCGGAACTGGAGCGGCACTACTCGGTGCCCATGGACCACCTGCGGCGGCTGGTCGCCCGCGCCGACGAGCACGGCATCGAGGTGGTGCCCAAGCTGAACTTCGCCCGCAGTGCCCATCACCGGCACAACCACTGGTTCCGCCCGCACAACAAGCTGTTCGATACGGACGAGTACTGGGAGCTGGCCTTCGAGTTGATCGATGAGCTGATCGAGGTCTGCGCGCCGCCGCGCTTCTTCCACATCGGCATGGACGAGGACCACGATCGTTCCCACGCCCAGTACGCCGAGGCGATACGCACGCTCCGGGACGGGCTGGCCGAGCGGGACCTGCGCGCGGTTATGTGGAAGGACGAGCAGACCTACGCGGCGGCCCAGGTGCACGCGGAGAAGGCCCGCGCCGCCGAAGACCACATCCCCAACGACGTGGTGCAGGTGGTCTGGCACTACCACACCGTGCTGGAGGACGTGGTCGAGCGCCTGAAAGGGAAGGGATTCGACGTGTGGGGCGCGCCGGGACAGGACCCTGATCAGGTCCGCGCATGGCGCGACGCCCTCATCCGCCGCGACGCGCAGGGCTTCCTGCTGACCCAGTGGATCCCGTGCGTTCCGGCCAACCGCGCGAAGATCCTCGGCCTCATCCGGACCAACGGCCCCCTCTGCTCGGGTGGATGATGCGGTGCGTTGTCATCTCGGGCGGCGGAGGATGATGAGGTTGCGGTTGGTTATGCGCTCGTCGATGGCCGTCAGCTTGGTGGCGCCGTAAAGGCCGCCGATGAATCCGACCGCCGCCGCGTAGCGGGTTGCGTCGTCCGCGTGCTTGATGCGCTCGAAGTAGATGCCGTCCCGGATGCAGCAGGGCATCACGCCGTAGCAGGCGTCGGCCTCGGCCGCCTTCTCCAGCGCGATCTGCGTCAGCTCGTTGCAGGCGTGCACGCAGATGACGTAGCTGCGCGGGGCAATCTCGGCGTCCGCGAGGTCACACTCCACGTAGCGGATGTTGCTCAGCTCGATGCCGACGTCGGCCGCCACGTCCATGTAGTGGCCGAAGGCCGGCCGCCGCTCCGCGTCGATGCACTCGACCGAGAGTTTGGGGAAGCGGTAGGCCATCAGCAGGCCCAGCAGGCCGTGTCCGGCGCAGAGATCGTAGATGGTGTCCACGAACCCGTCCCGCCAGCATTCATAGACGTCCTGCCCGATGCGCCGGTAGGCCTCCAGCGTTTCGAACGTCTCCTTGACCCGCAGATAGCGGGGGTGCCGCCGGACGACCTCCGCCAGCATGCCCCTGATCTCCTCGCTGAGCGTCCGCTCCTCGACGTAGGTCAGCAGCAGATCGCGGCGCTCGGGGTCCAGGTCGCTCACCATGGCGTTGGAGTCCATGGGGTAGCGCTCCAGCATGTCGGCACGCCAGATGCCTTCCTCGGTGTCTTTCATGGATGGACCTCTGGTCGAAGAGACATTCGATGGTAGGGCAGTGCAGCCGCCGGGGCAAGGCTGAGCATTCCTGCGAGCGGCGGGCGCCCGGTGACGAGAGTCCGCCACAGCGCACAGCAGACCAGTCGCCGGAGGTGCTGTACCTGCTTATCGTGCTGGAGAGGCCATTCGAGGGATGCAAGCAGCGGTCCGCGGGTATGCCGCCCCCTCCGGGGGCTCTCTGTTCTCTCTTTGGAGCTTTCTGGGGGCTTGTGCCCCCAGCTACTTTTATGTCGCCCGCTGCGCGGGCTTTTCCGGCCAGGTGCTCGTGTTGGGGCAGTCAGGTCCGCCAGCGGTATCACAGGCCTGAGCCCGCCGGAGCGCGGGCGGTATATGGGTAGCCACGGGCGTCAGCCCGTGGAACCGGGCGAAGACGAAGAGGTGAGCCCCCGGAGGGGGCGACATACCTGTCAGTTTCAAAGATAGACCGGGTCGTAGTCGACCCCGTGCCGGTCAAGCAGTGCAACTAACTCTTCCCTGAAGCCCCTCTGTGCGTGGTGGTGCTCCTGGCGCTCCAAGTAGCTGCGCACGGACTCCTCCGCCGATGCACTGACCGAGAAGGCGGCGAAGCCGCGTTGCCAACGGAATGGCGAAACAAGCAATCCGGAACGGTTCAGCCAGCGGGAAGAGTTGCTCTTGAGGAGCCTCGCGGCCTCTGCGATGCATACGTTCGTGGGCAGTTCCAGAAGTAAGTGTACGTGGTCCTTCGTTCCTCCGACTTTCAGCACTCGGCCTTTCTCCGGGGGCAGGATTGAGGCCATGTAAGGGTAGAGTTCATTGGCCACGCCGGCATGGATCTGGGCTCGCCGCTCCTTCGTGCCAAAAACGCAGTGGTACAGAATCTTGGAGTAGCTGCTGGGCATTCGCTGCCTCCAGAGAGTGCACAGGTATGCCGCCCGCCGAGCGGCGGGCTCAACCCTGACACGGCGCCCGTACCGGGGACGTGTCCCACCTCTCTTCGGTCCGTCCGCCAACCTGCCCGGCGGCAAGCCGCCGGGTATGAGGGCGGTGCCAAGGCCCCGCACTCCAGGATTGGCCGTCCGTGCATGCCACGCCACTCTACGTTGTCCGGGCCGCGTTCCCTGGAGTGCGCCGGCTTGCCGGCGCCCTGCGAGCTGCCGGCTTGCCGGCCGTCCGTCCCCACAGTTCCATCTGCGTTTATCCGCGTTCATCTGCGGTCCCCTGCCTTCACAGCCTTTTCTGCAGGTCGTTGCTGACGCTCCTTACGATGGCGCGCAGGGTTTCCATAACACCTTCCCCGGTCTCCACGCTGGCGGTGAAGTCGGGCACGCCGTAGCGGTTCAGGTCGCCCCTCAGCTCCCCGATGCCGAGTGTCTCGGGCAGGTCGCGTTTGTTGTACTGGATCACGTGGGGGACGGTGCGCAGATGGAGGCCGTAGTTCTCCAGATTCTGCTCGAGTTCGATCAGCGAGTCGACGTTGGCCTCCCGGCGACGCGGGTGGGAGTCAGCGACGAACACTATCCCGTCGCTGTCCCTGAGCAGCAGACGCCGGCTCTTATTGGAGAACGCCTGCCCCGGGCCGGCGCAGAGGTGGAATATGGTCCGGAAGCCGATGATCTTGCCGAAGCGGACGGGCAGGACGTCGATGTGCAGGTTGGGATCGGACTTCGTGGGCAGTTGGGAGATGCGGCCCCGGTGGTCGTTGTCCAGGTGGTCGTGGATGTAGCGCAGGTTGGCGGTCTTGCCGGAGCGCCCCGGTCCGTAGTAGATGATCTTGGAGTCGATACGCCGCTTTTTGACGTCGATGCTGGGCATACGGACCCTCTTCCGGTTCCGGCTGACACCGGCCGCGTCGCCGGTCAGCGCACTCTGCGCCTGCCTCCCTTCGGAAACCGCAGGCTCAACGCCTTTGCTGTTCGATCTCCTGCTGGTAGCCGCTTGCGTCGTAGGCCTCCACCGGGTCGAGGGGCAGGTCCTGCTCCAGCCGGGCCTTCCACAGGATCGGCCGCACGTCCGTGAGGAAGCCCTTCAGGAACTCGCGGTTGGCCGGGATGATCTTCTGCTCGTCCTGCAACTCCTGCAGCCGCCCGCGGTTCAGCACCAACGCCTTCGCCAGTGAGACCTGCAGGGAGTCCACGCTGTGCAGCACGGCGCGGATGCGGTTCTCCAGCGACGATGCCTGATCGATCATGTAAGCCCAGTTCTTCTCCGGGTCCCCCGCGCAGACGACGCCGCCTTTGACCAGCTCGCAGAAGATGGCGTACATGGAGATGTTCGGCTCGACGGCGTGATCGTCGTCGGCGGCGTAGCGGGTGTTGAAGTGGAACCCGCCCTTGCGGCCCGTGCCGATAAGGCGGGCGACGATCTGCGCCACGTTCACCCCGAAGGCGTGGTGCCCCATGTCCACCAGCACGCCGGCGTTGTCCCCCAGCATGTCGGCTATCTCGGTGGCCACGCCGGCGTTGGGGATGACGGTCGAGTAGGTGCCGGGCTCGAAGAGCTTGTACTCGACCAGGTGAAGGATGTCGTCCGCGGCGGCCTCGTGGATTTCCCGGAAGGCGTCCCATACCAGCTCTTCCTGCCGCCACAGGTCGCGCTGGCCGGGGTAGTTTGTGCCGTCCGGCAGCCAGTAGGTGACGAGCCCGTGGGAGTGCTTCTCGGCGATCTCGCAGGAGACGATGCAGTGGTCTATCAGCATGCGCCGCACGTGCGGCATGGGCGAGCTGAGGCTGCCGTGGTGGGTGCCGGTGAGGAACAGGGTCGGGTTGACGGCGCCGAAGTCGATGCCCAGCTCCCTTGCGTACTGGCGCGGTTCGGCGAACATGTCGGCTTCGACCTTGTCGAAGTCCACGTCCTCCGGCTTGTCCCAACCGGTGTGGATGGCCACGCGTGGGGTGGCGCCGGTCAGTTCGTGGACCTTGGCGGCGTCGCGCAGCTTGGAGCGGAAGTCGCGGGCCGGTCCGGGCGGCATGTAGTCGCCGAACCTGCCGCCGCCGAACTCGCCGAAGACCCAGGAGGGCACCTCGACGCTGAAGTCCTTGACCCCGGCCTTGACCTCGTCTATATCGATGTCGGCCCGGGCGAGGTCCTCGCCCAGGATGCGATAGCGTTCCTCCACCTGCGCTTCGGAAAGGCTCAGCATTGTGCCACCTCCGGTTTCTGGCATGGAACCACAGTTTACAGCAAAGTGCCGATGACGCAAGAGGAGCGCCTCTCGGTTTGCACGGGACGGGCTGCCGGGCTAAGATATTCGTCTTGTACCGTGGGTTTCGGAGGCTTGTATGGCGAACGACGGCAAAGCGCAGTTGCAGGACCTGCTCGGCGAGTACTGGGTGGGCAAACTGCTGGGTACCGGTGCCCGCAGTGAGGTCTACGAAGTTAAACGCAAGAACGACGGCCGGGTCTTTGCCGCGAAGTTCATTCCCGTCCGGCATGACGAGGACAAGAAGGTCATCCGGCACCTGGAGAACGAGTATCAGGTCCTGTGTGCCACGCACCGGGACGGCGACGAGGGCGCCGAGGTCATAGTGCGCCCGGAGGACTTCCGCAAGGTGCGCAAGTTCTTCTCTCTCCGGGCTGCCTACCTCATCGAGGAGAGGGCCTACGGGCAGTCGCTGGACGAGGAGCGCGACTACGAGCTGTACGACGTTTTGACCATCTTCCGCCGGGTTTGCGTCGGTCTGGAGCACCTGCACAGTGTGGGTTACGTGCACGCCGACCTGAAGCCGCATAACATCCTTGTGGCCGAAGACCTGACGGTGAAACTGATAGACTTCGGTTTCGCGGCACCCGTGGGAACCAAGCTGACCGCGGCGAAGGGCACGTTCGGCTATCTGGCCCCGGAGCAGGCGGGGGGCAAGGTGACCGAGAGAACGGACGTATTCAACCTGGGCGGTGTGCTTTACTGGGTCCTGACCGGGCAGAACATACCGTCGATCATGCCGGGACAGCACGAGCGGGCGGGCTTCGTGCCCGACGCGCAGGTGCAGATCACGCCGCCGGTCCAGCTCAACCACGACGTGCCCGGGGAGCTGTCCGACATGGTGCTCAAGTGCCTGTCGTTCAACGACATAGAGCGGCCCACGATGACGAAGTTCAAGCGGTACCTTCACGGACTGCAGTTGCGGATGGAGTACGACGCCGTCTGAATGCCGGGCTGGCGTCGGGCGAGGCAGCGTTGACGTTCGAGTGGCTCGCTTCGGGGGATGCCCATGAGCGAAGAGCCCCAGCACCCCGCCGGCCGAGCGCAGCGCCGGGGCCTGTGGCGCCGCGTGCTCCGGTGGTCTTTCCGGGTCACCATGCTCGTCCTCATAGTTCTTCTGCTGGTCCTCAACCTGTTGCCGACCATCACTGACACGGCGTTGGTTCGGGGAACGGTCGCCGGATTGATCTCGGAGAAGCTGAACGGGGCCGACGTGCGGCTGGGCACGCTGAGGGTGGCACCGCTGAAGGAGCGGGTGCTGGTGCTGGAGGACTTCACACTGGCTCCGGCCGGTCGGTCAGGCGAGCCGGTTGTGGCCCTGCGCTCAGCCGAGTGTCGATGGTTACTGCGTGACCTGGCCGACGGGGTGGTGCACGTGACGGGGTTGACCGCGGATGGTCTTTCCGTGCAAGCCCGCCGGGAGGACGGTGAGTGGAACGTGCTGGACCTGCTGCCGGCGCTTTCAGACGAACCTTTCGACGTAGAGGTTCTGCGTCTGCCGCTGCCCGTTCAGGTGGACCGGCTGGCGTTGACCAATGCCCGCATCGACGTCGCTGCGCCCGGGCTGATGGAGGCCCGGGTTTCCGACCTGAGCGTGGGGGGCGAGGCAAGGTTGCACGGCCTGCTGGAGGGCCGGGCGTCCCTGGACCTGTCGGTCGGCCACGTGACGGCGGCGGCCGGGCCCGGGTCCGTGCAACTGGCCGAAGGGCTACAGGCGAACGGCCGGGTGAGCAACGTGGCCGGGCGTGTGCTGGCGACGGCCGGTCTTGAGGTGCCGGACCTTGCCGGAGGCGTGGGGGATGTGCTGGAGCTCCGCTCTTTTCCCATGGAGGGGGCCGTGGGGCTGGAGGCGGACGCCTCCGGGCTGGAGCTGCCCTACCTCGACGCCTATCTGCTGGCGGGCGATTTCCTGGACGACCGACTTTCGCTTTCGGTCACCGGGCGGCCCGTGTACGACGTGAAACTGACCAACCGCGCTGCTGTCGACTTTGCCGCCTTTCGTGTACTCATCGAGACGCCCGAAGCACCCGCCATTAGCCTGTCGGGGACGACGGTGGCGGAGACGGACGTCACGGGTGTATTGAGCCTTGGCGAGGGGCTTTCGGGCTTTCTCGACGTCCGAAACTCGGTGGAAGTTGCGGGGGTGGAGGCCGGTATCGAGACGTCCGACCCGCCGGCTTCCGGCGCGGTCGAGGGTGCCCGGGCGCTGGGCTATCAGGAGGCGCAGGTGCATCTGTCGGCGACGCCCACGGGGCTGGCTCGCGTGGACCTGTCGGCGGGCCTGGACTCGCTCACCGGCGCATTCGCCGACGTGGCGTCGGTTCTGGCCGACGAAGTGCGTTCTGAGATCGCCCTGCAGGCCACGCTGCCCCGGCCGTGTCGGGTGGACGCGCATGGGTCTCTGTCCGCCGGGGCGTTCGGCGGGGAGTCGCCGCGGTTCGGCGGAGTGTCACTGCCGGTCGAGGCCGGGTTCCGGCTGGCGGCCAATGACATGCTGGATGCCGACCGGAGAAGCGTTACGCTGGATGACGGCCACGTCCAGTTGGGCGAACTGGTGCCGCGGGCGTGGCTTACCGCCTGCGCCGCCGAGGGACTCTCCGCCGCGAGCGCGACCGGCGGCGGGACAGTGCAAGTGGAACGCGCACTGGAACTTCTGGACGGGCTCCCTGAGGAGCTTCGAGAGCGATTGCCCGAACTGGCGTCGTCCGGGAGCGTCGGCGGGGCGTTCGAGCTGCAAGTGGAGTCGCCGCTGACCGCCGACCGGTCGGCGGCCGTGCACGTGGACGGCGCGGCTGACCTGGAGGGCACCGACGTGAGGCATCCCGCGGCGGAGGTGGCGCTGGCCGGCCTCCACGCTCGTGGGACGGCCGATGCACGCCTGGACGGCGCGCTGCTGCCGTACGGCAGCAGCCTGAGCGCGGACGGCGCCTTGGCGGGGTTCGAAGGCAGCGTGCTGTCCCCTGAAACCGGCGGGCCGGCCGCGTCTGCGGCCGTCGATTCCGCGCACGTTGACCTGAGTGTCGGCGTGCCCGACGTAGGGCTGCG
>JAWODG010000023.1:0-4562 GCA_046483385.1 Candidatus Brocadiia bacterium | reverse complement strand
ATGGCCCCACCCGCCGGCATGATCGGCCGGCAGGCGCAGATTCAACGCCGGACACCAATCCCCCCTGTTTCAGGAGCAGGTGATATGTCAGGCGGTAGAGTGTTTGGAGCCGTGCTGTTTCTTCTGGTCGCGCTGTTCGCGGTGTCGGGCTTCGTCCGGTCCGCGGAGGCCTTGGACAGGGATGCCAACGGGTGGAGCATCCTGAACGAGAGCGCCGACACGCGGAAGGTTTACGTCAGCAGCTCCGAGGGCAACGACAACAACGACGGGCTCTCGGAGGCCAACCCCGTGGCCACAATCTCCCAGGGCCTCTTGCTGCTGAGGGACGGCTACCCGGACTGGTTGCTCCTGAAGAGGGGCGACGTGTGGTACGAAAACCTCCAGGACTTATTGGGGAAGTCCGGCCGCAGCGAGTCGGAACGGATGGTGGTGACAACCTACGGCTCATCCGGCGCGCGCCCGCTGCTCAAAACCGGCTCCAGCGGGGTTCTGAACCTGGCCGGCAATCAGATGTCCCATGTTGCCTTCGTGGGGCTCGACTGCTACGCCCACACCCGTGATCCGGACTCCCCGGACTACAGCGGCTACGACGGCTCGACCGGCTTCCGACTTGTCGGCTCTGGCTCGAACATACTGTGGGAAGACTGCATCATCCGGTTCTATACGAACAACTTCACCGTCCAGACCTATCCGGACGGCGCGCCCCACTTCACCAACGTTGAGTTGCGCCGCTGCATGCTGCTGGACTCCTACAGCACCACCGGGCATTCGCAGGGCATCTATGGGCAGAAAATTGACGGGCTGCTGTTCGAGGAGTGCTTCTTCGACCACTGCGGCTGGTTGATACAGGGCGACGGCGGCCAGAACCGGGATAACGGTAAGGCCACGATGTATAACCACAGCACCTACCTGAACACGTGCACTGACGTGACCTTCCGGGGGAACATAACGCTTCGCCCCTCCAGCATCCACAACAAGTTCACGATGGACGGCACCGCGAACCTCCTGCTCGAGAACAACCTCTACGTGGACGGCGAGATCATCGCCAGCATCGGCGGGAACGACAGCGGGCCATACCGGTTCACGAACGTGACCTTCAGGGACAACGTGGCTCACCTCATCGGCGAGTCCCAGCCGACCGGTCGCACCCTCGCCTGGGGCCTTGACATGATCAACTGGGCCGCCGGCAGCGTGGCGACCATCGCGAACGGTGAGACCAGCGCCGCCGTGCTGGAGGGCTTCACCATCCAGAACGGCAGCGCCTCGGACGGCGGCGGCGTCTATTGCAGTAATACATCGCCGACCATCCGGAGCAACGTCATCACCGCCAACGTCACCAGCGGCGACGGCGGCGGCATCTACTGCCACAACTCCACGCCCGCCATCGTCAACAACACCATCGCCGACAACGTGGTGGTGTATGAGACGTGCGCCGGCGGAGCAATCCGCGTGCTGGGCGAAAGCGCGGCCCCGACGGTCACCAACTGCCTGCTGTGGGGTAACACGGCCGGGGTCGGCGACCAGATAGCCATCAAGACCGGCGCCACCCTGACCGTCAGCTACAGCGACGTGCAGGGCGGTCAGGCCGGCGTAGCCGTGCAGACGGCCGACTGCACGCTGAGCTGGGGCTCCGGCAACATGGACAACGACCCGCAGTTCGTGGACGCTGCCAACGACGACTACCACATCGGCAGCGGCAGCCCGTGTATCGACGCCGCCGACGGGTATGAAGCGCCGGCGACGGACATGGAGGGCAACGGCCGGGTGGACGACCCCAACACCACCAACACCGGAACGGGGACGCCCGACTACGCCGATGTCGGGCCCTACGAATACCAGGGAAGCTGAACGCCGACGGCCAAAGCCAGCGGACGATGTGGCAAGCGCGCGGCGCGGTTGCCCGAACCACGGCAATCGCGCCGCTTAAGGCCGTCCGGGGGCACTCACGATGGGGACGTTACGGCGGGCCGGTCCCAGCCTGGCCGCCCTACGGCAGACATACCCCACGCACTACCATCTGGTGCCCGAACATGTGAGGCTTATACAGGTTCCGCGACCAGCACCTCGGAGGGGGTCCGACGTCCGCCGGCGTCCACCGTCACTACGGTGTAGGCGTGCCCCGTTCGGTCCTCCGGCCGATCTTCAAAGCGGAAGGGCTCCCTGGTTGTCTGAGGCTCATGATCGACGCGGGCCAGGGACGCTCCGTCGCGGCGGACCTCATAGTGAAGAATGGGCGTGTCGGCGGCGTAGGCTGTGTCCCAGCTCAGGCTGACCGTGCGGCGCGGGCCTTCGGCGCGTTGTTCGAGGGTCACGTTGCGCGGGGCCCCCAGAGGTTCGGCCTCTTTCTGAAAGTAGTTCGTCTCCCCATCCTTCGCGGTGGCCGCCATCTGTTCGATCTCCCCCATCCGCGAGGCCGAAAGAGGTTCGGGCAGTTGAGAAGCCCTCAGGTTCTGCTGGAGTTGACACCGAGAGGGGTCTTCGTCGATGTGGCCGATTCCGATTATATTCAGGCAGACCCCGGGCACCGAAAGCGGATACCGGATGAGCGGGGCGCTGGGCAATTCGGGCGAGCCCACCCGGCGCACCACCTCTTGCGGTCCGCGAGTCCAGTGTGCCCCCTTATCGTAGAAAGCACCGTCCGCAAAGACCTTCATGCTGATTACGCCCAGGCCTTTGGCGGCGGCCACCGGGATCACGTTGTGCTGGTGGTTGAAGTAACGCCTGTCATTGGCGTTTGCGACGGTCAGCACGGTACCGAAGATACCCCTGTCGTCGCGCTGGAGGCACTCCATCAGCGTGGGCGAGGACAGGTGCCCCGATACGCCGATGTGGCGGATGAGCTTCTCGTGCTTCGGGTTGAGCCCGGTGCGGTTTGTACCGTCCCGGTAGTCCAGCAGCGTCACCAACGTGCCGATGCGCTCGGCATCCGGATCGGGGTCATCCAGCCCCTCGTATATGGCATCCACTTCGCGGAAGGTGTTCAGGGAATGGACCTGAAACAGGTCCAGGTAGGCGCCGTCCGGATAGTCACCCTTTCCGTTCCCCCATATCTGGGTCATCGAGCGTTTCAGGTCGTCCACACAGGTGGAATCGCGCGGTCCCTGGGTCCAGTTCTGCGTGTCGGGATAGCGGCCGCGGCCGCTGCGAATGCAGGTCTTGCTGGCTACGAACACACCGCGGCGTGCCCGCTCGTCGTAGTTGGAATGTCCGGCCGTCAGCCCCAGCCTCCGGAACGCCGTCCCGTAGTGGCGCTGGCTCTGCGCGTACGCGTTGGAGGTGTCGAAGTAATTGACCCCCTGCTGATAGGCCTTGATGATGATGTCAACCGGGTCCACGTCCTCCGGCGTCCACTGCAGGCTGGCTTGCCCGCCCAGCCCGAGCGTGGTGACCCGGAAGCCCGTCCGCCCGAGTTCCCGTTTGTGTGCCCGAGGCTCCTGCGCCCGGCCGGCCCATGACACCCGCGGCCCCGTCAGCATAGCCGCGCCCACCCCTGCCGCTGTCCTGATGAACTGTCTTCGTGAGACCTCTCCCCGCTCACACCCACCCATATGCCCTCTCCCAGTTGATATACTGTCATGCCGATCTGCTTATTGCATTGTCACCCGCGGGGTGCGGCCGGTCAAGCCGGTCCGCGGCTTGACTTGCCGGGCCGGCTGGACTACATTGGGTTTTGGGCGCCTTGATTGAGCGCCTCCTGCCGTTGAGCGGGGCGGCGTAGCCAAGTGGACCAAGGCAAGGGTTTGCAAAACCCTCATTCACGGGTTCGAATCCCGTCGCCGCCTCCAATTACCCACACCTTGCACGCTCATGGGATGCCTGAGCCGCCGGTCGCCGCAATCCGACTGTGAGGAGACATGGACGGGCCGCTCGACAGCCAGACCTCGCCTCCCAACGTGGTCGTCATCGTCATTGACGCCCTCCGCGCCGGCAGCCTCGGCTGCTACGGAGGGCCGCAGGACGCCAGCCCCGTGCTGGACCGGCTTGCGACGCAAGGCGTGCTGTTCGAGGATCAAAGATACGGAATAGTCAGAAAATTGATGTTTGATGTAAAGGAGCACAGAGATGCAATTAATAGCACTGATAATGGTTGTGGTGTTAAGTATTACGACGGGTTTGGCAGAAGGGGCGGAGATTTCGGAATCGGAGTTACGGGAGGTGATTCGGCAGAGTCGGGCTTCGGTGCCTGCTACGGCGCATCTGGTATATGTAAAGGAAAAGATTAAGGCTGATGTGCCAGCACATGTACAGAAGGGGACGGGTCTATACAAAATAATGGCGGCCAACGCGTATGAGAAGACCCGCGTGGATATGATTATAGACAGCAACAACAGGCGTATAAGGATTGCGGGTAAGGACCTGAGGGATATTAATTCGCTGGTAGAAGAGTATGGATTGTCCCAGAAGAACAGGGCAAATGTATCGAATTCGAAGATAGTAATCACCGATCCGAATTACGAGATGCGGTTGTCGCCGAGTGAAGTAACGGGCGGGGTTGCGCACTTGTCTATTGCGAAGCGTCCGCCGAGAGGTGATTATTATTTTTACAGGATTCCTTATTTTGG
>JAWODG010000003.1:0-3098 GCA_046483385.1 Candidatus Brocadiia bacterium | reverse complement strand
GAAGGAGCGCCAACTGCGTCACGACGTGATGGCGCACGTGCACGCATTCGACGAGCAGTGCCCCAAGGCCCGCGGGATAATCCACCTGGGGGCCACGAGCGCGTTCCTCGGGGACAACACGGACCTGATCCTGATGCGCAAGGCGTTGCGGATCCTGCAAGCGCCGCTGGCGAAGGCCGGCCGGAACCTGGCCGATTTCGCGCGGCAGTACCGAGAGCTGCCTTGCCTGGGCTACACGCACTTTCAGCCGGCGCAGCTAACCACGGTGGGCAAGCGGGCGTGCCTGTGGCTGCAGGACCTGCTGGACGCTCTTGGGGCCATAGGCGAGACGGCGGAAGATATACCGTTCCGCGGCGTCAAGGGCACCACGGGTACGCAGGCGAGCTATCTGGCGCTGTTCGACGGCGACGCCGGGAAGGTGAAGGAGCTGGAACGGCTCGTGGCCGAGAAGATGGGCTTCGACCGGGTCTTTCCGGTGACCGGCCAGACGTATCCACGGGTGCTCGACTATCGCGTGCTCAGCACGCTGGGGCGGCTGGGCGTGGCGGCGCATAAGATGGCGGGCGACATCCGGCTGCTGGCGGGCGTGAAGGAGGTCGAGGAGCCGTTCGGCAAGAAGCAGGTCGGTTCCTCCGCGATGGCCTACAAGCGGAACCCGATGAGGTGCGAGCGGATGGCGTCGCTGTGCCGGTTCCTGCTGAACGGCGTGCAGCACGCGGCGTTCACCGGGGCGGACCAGTGGCTGGAGCGGACGCTGGACGATTCGGCCATACGGCGCCTGTCGCTGCCGGAGAGCTTTCTGGCGGCGGACTCGATCGCGCGCGTGCTGGCTAACGTGACGGCCGGGCTGGTGGTGAACGAGCAGGTGGTGCGGCGTCGCGCGGAGGCGGAGCTGCCGTTCATGGCCACGGAGAACATCCTGATGGCGGCCGTCCGGGCCGGAGGCGATCGCCAGGAACTGCACGAGAGGATACGGCAGCACGCCATGGCGGCCGCCGAGCGCGTGAAAGCCGGCGACGGGGAGAACGACCTGATCGAGCGCATCCGCGAAGATGAAGCATTCGCCGCCGTGCACGGGACGCTGGAGGAGATGATGGCCCCGGAGAACTTCGTCGGCCGGGCGCCCGGGCAGGTGGAGGAGTTCCTGGAGGAAGTTGTGGAGCCGGCCCTGGCCGAATACGGCGACGTGGAGGGCGGGGCCGGGAAGTTGCGGGTGTGAGGTGCCCTTTGCCCGAAACGTGCTCCGCAGACCCGAGAAGCTTCAGCAAGGCGGGGAGTTGATATGCCGGGCGGCTCGAAGACATGGAGCAAGTTGAGATGGGGCTGCGCCGGGGGATGCTTCGGCCTCGTCGTGATCGCCATCATCCTGGTCATCGCCACCATCTGGTTCCTGCTGGGCTCGGTGCCGGTGGTGCCCGAGGAGACGTTCCTGCTGCCGGAGGCGACCGCGTTCGCCGTGGTGCGCATCGAGCCGGACGACACGCTCATGGCCGAGCTTCCCTTCCGTGTGGCAAGCCATCCCGAGGTCCGGGAGGAACTGCGCAAACAGGACGTGGACCCGAGGAAACTGGAGGGCAACGTGGCCAAGGCGCGAGAGAACGTGCGCAAGATGGCGCCCGTGCAGATGGTGGCCCTCCTGATGCCGCCCGAGGAGGAAGAGGGCGAGTTCAGCGCCGCCGCGGCGTTCTCCATGAGGCGCTACAGCCGGCTTATCCGCATGTTGCTCCGCGGGGGCAAGGAGGGAGAGACCTCCGAGTACAAGGAGGCTGCTATCGTGGCGCCGGCCGATGAGCCGCTGCTGGCCGTGCGGGGCAACAACTTCATGCGCGCCGAGCGGATGGAGACGCTGCACACGTGGGTTGACCGACTGGTCGAGCAGCGGGCCCGCCAGGAGGCCGCGGCCGAGGGCGAGACACCACGGCCGGAGCTTGAGTTGCGCCCGCGCCTGCGGGAGGCCTACGAGCGGATGGACCGCAGTCTGCCGGTCCGCTTCGCGTGCCTCAACGAGAGCGGGGAACTGGCGCACCTGGCGGAGCGCATCGAGCGGGAGGAAGTGCTTGAGGCGCTCGAAGCGATCGGGGCTCTCGGCGACGGGGTCGCCATGCTGAGCGGGTCCCTGGAGCCCCTTAACGAAACCGACGCGGAGTTGTCCCTGCGGTGGGACTGCCGGGATGATGAACATGCCGCCGGACTGGAGGCGGGCTTCAGGCGCATGACGGCCGAAATGCCCGCCGGCCGGCACCTGCGAGACGTTCGGCTGGACCGGCCGGAGCCGTCCGTCTTCCGGCTCCGCGTGCGCATCGCCGACTTCGCGGACTTCGTGGCTCGTGCGGGCGCTGCCGGCGGCGAGGACGCTACTCCCCCATCACCTTGACGATCAGCCGCTTGGGGCGTTGCCCGTCGAATTCGGCGTAGTAGATCTGCTGCCACGGGCCGAGGTCCATCTCGCCGTCGGTAATCGGAACGATGATCTCGTGCCCGATGAGCAGGTTCTTCAGGTGAGCGTCCCCGTTGACCTCACCGGTTCGGTGATGGTGGTAATCGGGGCCCTCGGGCGCGAGTTGCTGGAGCCATTCCTCGATGTCCTGTATCAGGCCGGATTCGGCGTCGTTGACGTAAACTCCGGCGGTGATGTGCATGGCAGAAACCAGCGCCATGCCCTCCCGGATGCCGCTGTCTGCGACGACGCCGGCCACCCGGTCGGTGATGTTGATGTACTCGCGCTGCCTGTCCGTATTGAACGTGAAGTAGTCGGTGTGAGCCTTCATGCGGGCCTCCCTCTGGGATATAAGGTCGGGCGCGATGGTAGCGAGCGCGACGCGGGCGCGCAAGCCGGCGCGCCGGACACCCAGGGTCATTCAATTGTCCCGCGTGCACAACCGGGGCCACGTCTTTCGGCAAGTGGATGTCTACCGGGGGAACCCGCGGGGGCATTCGCCTTCCGCGCAATGCAGCAGTCAACCGTAAACAGATAAATGAATGGCCCTGGCCGGAGACCGGGGAACGGCTCGGGTCGGGTTCAGTCCGCCTGCTCGATGGCCAGGGCGGGGTAGTAGTACTTCAGGATGTACTGCCAATCGCGGCCTTCCCGGGCCAGG
>JAWODG010000236.1:0-6001 GCA_046483385.1 Candidatus Brocadiia bacterium | reverse complement strand
TTAATCAAACCGGGTTTTATCCCGAAGGTGGTGGGCAACCACATGATACCGGCATGATTATTACGAAACACAAAAAGAAATACCCTGTGACCAATGTACCCTGGTGGCGCTGATTGTCCGGGAGTCCAGGGCGTGCTGGGTCCACGTTGGCGACAGCCGACTCTACCTTTTTCGCGATCGGGAACTGAGGGTTCGCACCCGGGACCACTCACTCGTGCAGGAGTTGGTGGAGGCGGGCCAGGTCGCCGAAGAGGCCATGGCGACCCACCCTGACCAGAACAAGCTGCTGCGCAGCATCGGCGGCGAGTACCCACCCGAGACCACGCACGGAAGCGCCTCTATTCGGCCGCAGGATCGCTTCCTGCTGTGCTCGGACGGTTTCTGGGAACAGATCGCCGCCGAGGAAATGTCAGCCGCACTTGCGGCCAGTAACCTGGAGGAATCGTTGACCGATCTGGTGGACCTTGCCGTCCGGCGCGCTGGCCCGAGCGGTGACAACGTCGCGGTCGCGGCCGTGAGGGAACTGGCCGAAGGCGGTGGGAACGGATTCGCGTGATGGGCACTTTCGACCCTGAGCGGGCAGTCAGTGAGGTCGGATGAGCGGCTGCAGCCCGACGTAAACCTGCCACTGGAAAATGGTCTTCGGTATCGACATTGAAACCTGCGCGGCCTGCGGCGGGGCGGTGCGAATCATCGCCTGTATCGAGAATCCGGTCGTGATTCAGACGATCCTCGATCACCTGAAGACAAAAGACGAAACCTGCGAACCCTTCCCGTTACCCGAAAGCTGGGCGCCGACTACAACGTAATTCGGCTGACACCATCGTCCTCGTTCCACCCCGGATGCTGTTCCCTGGAGGCACACTTTAGGGTACCGGCTGGCCGCCAGCCTGAAATCGTGCGGGCGTGGCGCTCTTGGGGGCTATGGATGTGCTGGCGACGGGCGATGACCGAACGGAGCACGGGTTTGGGCCATAGAAGGCGGCTTGTTCCGATTGCCGGCGGCGAACAAGCGTTGGACATTTCCTGAAAAGGGGTTTTCTTCGTCCTATACTCCGACCGATAGAGCACCCCCGCAAGCCCCGGCGACGAGGAGGCGCCCCATGAAGACGCACCGCAGAGGCCCCGCGCTGGCCGCGATCGTCATCTTCACATGGGCGGTGGCTCCAGCAGGCGCCGCCACACCCGAGGCCGGCTGGCCCACGACCGACTGGGATGTCGGCTGCCGACATCCGCTGGTCTGCTCCCCGGCCGACGAGGTGTACGAGGAGGGTCTGAGGCGCGCGAGCGTCTGGCTAGAGTCCCTGGGCTTCGGGCCGCCAGCCTTGGAGATGGATGTGCGCATGGATGAGCGGGAGGGTGCACCGCCGCGCGTGACACCCGAAGCCTACATTGCCCATGTATCGGACCGTGCGACCGCCGGCGACGAGGGTCAGAGCTACCTGGGGGTCTACGATCAGACGGACCGCGAGATCTATCTGCGGAGCGACGCCTTCTTCGCCATGGGCGCGCCGGGCGAGGACTTCGACGACCCGCAGTTCCGCCGACGGCTCGAGCAGACTTTCGTGCCCGTCCACGAGCTTTTTCACGCAGTCCAGAATGGCTACCAGGAGCTCTCCGGCCAGACCCGGGACTGGATCTTCGAAGGAACGGCTGATGCGGTCACGCGGGCCTACGCGGACGAGCACGCGACCGAGCTGCGCATCCTGTCGGGGGAACGCTTCTACGACAGCCCTCTGCATCGCCCCGCCGATCGGGGACAGGCCTACGGCACTTACCATTTCTGGCTGAAGGTGGGCAAGCACATCGGCTCCCGCTCTGGGGTCGCCTACCTGCGCGACGTACTGGTGGAGGACCTGAGGGCCAATGCGGGTCTGGACGGCGTGGACCGGGCATTGAAGGGCCACGGCGGGCTCTACGAGCTGCTGCCATGGTTCTTCACAACCCTGGAGCTGGACCGCTTCGGCGAGCCACGATCGCTGGAGGCGGACCTGCCGCCGGGCGAGCGGGAGGCGGAGCACCGCTTCCGCGGGTCCGTGAACCCGGTGGCGGGCCGCTCCGCCCGGCTAAAAGTGGAGACGAGCCGGGACACGCCCGTGCTGCTGGAGATCGGCTTTGCCGAGGAGCGGCCGGACCTGCATCTGCTGGTGGATGGGATCCGCTACGACCGTCCGGGGCCCGACGGGCGCAATGTCTACCGCCGGGAGCTGCGCGGCACCTCCTCCGCGGAGCTGAACCTGGTGCTGGCCAACGTGGCGAACAAGGCGGGCGAGAGCGAGAAGCGCCGCTACGAGCTGGTGGTGCGCCTGCACGAGATCGACTCCCAGCACCGCTACTTCGGCTGGCTTCGCGGGGATGTGGGGGCGGCCGAGTACCGCGGGCCGGAGAAGGGCCCGCTGGAATGGTGCTCGCCCGGCTGCACAAACAGCGACCGCCTGGTCGCCGCCATGCGGGACAATGCCGAGTACCTCGCCTACCTCTACAGCCATGCCTTTCCCGGCATGCTCCATGGAAGCGCGGGCGCCCGGGAGAATCTCGAGCAGGCGCTGGCCAATGCCCCGTTCCAGCGGGATCGGAGCCGTCGGGGCCGGGGCTGCAACGGCGGGCGGTACTACGGGCGCAAGCAGGTGGACGTCCACGACCGCTCGGCCGTCGATGACGCCTGGACCGGCGGGCCGGTATATCAGGCGGTGCGCTTCGGCCACGCCGCCACAGCCGGGGGCCGAGCCCTGTCCGGTGAGGTGCAGACGGAGACCCTGGCGCGCGTGCTCGACAGCGACGCGGACGGGGCGACCTTCGCCATCCGCTTCAGGGCAGACACCAGCGGCAGCTTGCGAACCACACCTCCGGGCGGGCTGCAGGGGTGCCTGGGCAACGA
The DNA here is from genome assembly GCA_046483385.1 of Candidatus Brocadiia bacterium. Taxonomy (GTDB): domain Bacteria; phylum Planctomycetota; class Brocadiia; order SM23-32; family SM23-32; genus B1Sed10-231. The sequence continues at coordinate 3,123 of JAWODG010000236.1, read as the reverse complement.
CGGTGAGGCGCGCGGATTCCATACTTGGGGCTGGGTCGTGGATGCGCCTGAGCCCTTGACGATTCGCGTCGCCCTGCGCTCCGAGGCGGAAGGCCGGGCACAGGCATTCGCCAGCTTCTTGGTCATGGCGGTGCTCGACGACGAGGCCCTGGTCCTCTTTTTTCCGGGCGAGCGCTTCGAGCCGACCCTGTCGGTTGCGGGCGGAAAGCTGGACGCGCTGGACGGGGTGGAGGCGAAGCTCGCCCGGGAGATGCGGGACATGTCCGCCGGGGAGCGCGCCATGCTGGAGCAGATGATGGGGCCGGGCTTCGCCGAGCGTATTGGCCGGGACCTGAAGGCCGCCGAGTCCATGATGACGGGCCCGAGCGAGGCGACCCTGCGTCTGCCCGGGCCGCCGCCGGACCGGGCGGTCGCCCGCTACTATCTGGTCACCCTCGTGAACTTCGGCCTGGATGCCGACACCGAAGACCGGCGCTGGAACGACTGGGGCACCGCGCGGGTGGTGGCGCGATTGGAGAAGACCGCCGCCGGCGGGCCGCCAGAACTCCCGCCCTCGGAGCAGATCGACGAGTGGCTGAGCTGGCCCGGCGGGCCGGAGGACGGCGGGCAGTAGGCTCGCAACCGCTAACCGCCCTATACTCAAAAATCCGGAGGAAGTAGCCAATGAGAGCCATATCTGCACTTTGCAGCCTCGCGCTCATGATCGTCCTTGCCGCCAGCATCGGGCGCGCCGACGCCGCAACCGAACAAGCCGAGACTGCCACCGAGGTAGTGGTTGCATTGATCGAGGCCATCCGGAACGAAGACCGCGACCGGGCCGAGACGCTGCATGTCGTAGACGGGAGCCGCTGGCACGATGCCGAAAGCTTTGCGGAGCGAGCCGATTTCTACCGATCCGTGGAGTTCGATTTCGAGTCGATCAGCCAATGGAGTGCAGGTGGCGTTTTATTGCAGGTTGCCGTCCCCGGAACCCAGGACGGAAAGAGTTATTTGTACGTTTTCACGGTGAGTGAGACCGATGGTGCCCGCCAGGCGGGCGGAATGGAGCGGCGGATAGCGGGGATGCCATAACGGACGCGTCTGCCACCGGGCGAAGCACGAAGCAGCCGTAATCGACGGGGCATGACGCTCAGGAGAACAGAATGCACGATTTGCTGACAGGGCTAAGGAAAAAGATCTTTCGGGAGATCGTTCGCTTGTTGTGGCTGTCAACCGTTACCACGCTTTGGACGCTGACGGTAAATGCGCAGGAATTGCTCGTTCACCTGCCACTGGACGGATCCGTTCACAACGCCGGCGGCGGTGCCGGCAAGGCCGAGGTTGTGGGCACAGCACCGGTGACGGTGCAGGGACGCATCGGCAGCGCGATGAAATTCGATGGTCGCTCGGTCATTGCCGTGCCGGTCGATCTTTCGCCGGACCAGTACCCGCAGGTGACCATGACCGCCTGGGTGCGGGCAGACGAAACGGCACCGGACACGGACCATTCGATCATCTCGACCGGTAGCCAAGGCACTACCCCGGCCCTGCGGCTTTCCAAGCGCCGCTATGGTGTGAAAGCGAACATGCGCGGAGCGCGGGCGGCGCTTCTGGCCGGTAGCTATTCGCCGACCGAAGAATGGGTTTTCATTGCCGGGACGCTTGATGTGCCTGCGCAGACGCTTCATGTACTGCAGAATGATTCGACGTACGACAGGGACGGCGTCAGGACCCATTCACTCTACGACGCCAGCAAGCACGTGAATCCCAACGATCCGGACGCCGATCCACAAGCCTGGGTTTTCATCGGCGCCCGGACCTTCGATCCTGCGGTTGCGCCGGCGGTCGGCATCGCCATCGATGACGTGCGGGTCTATGGCGAGGTCCTGACAGCGGCGCAGCTGGCCGATATCCGGGACGCCTCCGGCGAACAGGCCGTGGCCTCGGCCGGCGTGGATCTGCCGGGTGGATCAGACGACGGCTTGACGATGCCCGACAACCAATCACCGACGGCGGCCATCCTGCGGGAACGGCAGGGCGCGGGATCAAGCGAGCAGGCAGACGTCGAGCCGCTCGACGCGCCGGAGGATGTGGGAAGCGACGGCGCAAGCGAGCAGGCCCTGACCGGTGCAGCGGACACCCAGCGCGAGCTTCCCGATCAGGAGCAGATCGCCAAGCAGGCGACGGCAGCGGCAGGGCGCGAGGCCGAAGCGCGCGGGGGGGAGAGGGAGGAAGCCGTACAGTCGTCCCGCGACAGCGGTATGACGCTCGAGGAGTACAATGAGCAGCTCGCGGCACGTAATGCGGAACAGGTTGAGGATGTCGATTACGAATCCCCGACTGGCGCCCTCTCACGCGATCGCAGCACGCCGGAGGATGGTACGACGCTCGATGATGTTAATGAGGATCTTGCAGCGAGAAACGCGGACCAGGTCGACGGCGTCGATTACGAGTCCCCGACCGATGCCTTGTCAGCCGACCGCAGCACACCGGAGGACGGCATGACGCTGGACGAGCTCAACGAGGATCTGGCGGAACAGAATGCCGAGCGCACCGGCAGCATCGACCACGAATCGCCACAAGATACCCTGGCAAGAGACGGCACCACGCAGGAACATCGTGAAGACGAAAGCGAACAACCCTCGAGTCGAACGCCGGAGCCCGATTCCGGGCCTATGAGCCCTGTCGGGCAGATGCCTGTCGGGGCGTACCTGAATGGGATCGAATTCGGCGGCCCGCCTACCGGGAACGTTCGCGATTGCACCTCGTTCGCGGAGGTTGTGCGGGACGTGGCTACCGAGTTTCGTGACAAGGTCGTCGAGTTTGCCGCAACGAACGCGTGTGAGCTTCTTACGCTCCCCGTCCGCCGTTCCCGGGCTGCCCAGGTTCTGGAAAATGCAGAAGGCTATGAAACGAACCAGTTCCGCCAGGCACTGCTCGAGGAAACCTACGGTCGCTGCCTATCGGGAAGCGCGATGGCATCCCGGCTTCCAGACGCGATGATCGGGTTCTGGAATGAACATGTGGCCAACAACAGCTGGGCCACCATCGGGCCAAGACAACTGGAACTCGGCAGCACACGGTTCGGAACCTTGGTGTCCCCCGGGGACCGTAAGTACATTACCCCCAGTCCCGTATACGCAC
>JAWODG010000183.1:0-10762 GCA_046483385.1 Candidatus Brocadiia bacterium | reverse complement strand
GCAGGCGGTGTATTACGGCATGGTCACCAAGACCGACGCCGTGCTGGGCCGCGTGCTGGACGCCATCGAGGGGGAGGGTCTGTTCGAGAACTCGGTCGTGATCTTCTTCGTGGACCACGGCGACTTTGCCGGGCAGTATGGCCTGCCCGAAAAATGGGATACCTGCATGGCCGACTGCCTGCTGCACGTCCCCTGCATAGTGTGGGACCCCGACCTGCCGGGTGGGATCAGCGTGGACGGACTGACCGAGCACGTGGACCTGGCGCCCACCATACTGGAGCTGCTGGGCGTCGAGCCCGACTGGGGCATCCACGGGGAGTCGCTGCTGCCCATCATCGAGGGGCGCCGCCGGAAGGAGGCCGTCTTCGCCGACGGCGGCCACGAGGAGGAGATGCAGGAGCGGATGGAGTGCCGCGCCGGCAGCAGCGGCAAACAGAAGACCTACGCGCGCTATCCCGAAACGATGTCGCGCACCAAGATGTGCCGCACGGAGGACTACAAGCTTGTGACGCGGCTGGTCGGGGGCAATGAGCTGTACGACATGCGGAACGACCCCTACGAGATGCGCAACCTGTGGGGCGAGCCCGGGCTGGAACCGGTCGTCCGCGACCTGCAGGGGCGCATGATAGACTGGTGCCTGCGCACCGACACCGACCGGCCCTACCAGCCCGATGTGGGAGCCTGACACAAGGCCTGAGGATAACCTCGATGCCCAAGCCTCCCAACATACTGTTCGTCTTCGCCGACCAGCTCAGCGCGCGCTGGCTCCCCTGTTGCGGCGGCGACAAAGTCCGGACGCCCAACCTCGACCGGTTCGCCGCCGAGAGCGTCAACTTCACGCGCGCCTACACCTGCTCGCCGCTCTGCTCGCCCTATCGCGCCAGCCTGCTGACCGGCCTCTACCCCACCCGGCACGGCGTGGTGGAGAACGGCTTACGGTTGCCGGCCGATGCGCCCACGCTGGCCGATGCCCTGAACGGTGCGGGCTACGCCACCCACTACATCGGCAAGTGGCACCTGGGCGGCCCGCCGGGCGGCAACCATTGGGTTCCGCCCCAGAAACGGGGCGGGTTCCAGCACTTCATCGGCTGGGAGAGCCACCACGTGGACCACTGGGACGGGCTCGTCTGGGCGGATGACCCCGACGCACCCATCGAACTGGAGGGTCACGAGACGAACGGCCTCACGAACCTGGTCTGCCGCGAACTGGAGGGCGTGGACGAGACGCCCTTCTGCATGCTGGTCTCCTACCAGGCGCCCCATCCGCCCTGCTCGCCCCCGGACACCTTCCGGTCGCTCTACAGGGGCGAGGCCCTGACGGACGAGCCCAACGCCGACGGCGATGCGCGCTTTCACAGGCCCGCGTGGGACGAGGACTGCGGCATTCGGGACTTCCGCGAGCGCTACTTCGCGGAGACAACTCATCTCGACCATGCGGTCGGGCGCATTTTGGACGCTCTCGACCGGCTCGGCCTGGCCTCGAATACCGTCGTCGTTTTCACGTCCGACCACGGCGAGATGGCCGGGGCGCACGGGCTCTTCGGCAAGGGCGTGATGTACGAGGAGGCCGTCCACGTGCCGCTGCTGGTGCGGATGCCCGGGCAAGCGCGCGGACGCCGCGTGGAGACCCCGGTGTCCACCGTGGATCTGCTGCCGACAGTGCTGGAACTGGCCGGGGCACAGCCCGTCGAAGCCGCCGAAGGCCGGAGCCTTGCGGCTGTGCTGAGGGGGGCCGGCGCGCTGGAGGAGCGACCGGTGTTCATCGAGTATCACGACCACTGCGTGGTGGACGGCGCCAACAAACTAATCGCCGAACCGGACGGCAAACCGGTCGCGCTGTACGACCTCCAGGCGGACCCGTGGGAACTGGACAACCGGGTGGACGAGCCCCGCGAGAGGAATCGGGTTGACCGGCTGCTGGGCGAACTGCAACAATGGCGTAGCCGCATGGGTCCGCGAGTCTGAGAACCGCTCTCCCCTGAATTCGGAGCGAAGCACCGATGCCCGACCGTCCGAACGTGCTCATCCTGATGTCCGACCACACCAACCGGCAGGCGCTGGCCCCCGACAGCCAGTGCCTTACGCCCAACTTCGACGCCCTGGCGCGGGAGGGCCTCCGCTTCGCCGGCTGCTACTCCACCAACGCCATCTGCTCGCCCGCGCGGGCCTCCCTGATGACCGGCACCTACCCCTCCAGCCACGGGATGTGGGACTGCACCCACACCCAGCGCCGCGAGTGGGTCAACGTCAGCGACCGGCTCACCTACTGGTCGCGGCGCTTCGCCCAGGCCGGCTACCACACGGGCTACTTCGGCAAGTGGCACGTCGAACAGACGAAGCGCCTGGAGAATTTCGGCTGGGGAGAGCACGACCACACCCTCGGCCACATGAAGAGCGAGATCGCGGATGGCTCCGAGCTGACCATCGAGCGGGAGGGCTACCGGGACTACCTGATGGCGGCCGTGGACGAGCGGGAGAACTTCACCCACGCCGCTTTCGATAAGGGCATCGACTTCATCCGGCGGCACGCCGGCGACGAGCGCCCGTTCTGCTGCTTCGTCTCCACGGGCGAGCCCCACGACCCGTACATTCCGCCGCGGCGCTTCATGGAGATGTACGACGTGGACTCCATCGAGGTCAGCCCCACCCTGCGGGAAGAATACGCCGGCGAGAAGCCGGAGCTCCTCCAGCGCATGCGCTCCGTCTGGGAGGACATGACCGACGCCGACTGGCAGTTCACCTCCGCCGCCTACTGGGCCACCATCACCTGGCTGGACAGCGAATCCGGGCGCATCATAGACGTCCTCAAGGATGAGGGCGCCTACGAGGACACCATCATCATCGTCACCGCCGACCACGGCGACATGCTGGGCGGCCACGGGCTGGCCACCAAGGGCATCGGCACCGCCTACGAGGAAGTGTACAACATCCCCCTCATCGTAAAGGCCCCCGGCATGCGCGGCGGCGAGGATGCCACGCACAAGACGAGCCTCGTGGACATTGGCCCCACGCTGCTGGACCTTTGCGACCTCGACCCGATGGAGGACTGTCATGGCCGCTCCCTCCGGCCGGTGCTCGACGGCACGGCGGACCCCGACGGATGGCAGGACGCCTACGCGGAGTTCTTCGGCCAGCGGTTCGTCTACACCCAGCGCATCGTCTGGCACGGGGACTGGAAGTACATCTTCTCCCCCGGCGGCATCGACGAACTCTACAACCTGGCCGAGGACCCGCACGAGGAGCACAACCTGGCGGGCCGGCCCGAGTACCAGGACCGCGTGGTGGACATGTGCAAGCGCATGTGGCGCAAGATGAAGGAGATAGGCGACGAGAGCCTCTTCAACACCCACTACGCCACCCTCCGCACCGCCCCCGTAGGCCCCCACGCCATCCAAAACGAGACTGAATGAACCACTCGCTCTCCGTAGACCTTTCCGGTAAGAGTCGGTAGCCGGAGCAGCGGGAGTCCGCGTAGCGGACGGCATACAAATAGCTGGGGGCGCGAGCCCCCAGAAAGCCGCTCGGAGACAACCAAGAGCCCGCCGGAGGGCGGGCGGCATACCTGTGAGTAGCCCCCATGCCGCAACCAGCGACAGCGAGACGGCGAACGGCAATATTTGCTCGAAAGACCACACGCACGTTGACGTTGCGATAGAATGCATCTCGGCGAAGCCCCGCCCATCCCCCCTCCTCCTGCTGAAACACCATCTTCCTCCCCCTATAATGAGCGCGCCCTCGGACACACCGGCCGCGAGCAAAAGCATGAAGGATGTCTCCAGAGAGCGGATGGACAGGATCCGGAGGCTGACGGAGCGTCATGGCAGAGCAGACTCCGTGCGCGGAGACCCGTGCCCGGTGTGCGGCCGGCCGGGCGCGGTCGTACATCACGTCTTTCCGATCCGCTACGGTGGCAGCTATGGGCGCTACAACCTCATGGCCACGTGTCCCGGGCGGTGCCACAGCTATCTCAATAAAGCGAGTAACCGGTACTGCCGCCGCCACGAGGACGAGTTACGGTCGCAATCCGCGCTCACGTTCAGCCGGGCTATCCGCAAATACATCAGGGACCTGCGCGTGAAAGCACGACGACAACGCGACAGTAAGAGGGACCCCCAGATGATCGACCGCTATCGGGGCTGTCTTCTGGGGCTGGCCGTTGGGGACGCGCTGGGCGCGACGCTTGAGTTCCGGGCGCCGGGCACGTTCCAGCCGATTGATGACATGATCGGCCGCGGGGTGCACGGGCTGGAACCGGGCCAGTGGACCGATGACACGTCCATGGCGCTCTGCCTGGCCGAGAGCCTGATCGAGTGCGAGACCTTCGATCCCTTCGACCAGCTCGAACGCTACGTGCGCTGGTGGCGGGACGGGCATCTGAGCAGCACGGGCGACTGCTTCGACATAGGCAACACCGTCTGCAGCGCTCTGCAGAAGTTCGTGGGCACCGGTCAGCCATGCTGCGGCCCGACCGATCCGATGACCGCCGGCAATGGTTCCATCATGCGTCTGGCCCCGGTCCCTATGTTCTATGCGGACCGCCCCCGGGAGGCGGTCCGGATGTCGGGCGAGAGTTCGCGCACCACGCACGGGGCGCGGGAATGCGTCGATGCCTGCCGCTACTTCGGCGGGCTGATAGTCGGCGCACTGAAAGGCGCCCCGAAGGACGAACTGCTCGCGGATCACTACGAACCGGTGACCGGCCTCTGGGCCGACGCGCCGCTGGCCGACGCCATTGACGAGATCGCGGGAGGTTCGTTCAAACGCAGGGAGCCGCCGGAGATCAAGGGCACCGGCTACGTGGTGAAGAGTCTGGAGGCCGCGCTCTGGGCCTTCTGGAACTCGGAGACGTTCAAGGAAGGGGCGCTCCTGGCCGTGAACCTGGGCGACGATGCCGACACCACGGGGGCGGTCTACGGACAACTTGCCGGGGCGCACTACGGCATGTCGTCGTTGCCGAAGCGGTGGCTCAACCGCGTGGCTTACCGCCTCCTGATAGAAACATTCGCGGAGAAGCTGCACGATTTGGCGAGGTCAGGGAAGGATTGAGAACCGCAGCGGGCGCTCCCGCCCTCCAAAACCTTGCAGCTACGTGATGGGTACGTAGAATGGCGTCCGAGGAAAGCCCCGAGTGCGCGAGCCAGGGAGATGACCATGGCAGAACTGATGATCGGCACGAGCGCTTATCCGTCCGCGGACCGCGAGCTGCTGCGCGAGGCGGGCATCGAATGGCTGCGGCAGTCCTTTCCCTTCCCTTTTCGGGACCATGTCGGCGGCGAGCTGACCGACGACTACGTGGAGCGCCGCGCCCGGGTGGAGGAGCTGACCGGCGATGGCTTCCGCATCCTCGGCGTCACGCCCCGGCCCGGCATCGCAACGCGCGAGCGGGACGAGCAGGGCCGCCTGGAGTGGCGCCGCTGGAACCCGGGCATGCCCGAGTGGTGCGGAGAGCTGGGCACGCCCGAGTTCGCCCGCACCTACCGGCGGACCTGCGAGTGGCTGGCCGACGACGTGGCCGGGCTGGTGCCCGTGTGGCAGGTGGCCAACGAACTGGACATCTCCCCCTTCGCCTGGAACATGAACCCGCGCCAATCCTGCGACCTCATCGCCGCCGGCGCACGCGGCCTGAAGGAGACCGACGATTCCCTGACCGTGGGCTTCAACCTGACCGCCGGCCGGGGCAAGACCTACTATTTCTTCGGCTACTTCTACGGGCGGCAGGACGGCCTTTTGGACTACTGCGGCCTGGACGGCTACTACGGCACGTGGCAGTCGGGCGGGCCCGAAAGCTGGGCGGAGCGTATCGACGAGGTATACGCCCTGACGGGCACCCCCTTGCTGATCAACGAATGGGGCTTCAGCTCCGCCGGCGGCGTGACGACCGAGGAGGAAGCCGAAGAAGGCCTGAGCACCTGCCAGACTCACAAATGGCGCAACACCTGGGGCCCCGGCCACAACCCGGATGGCCAGGCCGCCTTCGTCCGCCAGACCTTCGACGTTTTCGCGGAGCGCCGTGACAAGCTCCTCGGCCTGTTCTTCTACCGCTGGGAGGACCAGGACGAATGCTGGCAGTGCGGGGACCCGGACTGCCCGGCAGAGACCGCCTGGGGGCTGGTGGACAGGGAAGGCGCGCCGAAGCCCGCATACCACGCCTTCAAGGACGGAACGGCCCGCCTGACCGCCAACTGACCCGCCGGGCCCTCGCCTGTTCCCCGGGCCTGGACGGAGCGTCTTTGACACCTCGGCGTGGCCCTCAGTATAGTGGATAGGTCGAGGCCGGACCCGCAAGCCGCTTGCTTACGCTGCCTTACGGCAATCATTGCAGCGCTGTAGCCTGCGTCTGCGGTGGCCTGCATCCGAGAAAACGGAAATCAGGGATTACAACGACATGCGCTGGTTCCTCCGGTCAAAGATACACAAGGCCACCGTTACCGAGGCCCACGTGGATTACGTCGGCAGCATCACCATCGACGAGGCGCTGCTGGAGGAGTGCGGCATGCTGCCGGGCGAGAAGGTGCTGGTGGTGGACATGACCAACGGCGAGCGACTCGAGACCTACGTGATACCGGGCCCGAGGGATTCCGGCCAGATATGCATGAACGGGGCGGCGGCCCTGCGCATCAAGAAGGGCGACCACGTCATCATCATGGGCTTCGAACTGGCCGAGGGTCCCCTCGAAGCGCAGAAGATTCTGGTGGACGAGAACAACCGCTTGGTCCGCGAACTGTGAGGTGCTCCCGGGGGGGGACGAAACAATGGCTCAGGGCAGCATCGCTGAGAGCTTCCGAGAGATACGCGATTCCCTGCCGGATGAGGTGCGGCTGGTGGTGGCCGCCAAGGGGCGCAAGGGCCGCGAGATCCGGGAGGTGATCGAGGCCGGGGCGCGAGTAGTCGGTGAGAACTATGTCCAGGACGCCGAGCGCCACCGACTGGAGCTGGGCGAGGCGGCGGAGCAGGTCGAGTGGCACCTGATAGGCCATCTGCAGCGCAACAAGATCAACCGGGCCCTTCCCCTGTTCTCGATGGTCCAGAGTCTGGACTCCCTCCGCCTTGCCCGCGCCATCGAAAAGAGGGCCGACGGACCAATCCCCGCACTCATAGAGGTCAACATAGCGGGCGAGGAGAGCAAGTACGGCATCCCCGTCGACGAGGTCACGGAGGTCGCACCGCGCATCGCGGAACTGGACGGAGTACGCGTGCGCGGCCTGATGACGATGGAGCCCTACATGGAGGACCCCGAGGGGGCACGGCCCTACTTCCGTCGGATGCGAGAGTTGTTCGAAGAGCTGAAGGCCCGGGATCTACCCGGCCTGGAGATGGAGGTCCTTTCGATGGGCATGACGAACTCGTGGCGCGTGGCGGTCGAGGAGGGCTCCAACATGGTGCGCATCGGCACGGCCATCTTCGGACCGCGGACCTGATGCGCGCTCCGGCCCGCAACCCGGAAGGGTCCGTTACGGGTCGCAAGTCGCCGATATGGGTAACGACGACGTGAAAGACGAGGGCGAGCGGTGGCGCAAGCGACTCCGGCGCTGGTTGGGCGGCCGGCGGGAGGCCCCGCGTGCCTCGGACGCTCCCCCGGGTTCCCCCGAGCTTAGATTTGACCGTCCCGTTTCGCTGGAAGAGTTGCTGGAGGCCACTCCCGAGGTGCGCCCGGGGCGGCTGGACGGCGGCGGGTGGGCGCTGCGCTGGTCTCGGGCGGACGCCGAGAATGCGGGCCGGGAACTGGCGAGCGCCGTGCGCCGGACGCATTCACGGGAGGGTCTGCACGACGATCTGGCACCGCTGGCGGAGGCCGTCCCGGAGGATCTGACGCTCTTCGACCTTGAGACACTCGGCCTCGGGAACGCGGGCATCTTCCTGATAGGCTGCCTGCGGCTGGAGGGCGGCAGGGTGGCCGTCGAACAGTTCCTGGCCGCCGACTATTCGGAGGAACCGTCCCTCGTGGGGTCGTTCGCCGAGACGCTGCGGCGCACCCGGGTGCTGGTCAGCTTCAACGGCAAGTCCTACGACCTGCCGCTGCTGACGGGCCGGGCGGGGATGTGGCACGTGGACCTGGCCGCGGAGCGCCTGGCCCACCATCTGGACATTCTCTACGAGTGCCGCCGGCGGTGGTCGGGGGAACTGCCGGACTGCCGCCTGCAGACCCTCGAGCTGCGGGTATGCGGGCGTCGTCGCCGGGGCGATCTGCCGGGCGCACAGATCCCGGCCACCTACCACGAGTTCGTCGAGACCCGGGACGCCCGACTGCTGGCCCCCATCCTGCGACACAACGTGCTGGACCTGGTGACAATGGCCGAGATCCTGCGGGAATGCCTGCGTTAGCGATCCTTCAACTTCGTTTCAATGGGCAAGGAGCGCGTTCCTGCCCATGTGTACGGGCCTGACGGGCATACCTGAAGGCGGGAGATCATGCCCGTCATTGCGCAGCAGCATCCCGGCACCCACAAACTCGAGTCTGAAGGCGCACCAGCGGTTCATGAAGTCGAGCCGCTGGGGGGGTCCTTCAGCATCAGCATGCGGCCGCAACTGTGGCAGTAGACGACCTTGTCGTCGCGCATCAGCAGGTTCTCGGTCTGCTTGGTTATCTGGGTGAAGCAGCCGCCGCACACGCGCCCTTTCACCTCCGCCAGGGCGTTGTTCGGATGGCGGGCGGCGATCCGTTCGTAGGCGGACAGGACCTCCGGCGGTATCTCATCCCGTAGTTGCTCGCGCTGCTCGGTCAGCTCCTCGATGCGCTGCTCGTACTCCTCCCTTTTGTCTCTGGTCTCTTCCTTGACGCGCTCCAACTCAGCTTTGGCCGCCTCGACCTCCTTGTGGAGCCGCTCCTCCTCCTGGCGCAGCTCATCGACGGCCTGCAAAGCCGACAGCGCCTCGTCCTCCCAGCGGGCAATATCCGCCTGGCGGCTCCGGATGGTGTTCTGGATGGTGTCCAGCTCCCGCTGGTTGCGCACGGAGTTGAGCTGCACGCTCAGGCGTTCGATTTCCTGCTCGGCTTCCTCGATGTTCATCTGCACTCTGTCGGCCTTCTTCGCGTTCTCGAGGCGTTTCTCGTGCGCCTCCTGGGCCTGGCGGGTTTTGCGCTCGACGGTCAGCGCCTGATTGTCCACGTCGATGGAAAGCCTGTCCCTGTCGTGGCGGATATTCTGGATCTCGCTGTTGATGTCCTGGAGGGTCAGGAGCTTTTTGAGTGTTTCGCGCATGCCGGTGCCTCAGAGTTCAAGGTGCCAACGAAAACGGCCCGACCTCTTTCGAGATCGGGCCGTGGGTGCGGCGGTCCGGGCCGGCGTCCGGCCGGTGTGTGGTGCCATGTAGAGTTGGGGTCCCCGTCCGGGCATTGGGCCAACGGACCTTTTTTCAGGAAAGTGTGAAGCTCGACAGTTTACGAACTGCCGGGCAGGCTGTCAATGAAACCCTCCAGTTGCCGACTGCGGACCGGATGCTGGAGCTTGCGCACGGCCTTCGCCTCAATCTGCCGCACGCGCTCCCGCGTGACGTTGAATATGCGCCCCACTTCTTCCAGCGTGTAGGTATAGCCGTCGCCCAGCCCGTAACGGAGCTTTATGATCTCCCGCTCGCGGTAGGTCAGCGTATTCAGGACGGAGTCGATCTTGTCCTTCAGCATCTCCTGGGCGGCCAGCGAGATGGGGCTGTCCGTGGTTTCGTCCTCGATGAAATCGCCGAAGAAACTGTCGTCGCTGTCGCCGATGGGCCGGTCCAGGCTGATGGGACGTTTGGAGATCTTCAGCACCCGGCGCACCTCGCTGATACTGAGGTCCGTCCGCTCCGATATCTCTTCCAGAGTCGGCTCCCGGCCCTTCTCCTGCACCAGTTGCTTGACCGTGTTACGAATGCTGCTCATGGTCTCGATCATGTGCACCGGGATGCGGATGGTGCGGGCCTGGTCGGCGATGGCCCGGGTGATGGCCTGTCGGATCCACCAGGTTGCGTAAGTGGAGAACTTGTAGCCCCGGCGGTACTCGTACTTGTCCACCGCGCGCATAAGGCCGGTGTTGCCCTCCTGGATGAGGTCCAGGAAGCTCAGCCCGCGGTTGCGGTACTTCTTGGCGATGCTGACCACCAGCCGCAGGTTGCCGCCCGACAGCTCCTGCTTGGCCTTCTCGTATTCGTCATGCACCAGGTGGGTGGTGCGCAGGCGCCGTTTCAGAAGTTCGAACGGACAGCAGATCCTGTCCTCCAGATGCCGCAGCTCCGCCTGCAGCCCACGCTGCTTGGCCTTGCTGCCGTCCTTCTCGCGGAGGCTCTCCAGTTCCCTGTGGATCTCGTCCATCCGGTCGAAAAGATCGTCGATGATGTCCAGCAGCGGCTGGATGCGCTTTATACGCAGGTAAAGCTCTTCCAGCAGGATCATGCACTTGCGTTCGTAGCGCCGAATGGTCTGGAGCGCCCGCACCCTCTCGTCCCGGTCGGCGTCTTCGTCGCGATAGTTTTTCCACTCCTCCCGCCGCTTTTCCATCAGCTTACGGATGGTGTTCAGGTTCTCCGGCACCCGCTCCGCCATGGCGTCCTTCTGCGTGTCGCCCAGGGCGCTGACGTTGAGCGTTCGGTCGAACGGCAGATCGCCGTCGTGGACAGCCTGCAACACCTCGACACACCGCTCGATGCAGGGGGCGAACTGCATGACGTTCTTGCGGAAGCTTTTTCGCCCGACCTCGATCCGCTGGGCCAGCGCGATCTCCTCCTCGCGCTTCAGCAGCGGAATCTGGCCCATCTGGGTCAGGTAGATGCGCACCGGGTCGTCGAT
>JAWODG010000174.1:0-7064 GCA_046483385.1 Candidatus Brocadiia bacterium | reverse complement strand
CAGGCGGTAGGCGCGGATCTGCTCCGGTGTCAGCCCCTCGGCCACGTGGACCGGCACTTTCTCCAGGCCGAGCTTCTGCGCCGCCTTGAACCGCGTGTGGCCGGCGACGATGACGCCGTCCTCGTCCACCACGATCGGCTGACGGAACCCGAACTCACGAATCGAGTTGGCCACGGCCTCCACCGCCTCGTCGTTCTGGCGGGGGTTCTGCTCGTAGGGCTTCACCTCGTCAATGCTCTTCAGTTCAACGTCCATGCTCTCCTCCGTTTCTTTTCTGGTGCTGGTATTCGCGCCATGCCCTGCAAAGGGCGTCCAGCGCTCCGTCGCACGCACCGCACGAGATCAGGTATTGGCGCAGCCGCTGCAGTGAGGCCGGCCCTCTGGGCCATGTGCGGTCATGCCGGGCATCCCTGGCCAGATCGCCAACCGGATCGCGGCGGCGCCACTGCTTGTGAAGCCAACTCTTGAAACCCATTTCAGCCTCCTGTCGTGACGGCCCGGAGCTCCTCCAGGATGTCGAACACGTCACAGACGGTCCGGCCGTCCGAGACGAGCGCGGGCACCGAGTAGATGTCGTGGTAGTCCGCCTCCGAGAGCGCGACGGCCTCGTCGTCGTTCGCAGGCACGCCGGAATCGGGCACACAATGGACCTCCAGGCCGGGGACCCGCTCGAGGTCGACGCGCTTCTTCAGCGCCTCACACTGCGGGCAGTTAGGACCGATGAAGAGCTTCATCCGGCGCTTCTCCTTCCTGTTGGTGATTCCAGTATGCGCCGGGCGGGGGCATGCAGCCCCGCCGGCAGGTCAGCCACCACTCGAACATCGCGTCAGGCCCCGTGAACCGCGTCGCGGTCTCGGTATCGCGCCAGTGGGCCTCCCAGCGGCGCCGGACCGCACGGCGTATCCGCTCGAACATCCAGGTCCAGCGGCGGCGGTTCTCGACGATCTCGGCCGCCGGGGCGTAGGGACAGCAGACGCAGCCGAGGCGGTCGTAGCCCTCGTCGTAGAGCCCGCAGTAGGCGACCTCGCGGCTGCGGATGAACGACCATACTTCCGCGGCCGACCAGTCCCAGAGCGGGTTGACGTTGCGCGCCCCGGTCCGTGCGCAGAGCTGGACCACGCCGCGTCCCAGGCCGCTTCTTCGGCTCTCGGCCGCCCGGAGCCCGAAGAGGCGCACGCGGTCCTCGCCGCCGCGGTGCTTGAACACCTCGCAGCACCAGCGGAACTTGCCGATCGGCAGCCCCTTCGCCTCCACCGCCTCGTAGAAGTTGCGGAAACCGGTCGGGGCGTGGACGGCCACGTCGGGGTGGCGGCGCCTGATGAAGCGCACCAGCGGCGGTGGGTCGATGGTGGTCAGGTTGTGGTGCGCCTCGTAGCGCACGCCGGCCATGTCGGCCAGCGCCTTCAGCGCCACCGAGTCCTTGCCGCCCGAGAAAGCGAGCCAGTAGCCCTCCGGTGACTCGAACTCCCGCAGGCGCGCAATGGCGCGGTCCACGCAGGTTCGGCCGGTCAGGTCCAGTTGCATCAGCATCGAAGTCATCGGTTCGTTGTCCCCTTCACAGACGCCATGGACGTTGCGGAACGTCGCTTCGCGGCGGCCGCGCCGCCGTTACTCATTCGCGTATAGCACGTCGGCCTGTGGAAGCCGAATATCGCATCCAGAGGCGCTTTTGCGTTTTTTCTGTCACAAACAAACTCTGCCATAGGGTGCGGCTGATTCGCCCGCCGTAGCGGGCGCAGGGCGGCAGGGGGGAACCATTGCCCGGGCCGGACGGCGCAAGCTCGGATAGTTCTTTCCACCAGGTCCCTTACGCGTGCGTGCGCCCAGAACGCACACGCGCGGCAGTACGCGTGAAATAAGGAAAGAAGAGAGAGATATGTACTATTAAGGACTCTCAGGCCTTCTCGGGCCGATCTTCTTTCCCGACTTCCTTCTCGTTCTTTCTGCATGTTTCCCGCCCCCTGTCGCGCCATAGTTGCCATATAGACCCTTCTTTCTCACTTCTTTCCCGGCAGCCGATACCAGACGCCTGGGCGTCCGCCGGTCTCGCGTTGGCCGGCCAGCAGGTCGCCGCGCTCCTGGAGCGTCTCAATGAGCTTGCGGAACCGGTCGGCCTCGATCCTCAAGTGCTTCAGCAGCACGCTGTGGGCGATCTCCCCGTCCGGTTCGCGTCGCACTCTCCTGAGCGCCTTCAAGCACAGCGCGTCGAACTCGCCGTCGGCGACGTGCTGCGCGATCATGAAGAGCATCCGCTGCGTCTGGTGCTGCACGAAGGCCCACGCCCACTCGACGCCGGGCACGGTGATCTCCGTGCCTTGGTGGTCTTCGGAGCAGGCGTAGACAAGCGCCAGGCGGCGCGTCTTCTCACAGGCCCTCGCCCACAGGGCCATGGCTCCCTCGTCGTCGTTCTCCTGCGCCAGGGCGCGCCGCGCGTCGCACTCGGCCTGTATGGTCAGCAGGAGCTCGTGTGCCTCCGGCGTCTCCGGGACGGTCTGCAGCTCAGGGTTGACCTCCGACAGGTTGCCCCCGGTGCGCAGCTCCTGCCAGGCACGTGCGACCTGGAGCAGGTCCTCGGGCACCGGCCTGAACTCCGGCTGGGAGCCCGTGCCTCGCTCGCCTGCCTCGACGACGAGCATCCGGGCGAAGAAGCCGTTGTCGAGCAGCTCGGGCGAGAGGGCCTGGTAGAAGTGCTTCGGGATGGCGGTGCCGAGGATCGAGAGGCTGGGCTGGTTGATGAACCGGCGCTCCTTCTGGTTGGCCTTCAGACGCACAGGCCAGACGCCGTCGGCGCTGCTGAACATCTTCAGAAGCGTCTCCATGATCTTCTGGAATCGGCTTCGGCTGTTCTCCCTCAGGCCGTTCAGCCACTTGTCGAACTCGTCGGTCTGCAGCAGCAGGCGGGGGTGGAGGTCGAGGGCGTCCTCGATCCCTTCACCGCTGGCGAACGCGTCCGCCAGTTCCTTGCCCACCCCGGTCTTCAGGTGGAACTCCTGGTTCACCTTGCGCATGCGCTCCTTGCCGATGCCGGCCGAGCCGAGGGCGAGGACGTAGAGATTCGTGCGGGTGTTCATCGAGTCGCGGACGCGTCGGCCGGCCAGGTGGCCCTGGAGGACGAGCGCGCCGGCGAACGCCAGGGGGCGGTTCGGGTAGGGACTGGTGGACAGCGTGTGCTCCATCACGTGGTTGACGAAGCCCGGCACATGGAGCAGTTCATCGGGAATCGGACCCGGATCGAAGACCGTGTCGGGCTTCTCGTTCGCGACGGCAGCCGTGATGCGGGAGAGGTCGACGCTCCCGGCATCGGGCTCCCGCAGCCAGCCGAAGGGGCGGTCGTGCGGCCTCAGCGCGGCGTCGTCGACCTTGTGCCGGAGCTCCTTCTCGGACCATGGCGGTTTGCAGCGGGGGTTGTAGTGCTCGACGAGGAGCTCGAAGGCCCGTTCGGGTGGTATGCCGAAGCCGTGGACGATGGCGGTGGCGGCCGCGTAGCAGGTATCGTGGCCTCTCTGCCCGCTGATCGCCGGCGGCATCTCGGCAAGGTAGGCCACGGCGCGCCTCTCCACCTCGGGGTCGGACGAGAAAGGGCGATCTGCAGGAGACGGCGGCTCCGGCCCGGGGTCTTTCGACAGCGCTTCTGTGAGCCAATCGGGCAGTGGCGGGAGCTCGCAAACCGGTGCTTCAATCCACTCGTAGCGATTGCCGCTGATGTGAAGGGACGGAGGCACGACCACGTAGCCGCCGTCGCCCTTCACATCGACGCCGTCGAGCAGGTCGGTCTTGCTGCCGACGTGCTCGCCCGGGTGAGCGTAGAGTGCCTGGAGCCCTCCTCCGCCCGTGCGCTGGAGCGGGCCCTCCGGCTCCCAGCCATGGAGCGCCTTCACGACCTCGGCGCCGTCCGTGCCGTCGTCCTTCCGGTCCAGGTCCAGGGAGACGAAGGTGCCCGCCCCGGTCGGCACGCCGATGTTGGCGCCCGGCCACTCCGACCACCAGGCGCGGATCTCCTTCTCGTCCGTCGTCGCGTCCTTGACGCCGTGGGCGGTGCGCGGGTGTTTGCCGGGCGAGGGGCAGTCCTGTCTGCCGCACGTGCAGCGGGCTTCGCCGTTGACCGAATGCAGCGGCAGGACCGGCCAGCCGCGGCGGGCGTATTCGAGGGCAGCATTGATCATAAGCTGGCAATCTCCTCAGTAGTCTCACATGACCGTGGCAGGTCACGTCCGAGTTGGTGGGCGGTAGCTGTTGCCGGTAGAATCGGTGCATCAGTGCACATACGGTGGAGGATCGGGAAGGAACTATATGGCTTTGCCAGAGAAACATCCGGGAGACAGTTCAGTTCAGCGCAGAGCAGAGGCGACCATTCGACGAGCGGCATCCGAGAAACTCGGGGTCGTCCTCGAACCGCGTTCGATAGACGGCGGGCCCAGAGTCGACGGGTTCTCTGGAGGCCAGCCTCCTGTGTGCGTTGAGATCTGGGCGCATCAGGGGGCTGCAAAGAGCGCCCAGAAGGCGAAGGTGATGAAGGACATGTGCAAACTTCTGCTCTGCGATCGGCTGCTCGACGATTGCTGCCGCAAGCTCTTCGTCGTCTCGGATGAGGCCGCCATCGCTTTCCTGAGGGGTTCCTGGCAAGGGCAGTTCGCCGAGGAATACGGAGTTGATACACTCGTGGTCGACATTCCCGACGATCTGCGGGACGAGATACGGGCGGCGCAGAAACAGCAGTATCGCTGATCCTTGTCATGGTCTCCCTCAAAAGGGGATATCCTCAGTCAAAACGAATCCGTCCCTGTCGCAACCGTTGCTCGGCTTCGGCCCGAGCTTGTAGACGGCCACCTCCGGGTATTCCTCACCCACTGTGCGCTTCACCTTGATGCCCAACGTCTCGCAGAGGACGCCCTGGTTGGCCAGTTCGACGGCCTCGGCCGCCGTGTCGGGCACCGGCCAGTCGGTGCGCTCGCGCCACCAATCCTCGGCCTTCTTCCGGGCCCAGCCGTTGTGCTCGAAACATATCCACTCCGACTGCCACTGCTGCCACCCGACCCGGTACTCCACCCGCATGGTCTTCGGGTGGTCGTCGGGCGCCCCGCGCTTGTGGTGGACCGAGTAGAGGACCTCCTCGACCTCGTACTCGGTGAAGCTGACCTGCCCCGAGAGGATGCCCTCCGTGCTGGCTTTCGGCGCGTGCTTCTTCCGCTCGGGCGGCGGGAACTCGTATCCGCAGTCGGGGCAGACGCGGTAGCCGGCCGCGATCAGGCTGTGGCACTCCGGGCACTCCTTGGCCGGGGCCTCCCCCTTCTGACCGTCTTGCTCCTCGATGCGGATGGCGTCGACCGGGCCGTGGCGGAGGACGTTGCCGCCGAAGTCGAGCACCAGGCAGTCGTCCTTGCCCTCGCACGTGCGGAATCCGCGACCCACCATCTGGTAATAGAGCCCGGGGGAGTTTGTCGGCCGGAGCATGGCGATGGTGTCGATATTCGGCGCGTCGAAGCCCGTTGTAAGGACGTTCATGTTGACCAGGTAGGGAAGCGGCTCCCTGAAAAGACCGTCGCCGTTTCCCCGGAACCTGCCCAGCACCTCGTCCCGGTGAGTGGAAGGCGTTTCGCCGAAGACGCATTCGCACTCGACGCCGTGCTCCTCCCTGAGGACGTCGCGCACATGACGACCGTGATCGACGCCCGAAGCGAAGATCAGGCAGGAGTGGCGGCCCTGGGTGTACTCGATGATCTCCTCGCAGGCGGCCCGCACCAGCTCCTCGGTGTCCATCAGGTCCTGTGTCTCGCTGGCGACGAACTCCCCACGCTTCACGTGCAGGCCGCCGGTGTCCACCTTGTGCCGGGTGGACTTCGTCTTCAGCGGGCAGAGGTAGCCGGCCACGATCAGTTCCTTGACGCCGATCTCGTAGCAGACGTGGTTCAGGAGGTGGTCCGGCTCGCAGATCATGCCGCTTTTCATGCGATATGGGGTGGCGGTCAGGCCGATCAGGCGGACGTTCGGGTTGATGCGGGCCGCATCGTGAAGGTAGGTCCGATACATCCCCTCGCCGTCGGCGGGTATCATGTGGCAGTTGTGGACGAGAACGCCCTCTGCGAAGAAGTTTCCCGTGCCCTCAACTTGCAGGTTGTAGACCGGATGGCAGACACGACCGAGCGCAGGTCCTCCTTGATCTCCTCGTTCGTAAACCTCAACGTGCGCCACCCTAATCGGTGTAAGGTCTCGTCCCGAATCGCATCCTGCTTCTGCCGCTCGAGTGTTCTGTGGGAAGACCCGTCCACCTCCACACAAAGCTGCAGTTCCGCGAGGGCCAAATCCGCGGAGTAGAATGTCGGTCCTTCGCCCTTGGCATTGCCCGTCGTGATAGGGTATTCCGCCTCCCAGTCTTGCGGCAGTTCGTTCAGAAGCATGGCCTGGGGCTCTGTCAGTCCGGTACCTTTCCCGCCTTGCACGGGGGGACTGTGGCCTATGCGCCTGAGTGCGCGGGAGACTTTGGCGCGTGTCTCGGGGTCCTCCATGGGGTTGTGCTCGCTCATCCGACGTGAGGAGAGCCGCGCCCGGTAGTTGTACGAGCACTCCGTGCTGCAGTAGATCGTTCGGTGGTTTCGCCGCCGATAGCCCTTGATCTGATTCCGGGAAGGAGCCGTGAACTCCTTCCCGCATTCGGCGCACGTATACATGCGAGCCTTCCACAACGGACGCAGCCGCGACATACCCCGCTCCTGTGAAGATCGGATGATTGGGTGTGCAGGTAAGAGATCGGCCGTCTGCCAGGACGATACGCACAAGCTCGTTGGCCAGACTCCGGCGCACTGCGACGATGGGGCGACGTTCGAATTGTTTGGTGTCGTGATTGTACGACCAGACCAGCTGCCCGGGTTGGCACTGTTCGATTGGCCGACCGTCAACGAGTGTTCCCGCAGGGAAGCATTCGTCGATCATCACCAGGTCGAAACGGCCCAGCTCGGGGGCCCGGCGGTAGATCGAGTGGATGGCGAATGGCACATACTTACCGTGGCGTGGTGCTGCATCAGCAAGAAGGCCATCGGTCGGCCCACGATATTGGACCGCCCTACGAC
>JAWODG010000069.1:0-99104 GCA_046483385.1 Candidatus Brocadiia bacterium | reverse complement strand
TGGCGACCGCCGTCCGGCGGACGCCGGCGGGGCGAACGCTGACGGCCGGGCACCACGCGGGCTCGATGCGCTCGCGGCGGCGCAGTCCGGGTCCGGCCTCCAGCCACGTCTTCACCAGGCTCTGGAGGTCGGCGTCCGCCTTCAGGGCGGCCAGCAAGGCCGTGCGACCGTCGGTCAGGTAGCTGCTCATCGCGTGTTTTCCTCAGAGTCGGCGGATCACAGGGGTTCCTCGCGGCCGAACACCCGCGGATCGGTTTCGGTGCGGACGCCCGGGGCGCCCGCTGACTCGGCGGGCTCCGGCTCGATGCCCAGGGAGGCCCGCCCCGTGGCCACCTCCCGCAGCCACTCGAGGTCTGCCTCGTGCTGCGCCCGGAGGTCGTCGGTCAGGCTGTCGCGGCCCAACTGCAGGAAGTAAACGGCCAGGTTGACGGCCCGGGCGCGCAGCGCGTCGGGTGGCTCGCCCTCCGCCGTCAGGACGGGGACGGCGAACCGGACGCCCAGGTGCGTGTCGATGACGGCCTCGGCGCCGAGAATGGCCTGCTCGACGACCGCCGTGTCCGCCGTGCCATCGCCGTCGTGGTCGGCCAGAGCCACCAAATCGTCCGGGCCGATGCGCGTCTCGATGTCCTCTTGCGTGCAGTAGGTCATGGGTTCATCCTTTGGAGGAATGGGTCCGCGGGCCGCGGAACCGTGGTCTTGTGGAGGTGGTCGGGCAGTCCGCAGCCCGCGGGTCCCGTGCTCGGGCGCTTACGCTCCGGCGCTGGCCTGGATGAGCCAGGGCGCCAGCACGGCCACCGCGCAGCGGCGCCGCGCCTTGTAGGCGTAGAGTTCCCGGTAGAACGCGTCGTCGTCGTCCGGGTTGTCCTTGGCGGTGAACTCCGGACCCTCCCGGTCCTGCAGGATCATCGGCCGGACCGGGTCGGTGTCCATCACGAACCAGGCCGGGCTGGAGCCGAAGCGGCTCAGCACCAGCAGGTCGCACTTCTTGTAGTGACGGTTCGACCCACCGCCGTCCAGATACTGCACCTCCAGGATGCCTTCGGCCGCGGCGCGGTTGGCCGGACCGCACACCAGCAGGTCGGGCTGCAGGCCGAGCGGCGCGCCATCCGGACCGACACGCGTCTCGAGCGCGCTCACGGCGGACTCGAAGTTCGTCGCGTCCAGGGCGACGTCCGAGCGGTTGGACCAGCTCAGGCCGCCGACCCACTCGTGGCTGTCGCTGAAGACGGTGGCCCCGTCGATCCACTGCTCGGTGAAGCCGCCCAGCAGAACCTCGGCGGCCAGCCGCAGCGGGTAGAGGGCCGCCCGGCGGCCCAACTGCCGCACGCCGGGGCGGTAGACGCCGATGTTGTCGTCGGCCACGTCGTCCCGGTTGACCTGCACGATGCGCGCGAACGTGCGGTTGGGCACGCTCTGCACAAAGGTGCCGATGCTGGTGATGGTAACCTCGTCCAGCACCTCCTCCAGGTCGCCCAGCAGTGTGGCGACGGGGTAGTTCTCCGTGCCGGCGGTGCTGGGAACGACCTCCATGGTCCGCCGGACCTCTTCGTCGTCGGTCGCCTGCACCGCATCGTTGAACGTCGCCTTCAGGCCGGTGAACACGACCTCCAGGTTGCCTTGCGTTATCTCCATCTGTCCTTCCTCCTCATCGGTGGTGTTGGTCAGTCAGCATTCGCCGTGGGCGTTATGCGCCGGCGGTCGTCGTGGTGGTCACCGGCTCGCTCCAGGCGCGGCCCGCCAGGACGGCCCCGTCGATGCTGACCCAGCATTCGCCGGCGCTCTCGACGCGGTCAATGACGCCGACGGCCACGTTGTTGCTGACGCCGTCGGCCACGTCCACGGTCTGATCGTCCACGGCGTAGACCTGCGCGCCGACGGCGGCCTGCGCGAGCGTGCCGTTGTAGCCGAACTTGTAGCGGCCCCGGCGGCGGACCACGACGCTCCGGTCGCCGGCGGCCCCGTTGCGGTTGTCGGCCTGCGCGGTCGCCACACCGGCTATCAGCAGGCCGGAGGTGTCGGCCGCGGGCACGGCGTTTCCGTCCCCGTCAACGCAGACCAGCGAGCCCGCGAAGATGCGGGTGGACGCGGCGACCGGCAGGGACAGCAGGTCGCCCAGGCTGTATTCGGTGTTCCTGTCCGATGTCAGTGCTGCCATGGTGGTTCCTCCTCGTAAGAAACGGGGTGTCAGGCGGACGCTCCGGCCGCGTCCAGGTAGGCCTCCGTCGAGATGCCGAGCTGGCGGCAGACGCCCTTCTCGGCTTCGGTCAGGGCGCGTTCGCCGGAGTCCGTCGGCGGCGCGGGCGAGTCCGTCAGCGCGGGCAGCGAGTTGATGACCGCCCGGGCGGCGTCCAGGTCGTTGAGGGCCTCCCGCAGGTAGAACTCCCTGTGGGCGGGCGGGATCTTGCCCGCCTCGACGGCCGCATCGACGACCTCTTCGGCTGCCGCACGGCGGCGCTGCTGCTGCAGCTCGCCTATGGCGTTCAGCACGTCTGTCTGCGACGCGCCCTCTTCAAGACCGAGAGTGCGCCGGACAGCGTCCAGGCCGGCGCCGGGGGCCTTCAGGCCGATAATGGCGGCCTTGACGGCCGTCTCGTCGGCGTCGGCGGCCACGCCCAGCGCGTTGGCCACGGCCGGGCTGACCGGCGGCGCGGCCTGTTCAGGTTCTGCGGCGTTGGCCATGACGGCCTCGGCCACCTCCTCGTCCTCGGTGCCCGTGAGCCCGAGCGCGGAGGCCACTTCCCCGGGCTCGCGGTCGAGCACCTCGGCAATACGGTCCAGCAGAGACATAGTCTCGCCTCCTTCTGCCGGTGTAGCGTTGGCGCCGTCGCCTTCCGTAGCGACGGCTTGCTTGCTGCGTCCGCTGATGGCGAATCGATGCTCGTTCAGTCCCTGGAGTTCGGTGAGGAACGGGGTGTTGGTCAGGGCGACGCTGTGGATGAACATGGGCACGGGCTCGCCGGTGACCCGGTCGGGCGCGCCGAAACGGAACACGGGGCTGAGGTACCGGAAACGTCGCGCCCGGATGGCCTCGGCCGCCTCGTCGGTCCAGCGCACGCGGCCCCACAACTCGGTGCCGTCGGCGCGGAGCGACATCTCCTCCACCCACCCGGCGGCCGGGGCCTTCGCGCCCCCGGCGGGGGCCAGAACGCTGGCGTGGTGGTAGTCGATGACCAGGTCCGCATCGTGGGCGGCGTAGTGGCGGTCGAAATAGTCCAGCGCGCTGCGCAGGTGGTCGGCGTCGATGATCTCCGGGACGGTGGGGTGGCCCAGCCAGGTGCCCACGCGGGCCAGCATGACCCACTCGGGCACGGCCGCGGCCGCGCCCTCCGCCGTGACAGGCATCAACACGGCGTCCTCGGTGCGTCTCGATTCCAGTGTCTCAGTCATGGTTCTCCTCGGTGAATCTTGAGCTGCCCAGCACGGCCTCGCCGTCGGCAGGCCGGGGTATGCCGAACCGGGCATAGGCCCAGTCGGTGGGAATGGGGAGCCCGGCATCTTTCAGGGTCTTGACGGTGCCGGCCAGCTTGTTGAGGTCCTCCGGTCTGTCGGCCAGGAACCGCCAGCGCGGGACGGGCGCGTCCTCCCCCAGGTTGAGCCGCACGACGGGCCGCAGAAGCTGTTCGGTCAGGGTGCGTTCCAGCGCCCGCGCGTCGGACTCGATCAGGTCCCAGCGCACCTGGTTGTGGACCTGTCCGAGGGCGTAGGAGCCGCCGCGGTCGCCCCCGCTGGTCAGCAGTTGCCCCAGGATGGCCAGCGTCATCTCGCGGGCGGCGCGGTCAAGTATCCGCTCGAAAAGCTGCCCGTCGCCCGTCCGGCGGGTGTCCAGCATCTCAATGCGGTTGCCCTCCCGCACCACGGCCGCGGCGTCCATGCCCAGCGCCCTGACGGCCTGCCACAGTTCGCGCGCCTCGCGGGAATCCCACGCCACGTCCTCCCGCAGCCATCCGATGCGCGGCGGCATGCCGTACACCTCGGCGAAGGACATCCAGTCCTTCCACGCGAAGTGGCGAACCACGAAGGCCCTCACGCAGGAGCGCAGCAGGCTGGTGCGGGCGCAGAAGCCGCTGCGGGCCCGGGCCCGGTGGATGACGAAGTTGAGGGGGTTCAGTTCGAGGCCCCCGCCGCCGTCCTGCCGCAGCAGCAGCGTCTCCCCATCGTCGGCCGCGCAGAACCACCTTTGCGGCCGCCAGATGAGCCGGCCCGGCCGCCAGCGGTCGGCGTCCGTCCGCCAGTCCACCTCCAGCACGCTGAATCCCTTCGGGATGGCGTCCAGCAGGTCGAAGACGGCGCGCGGCACGTCGGGCAACTCGCTCAGCACTTCCCGGCAGAACTCGGCGGCGCCCCGGGCGGCGGCCGACCCGTCGGCCGGCTCCAACTCGTGGCGCAGGTGGGCGACGCCGGACTTGCGGGTGCGCAGATAGGCGTCCAGCTCGCCGTCTTTCTCCTCCATGCGCTCGAAGAGTTCGGCCTGCGCCGCGATGTCCCCGCCTTCGGCAGCCAGCAACATGCGCTTGATGCGGCGCGGCGTCAGCGTGTCGACGTCCACCCGGCCGGCGATGGTCCGGGCCCCGAAGCGGGACGGCGCCGCGATGGTGTCTGTGCTCGGTGTCGTGGTCATCAATGTTCCCCGTCAGAGGGAAGAGAAGTCGGTTCTTGCGCTCATGGTCCTGTAGGCGGCCCCGTCCGGCTGGGGCCGGAAGGTATCGGGGAGCAACTCGTCGCAGCCGGCGGCCGCGTCCGGGCCGTCCACCCAGCCGTCGGGGTAGCTGAGGAACTGTTCCTGCAGCGTCTTGACTCCGGTGGAAGGGTTCTGCGGGAACTTCCAGCGGCCCTGCTCGAACTGGGAGGCCAGCGCCTCGATGCGCAGGTCCTTCGGGCGGCTGTGGTTGACGTATCGCACGGGAAGCCGGCGGCCCCGGCGCGACTCCACCTCCCGCAGCAGGGGGCGGATGAGCGCGTAACCGCCGTTCGACTCGATGCCGATGACCCGCGGCCGGAAGCGTCCGTGGAACTCGAACAGCCTGTCGATCATCTCCATGGGGCTGCCCCGCTCGATCCAGGCATCCAGCACGTAGCGGATGCCCTCGCTCCGGTCCGCCCCAACCGCCACCAGCGCCCGGGGGCAGCCCGTGCGGCTGACGGCAGGGTCCAGAAAGGCGACGACGTCGAGTCGGCGGACGTCCACTTCGCCCCGGCGGTAGGAGCCCATCCAGAGGGCCTGGAAGGGCTTTCCGGGGTCCTCGCACTCCAGCGCGTAGTTGCGCAGCCAGTTGCGCAACCCGATGGTCGCGCGGATGCGGGAAAGCGCCTCGTCGCTGAAGCGCTCCGGCCAGACGCTCCGGCCGTCCTCGGTGACCCGCTGGAGGAAGACGCGGGTCAGCGGTCGGCCCGTCCCGTCCTCGTTGTGGGACAGTTTCATCGCGCGCCGTATCATGCAGGCGGGACCGAACATGGTGCCCAGGACGGTGAAGTCGTATGTCTCCGGCTCCAGCGCGGGGAGCACCTCGTCCATCAACCAGTCCCACAGGTTCTGCTCGCGCTCGGGATTGCGGGCCAGCTCGGCATCCTCCAGGTCGTCCCCCACGAAGTCCACGGGGCGGTGTTCGCCGTGTCGTCGCCCGCGGGGGCTCATACCGATACCGAACGCCTCGAACTTGACGGTGCCCCGCCGGCGCGCGGGCCGCACCGTCCACTCCCCGCGGGAACCCTCGACGTCCGGCTCGCCGTAGTCGGAGTGCAGCCTCGGGTTGTTCTCCAGCTCCAACCTGGCGTAGTCCATATTCTGCGCGGCCAGCTTGCGCACCTGGCTGCCATAGAGGAAGTAGGGTGACTCACCGCTCAAAGCGCGGTGGAGCGGTCGTGCCAGGCTGAGCAGCACGCTCTTGCCCGCGCCTCGGAAGGCGCAGACGAAGGTCGGCATGTCCGGCTCCCCGACCGCCTCGACCATGCGGCGGTGGAACTCCACGAACGGCTGATCGAAGTAGTGCGGCAGGTACGTGCGGCACCACTCGAGAAAAGGCCGCTCGGTCCGTTCGCGCCGGGCATCTTCGCCGGTGCGCTCGAAGGGCGTGGCCTTCCGTTCGATCAACTCGAGGATCCTGATCCGGAGCTGCTCGTGCTGTCGGGACCACTTGACGATGGTCAGTCTCTCCTGTCGGCGTCTCAGATGAGCAGGCGGCGCAGGTCGCGGGCGAATGCGGTGCACTGCGCCAGCCGCTCGACGGCGCCGGCGTAGGTGTCCGCCGTGGCGCGCACCTGTTCGGTGTCCACCTCCTCCAGCGGCGTCATTCCGCTGACCAAACGCGCCGCCGAACGCCTGGCGCGTTTGGCCAGCGGCGTCATTCCGCTGACCAAACGCGCCAGGCGTTCGGCGGCGTGGCCGGCCTCGGCCTCCGCTTCGGTGCGGCGGCGCCGGACTTCGGCCAGCAGGTTCTCGATCTCTTCACGACTTATCACGCTGGTGCCTCCTGTCGCATTCCTCGTGGCTGACGAAGTTCTTCCGGTCCTCGCGCAACTCCTCTTTCATGGACCTGAGTTCCTCCAGGATCAGGTCCACGCGAGTGCGGAGGATGGGCACGCTGCCGGCGACGCGGTCCCCTTTGCTCAGGCGCGCCTCGATGCTGGTCAGGTGGTCTTCGATGCGCTGGCGCCAGCGGCCGAGCCGGAAGGCCACCAGCCATCCGCCCACGAATCCACCGAACAGCGCCGACGCCGCGGATATCGCGGTCTGGACCCAGGTCATGAGTGCTCCCTCTTCAGTTCGTCCAGGAACAGGCGGATGGCCTTGCGGACGGGGGTCATCTCGTCTTCGGGTAGGTGGCGGGCGCAGAAGGAGCCGAAGCGCTTCATGGCCCTCAGTTGCCCCTCCAGGTCGTCGCGCTGCTCGCGCAGGTGGTCCAGCACCTTGCACAGCTTGAGCATGCGGTTTTCCAGGTTGGCGCTCTTCGGGGCGGTTTCGCTTTCGTCGATCAGGCGCTCCAGCCGCTCCTGGAGCCGACGGTAGAGCCGTTCGGCGCTGTTGGGTGGGGATGCGGCAGGGGCGGGAACGGACGGCGGGGCCTCCTCATCCCACGGTCGCCCCGCCTCGGCGTCCCGCTTCGCCCAGCGATAGATGGTGCTGGGGGCGACGTCGAGGGCGGCGGCGATTTCGGGCTTGGGGACCCCTTCGGCGGCCAGGCTGCGGGCCTGCGGCAGCAGTTTCTCGCGTTTGCACTTCGGCAAGGCGGCTCCTCCGGAACGTGTCTCGATCTCGCAACGATGCGAGATTGTAGGCGTCCCGGACGGAGCCGCTGTCCGATTTGTCCGCTATTGACCGATGATCTCGGAGAAGGGGGAAAGATCGCGGGAAGGAAGGGGATTAAGGGCCCGGCCACAGTTCGCCGTACGGCGAACGGCTGTGCCACATCGGTCAGCACACTCCCTCGGCCGTTCTCCGTGTCCTCAGTGCCTCAGTGGTGAGCAGGCCGGTCAGGGGGCGTCGAGGTTGACGCCGCTGCGGCGGAGGTAGTCCCGGGTATAGGGGCAAGAGGCGATGCACATGCCGCAGATGCCGATGCCGTCCCCGGCGCGCTCCCGTCGCTCCCGCATGGCGCGGGCGCAGGCGAACGCGTCGAAGATCTCCGCCCGCTCCATGCCGACCCGCCAGTTCCGGCCCTGCGGGGCGTCGCCGGGGCAGACCTCCACGCACGCGGCGCACTCCCCGCAACGGGACTCATCCACCGGCTCGCCCACGGGCAGTTCGGCGTCGGTCAGGATGCTGGCGAAGCGCACGGCCGAGCCGTACTGTTCGGTGACCAGCAGGGCGCACTTGCCCACCCAGCCCAGGCCGGACCGAGTTGCCAGCGTCTTGTGCTGGGTGCGCACCGATAGCGTCTTCCCGTCGATGCCCCCGCTGGCCCGCCAGCCCTCGGCGCAGTGACCACGCTCGCGCAGGAAAGCCGCTCCGGCCTCGGCCAGCTCTGTCAGGAACTCGTTCGCCCGGTGGTAGAGGTCCATGTATTCGGGCGTCGGACCGTCCTGTATGCCGGCGACGATCTCCGGGTCCAGCGCCACGGCCAGGCTCACGCCACGCGGCATTCCGGCGCGGACCTCAGTGGGGACTTCGCTCAGGTCAGCAAAGCCCACCAGAGTCGCACCGCGCCCGGTCAGCATCTGAAGCAGTTCTTCCATGTTCAACTCCTTGGTTTCCAGCATACAAGGTCGACGGGCCCCTGTCGTTGGTGGACGCTTCCAGTCGGCGGGCCACCGGAGGACGGACACGGACGTCCAGCCGAAGCGGCGCTCGGTCATTCCACCACGAAGCCGGCCCGGGCCCAGTCGGCATGGTCGTACCAGAGGCCGTCCCGGGCATCGTCCACGCCGAGCCGCAGACTTACCGGTCGACGTCGTGCTCGTTGGGGCTTCGTGGCTAACTACTGAGGGTCTCACTGCCCTTCCAGGCCGGCCAGGAACTCGGTGACGCACGGACCGATGGTCTCCAGGTTGTAGCCGCCCTCCTGTACGACGAGGATAGGCAAGCCCGCCCCGGCCACCCGGCGCCCCAGGCGCCGGAATGACTCGACGGAGAGCCCGAAACTCCCCAGCCGGTCCTCGCCGGCCGTGTCCGTGCCGAGCGAGACCACCAGATACTCCGGACGAAACTCCCCGACGGCCTTGAGAGCGTCGCCCAAGACGGACCTGTAATCATCCTCCGCGGTATTCTCCGGCAGCAGCAGGTTCAGGTTTCGGCCCTCCCCGGCGCCCGCCCCCCTCTCATCGGCAAAGCCCCAATAGTAGGGGTAGGCTGCACGGGGATCGGCGTGCACCGAGACGTAGAGGACGTCACCGCTCTCGTAGAAGATCTCCTGCGTCCCGTTGCCGTGATGATAGTCGAGGTCCAGCACGGCCACGCGGACGGGCTCCCCGCCGCCCGTCCGCAGCCACTCGGCGGCCAGCGCGGCGTTGTTCACGTAGCAGTAGCCGCCGAAGTAGTCGGGCCCGGCGTGATGGCCCGGCGGGCGGCAGAGGGCGTACGCCGCGCGGGCGCCCCCCGCCAGCAGGTCGGCGCCGGTCAGCGCGCATGCCGCCGAGGCGAAGGCGGCCTCGAACGTGCGGGCCCCGATGGGCGTCTCCGTATCGAAGCAGAACCGCCCTGCCCGCCCCTTGACCGCCCGCGACGCCTCGCGCGGGGGCCGCCGCGGGAACGTGCTGGGGATGACCCCGTCGGGCGACATGCCGGCCTCCACCCACGGCTCGTAAGCCCCCCGCAGATAGGCGACGAGTTCGGCGGCATGCACCGACTCGAGCACACCCGGCCCATACGACCTGGCGGACACGATGTCATGCCCCGCCGTCTCGGCTGCCTCCAGTATCCGTTCGGCCCGAGCGGGAGACTCGACGTGCTGGAGTTCCATCCCGTTGGCGAAGGCCCGCACCGGGTCGTGAAGGGCATGCTTCTCGCTATAGATGACCTGCATCGCGGCTCCCTGCACCCGGGCTTCACACAAGCCGCAGTCTATGCGCCGGCCCCGCGACAGATCAAGAGCCGCGGATCCGGCCGACACGCACAGCTTGTCCTTCGGGATGCAGCATTCAGGGCCGACCCGTCCTCTCAAGAACTCCCTTCACCAGGGAGGCGCCGCCCCTTTGTGATCGTGCCCGTACGGATTACAATACGCCCTGTCAAAAACCGCAAGAAACGGGGAGAGACCCATGAAAGGATTGAAGCTGATCCCGCTGTATGCCGTGCTGCTGGCATGCGCCGGCCCGTTCGCCACGGCACAGGAACTCGCCGATACCGACCCTGACCAGCTTACCACTGTCCGAGTTACCGACAATATCCTTGTCGAGGACTGCAGCCGCTTCGGCATCAACCTGGGCGGGGACAATTACTACTCCGGCTCCGTGCTGGTCAAAAAACGCGTGCGCTGCAACTTCGAGGGCACAAGCTACCGGCAGTGCCACTTCGGGCCGGTCTGGAAGGCGAACGGCGCGAGCACGTGGTTCGGCGTGCCCGAGCCCTGGCGCCGGATACTCGTCGGCAGCGGTACCTTTACCGTCCTTTCCGGCCCCGGGCAATGGACCTCCGGCACCATCCGCGAGGTCTCCAGCGTGCCCTACGACCACCAGGGCGAGATGATCGAGCAGGACTTCTTCGTCTTCGACCGCCAGATTCCCGAGACGCCGCCCAACAGCGGCCTGCTGGTGGAGAACTTCCGGCTGGACGAGGGCCAGCTTCCCCATCGGCCGCACCACTACTGGATGTCCGAGAGCGTGACGATCAACACGGGCGACGTCCCGCCGGGTTCCTTCGGCGTGGCCGCCGCCAGGCTCGACGGCCGTCGGGAGCAAAGCTTCATTCGCTTCGCCACCCACTACCACCGCTACGGCCGGCTGAACGGCACGTGGCGCGTGAACGTCTGGGCGAAGGCCGTCTCCGGCGAGCCCGAGCTGAAGGTCGCCTGCAGCCGGGAGGAATACGGCGGGTCGGCCACTGTCCGACCGTCCGGCGAATGGCGCAAGTACGAACTCAGCGTCACCGCCGACGCCGTGCCTGAGCCCGAGGGGCCCGACGACAGCGTGCATCTGACTTTCGTCGTTTCCGCCGCGGGCGGGCAGGTGCTGGTGGACGACATCGAGGCGTGGCTCGAGGGCGACGAGAACCCCACGGCCTTCCGCGACGACTGCCTGCGCATGCTGCGCAAGTACAACCCCGGCCCCGTTCGCTACCTGCAGATGGGCGGTAACACCGTGGAGAACACCCTCCGGCCGCCGATGCGCGCCCACTCCTACACCAGCCGCAAGACCGACAGGCCCGGCCCGCAGGAGGGCCATCGCAAGTCGCCCTACGGCCTGCACCAGATGTACGAGCTTTGCGAGTACATCGGCGCTGAGCCGTGGTACTGCCTGCCCGGCACGCTGCAGCGGGAGGAGATCGCCAGCTTCATGGAATACCTGGGCGGGCCGCCGGACACCCCCTATGGCCGCATCCGAGCGGAGATGGGCCACCCGCGGCCCTGGACGGAGGTCTTCGACCGCATTCACGTCGAGTTCGGCAACGAGGCGTGGAACAACGCCGGCCCCTACCAGCTCGGCGGCTACAACGGGCCCGACTACTGGGAAAGCCTCATCGCCACCGGCAAGTCGTCGCCCCACTACACACCGAAGGTCGTCTTCCATGCCGGCGGGCAGGCGGCCAACTCGTGGCTGAACGGCATCATGCTCGAGCGCGTGCCCAACGCCGACCGCCTGGGGCTGGCGCCCTACATCATCCAGCGGTTCAACGAGGAGGACATGGAACTGCTGGACACCGACGAGAAGTTCTTCCGCTGGGCCTTCGCCTGGCCGCTCCGCCGCTCGCTGCACGAGGACGGGGCGATGTACGAGAATTGCCGGGCGGCGAAGGAGGCCGGCATCGAGCTGTCCATCTACGAGGTCAACCATCACATCACGCACGGCGACGCGCCGCCCGCCCCGCGCAACAAGCTGGTCACGTCCATCGGCGGCGGGTTGAACGTGGCCAACACCATGCTGCTGATGCTCAAGGAGCACCATCTGCGCACGCAGTGCCTGTTCTCGCTGGTGCAGCACGGCTACCGTGCCTCCACCGGCACGGTGCGTCTCTGGGGCACGGCGCTGAACATGCGGGAGGGGCACGAGCGCTACCGGCCGACGTTCCTGGCCTGCATGCTGGCCAACAAGGTCATGGGCGGCGACCTTGTGGAGACCGCGCACACGGGGCAGACACCGACGTTCTCCGCCACGGGCGTCTTCAGCCGCCGGGAGGGTGTCGAGACAATGGAGCGCCTGCCGACCATCTGGAGCTACGCGTTCCGCGAGGGCAACCGCCGCGGCCTGATTCTCGTCAACCTCGACGTCTCTGAGCCCCGTCCGGTGGCGTTGGAGTTCGAAGGCCAGGTGAGGGAGGAAGGCGCCCAATGGTGGCTCCTGTCGGCGGACGAGATAACCGCCAACAACGAGTTCGAGCAAGCCGACCCCCGGGTCAGGATCACCGAGGGCGCCCTGGAAGACTTCACCTCCGGCCGACGCATACAACTCCCACCCCACAGCATGATGGCCCTCCAGTGGCACACCCGGTAGAGGGTCGGCAGCGCCAGGAACCGGCCAGAGCGAGTGAAAGCTCGTTGCTATCGAGCGTCAAAAACAAGCGGGAACGACTCGGGATTTGCGGGCGCGCCCAGGGCATGACCGCCGCGTGCCTTTTCGGCTGAGAAATCCCGCGTCGTCAGTCGGGCCACTCAGAGAGGACCAGGCGAGCCCCGGTGGCCTGACCTTCCTCGTCGAGGACCTTCTCGCTGCGCACGCTGATTCTTTTGCGACCGCCTTCGACAGCCGTCTCCACAGGCCGTGCGCTGACAAGCGCGTAAAGCACCAACGAAGAAAGCACGGGGTCCCTCAGCACCTCCTGGATCGGCCTGCCGGTGGCCTGTTCAAGCCCCACGCCCGCCATCGACTCACCAACGCTGTTCATGTCGATCACTCGAGCGGATGCATCCAGTACGATGACGCCGGCGGGTTCCGCCGTTGCCCCTGCAGATTGCTGCCCCGTCTCCGATCCGACCGGAGTGGCCATGCCATATACCCCCAGACTGACGTCTCCATTACGCTGCCCGCTGTCTGCCTCCCCTGCGGACACCCCCAGTATGTGCGCGGAGCCGCTCACGGCCCCGATGCCCCGCGGTGGGACGAATGGCCCTGCGGTCTCGGCACGACAGAACAAGCCTGTAGTTTAACGCCCAATCGCAAGCACCGCAATGGGGTATTCTACCTATTCTCGGCTGGGCCCGTAGGTCCGTTCCTGAACTACTGCAAGACGGGGGGCTCTCCCTCGAGGGATACGAGCCCCTCGCTGACTGCATAGCGCGTCAGGTCCGCCACATTGTGGCGTCCCAGTTTGTTCATGATGCTCTGCCGGTGGCTGCCCACGGTTTTCACGCTGATGTGCAGCCGCCGGCCGATCTGCTTGCTCGTGGCGCCTTCCGCAATGAGTTGCAGAACTCCCGCTCGCGAGGGGTCAGTTCATCCACCCCCTCCCCTTCGGCCCTCATCCCGGTCCGCAGCCGATACTGCAGGACCGTGTCGGCCACCCGGGGACTGACGTAAACGTTCCCCCCGACCACCGCTCGGATGGCCCGCAGCAACTCCGCGAACGCCGACACCTTGGGGACGTAACCGGACGCGCCGGCGTCGAGTGTACGCAGAACGGTCTGCCGATCGGTGTACACCGAAATGGCGATGACGACCGGCTTCTCGCCGGAAGCGGTGATCCGACGCGTGGCCTCGAGGCCGTTCATGTCCGGCATCGCTATATCCATCACCACGACATCGGGTTTCAGTTCGAGGGCCAGCCGGACCGCCTCTCGTCCATTCCCGGCCTCTCCCACAACCTTCATGTCCTCCTGCCGTTCGATCAGCGCTCGCAGACCGTCGCGGACCATACGATGATCGTCGGCCAGCAGGATACCGGTCATCACCTTGCCCCCCTTCGTGAGGCGCTGCGTGCCCGCACCGCCCCTCGTCGGATATGTCCCCATCGACGGTGGGCCGATTATACACGGGATGGACTTCGACTTCCACCGGCTTCCCGGCGGGCTGCACTGGTCTGCCGCCACGCTCCCGCGGTGGTCCCGGGTGGCCCCCGGCGGTCGGTCGTCAGTCATCCGGCAGGTACGAACGCAGCGTGTTCACTGCGATGTCCAGGGCTCTGGCGGTGGCCGTGTAGTTGCCTTCCAGCAACTCGAAGGCCCGCCGGGCGTACTCGTCCCGCACTTCGCGGATGGGGCGAACGTCTTCCGCAGTCTGCGGCCAGAGGGGACTTTCCCCTTCCCCGTCGTCCGACGGTCTCAGGGCGCCGAGTCGCCGCTCTTCGTCGAGCAGTTCGCCGACCGGCCGGTCCAGGTAGAGAAACCGCTTGAGCACCTTGATGAGCTGCCGCACGTTGCCCGGCCAGTCGTAGCCCTTAAGTCTCTCTATGTCCCCCTCCCCGAGGTCGGGGTCCCGCCCGTCGGATGCCAGGCTCGGCAACAGTTCGCGCACTATAGTGCCGATGTCCTCCGGATGCTCGCGCAGCGGCGGGACGCGCACCTGAAGGATGCACAGGCGGTGGTAGAGGTCCGCCCGGAAGGTGCCCTCACGGATCATGGTGGGCAGGCGGCGGTTGGTGGCCGCCAGCACGCGCACGTCCACCCTCCTGGGCTCGTCCGAGCCCACCGGGGTGACGTGGCCGTCCTCCAGCACGCGCAGGAACTTAGCCTGCACTTCGGCGGGCAGCTCGGCGATTTCGTCCAGGAACAGTATGCCACCGTCGGCGGCAGCGAAGGCGCCCGGCCGGTCCGAAGTCGCGCCCGTGAACGCCCCTTCGACGTGACCGAACAGCTCGGAGTTGGCCAGGCCGGCGCTGCCGGCGAAGAGGGCGCAGTTGACCGGCACGAATGCCTCGGTGGCCCGCCGGCTCCGCTCGTGGATCAGGTGCGCGACGTACTCCTTACCGACCCCGGATTCGCCCGTGATCAGCACCGGCTCGTCCACCTCCGCGCACCGCCTGATGGTGCGCCGGAGCGCGCGCATGGGCTCCGACTTGCCCCACAACACGTGCCGCATGCCGCTGCGGCGGAAGACCGCGACACGGTCGCGGTCGTGCGGACCAGCCTCCAATCGCGACAACTTGCACACGGTCTCGGCGTAGGCGTCGGTATCCTGATACTTGAAATACTCAGCGATGGCGGCGTTTATCAGGTCGGTCCAAAAGCGTTCGTCCCCTGTCGGCGCGGCCTGGTCGTCCTCCAGGTGGGGATCGTGCCGGGCGATGGACATCAATGCCCCGGCGTGGGGGTGGTCGGTGAGTTGCAGGTGCTCGCAGACGGCCTCCGTGTTGCTGCCGACCTCCATGAAGGCTGGTGTGCAGAAGCCGGCGAATCTCTCGGCGTCGGGTTCCAGATAGCCCCGGCCGCAGTACCAGGTGATGGCCACTCCGGCCCTCCTGAGCGTCTCGGCCGGCTCCAGCAGCTCGGACCAATCGCAGTAGACGCCCAACCCGCAGACGTGGACGGCGCTCCACTTCGTGGGATGGCGCGCCAGTTCCGTGAAGGTCTCCGCCACGCGGGCCGCGCTGGTGACCAGAACCTCGGCGTCGGGACACTCCAGAAGGGCCATAGCGGCGGCGCAGGCCCCGTCAATGCCGTTGTAGGTAACTATGGCCGTTTCGGACGGGTCGTTCATTGGGAATCCTCTTGTAAGTGCCGCGGGCTCGGGTCCCAGAATTCGCGGTTCGTTCATCCTGCGCAATTCGTCGCTGTCCGCTGTGCCGATGCCGTTCCGCTTCCGCTCGTGGTCAAGATAGGGCAAACGGGCACCTGTAGTCAATACTTGAGCGATACTGCTCTCTTTTTAAGCCCCCAGGTGGCGGCGAGCGATGCCCGTGGGCGGCAGCGCGGGGAGCAAGGCAGGCTGTAACGCTTTGCTCTTCAAGGGTTTTCATGAACGGCTGTCCGCATGATGCCGGTCTGGCACGGCGCGTGCATTACGAAGGGGCGAGACAGTCGTCAGCCATGTTGGAGGCCGTATCGACGATGAAACAGTTGGTCGTGCACGCTCGGGAGTCGGAGGATGGCGCGATGGCGCCGGCGTACGTTGTGGCGGTCACGGGTCAGGGGGCCTTCGCGGACGCGCTGCGGCCGGAGTGGGAGGAAGCGGCCCGGCGCCTCGAGGCCGAACTCAACGGCACGAAGCGCCGCGACCGACGTTCCGGTCCGGGGCGCAGAACGTCTCCACCTCTTTGAGGCAGGGGGGCGTCGTGGTTACAGGCAGCCCGGGTGCGGCGCATTGCGCCCGCGCGGTCGGCCGGGGACGGCCGGCCGCGCGCGCCGGCCCGGCAGGCCCGAGCCCTCCCAGAACGCAATGGCAAGGCCGCACAGCCGAGGCGGCTGTGCCACACACGACGACCGGGGAGGCGCGCGACGGGCCGGCGCTTAGGCTCTGTCTGAGGAATCGGCCGGCGGACCGAGAGCGAGCGAATCGGCGGCCGGAAAGGACGCGGAAGCAGGCATGTCACTGTGACATGTCGGTGCAGGCGGACGCAGCCGGACGTCGATGCAGCCACTCGAATCCAGGCCCGGTTTTTCAGACAGAGCCTAAAACCAGTTGCTCAGCATGAAACGCACCGGTTCATCCAGCTCCTCGATACCGTCTATCTTCCGGATGGTCTCCCGCCTGTCGTAGGAGACCGCGCATTGCTGGACGTAGTGCTCCAGGAACCGGAAGGACGCCCGGGGGTGCAGGTAGGGGAAGAGGGGCAGCTTGATGAGGGCGAAGGTGGCCTCTTTGCCGCGGCGGGGCTGGCCCACGGCACCGGGGTTTATCACCCAGTTCTCCCGGGTCAGGAAGCGCGGCAGCCAGTTCCAGCGCGCGCCGCGGTAGACATACCCCTTGTACGGAATGTGAGTGTGACCCACGATGAGTATCATGGTCTCCATCTCGTCGAGTAGTTCCCCGCAAAACTCCGTGAACCCCATGCCGTAAGCCCGCCTTTGCGAGCTGAGCGTCTCATATTTCTCCTGCAGGTAGGTGTTCAGTTTGTGGTAGTCGGAGCCGGGCGAACCGTGGATGACCGAGATACTGCCCTCGCGGAACACCAACGGCAGGCTGCGCAGGTATTCCAGATTCTCGTCGCTCAGCACGCGGTGGGTCCAGGCACAGGACTGACGGGCGACCGAGTTCATCTGGCTCAGCGTGGTCCGGGCCAGTTTCTCCCGAGGGGTCAATCGGGCGGGGTCTGTGTCCACTAAGCGGTCGTAGTGGGCACAGACGATATCGTGGTTGCCCAGGACAACCCTCACGCCGCGCTCCCGAAGAAGTTCACAGCATTCGTTGGGGTTCGGCCCGTAGCCGACGATGTCACCCGCGCAATAAATGGCCGAGCACTCGCGGATGCGGTCCATCACGACTCGGAGGGCTTCCAGGTTCGCGTGAATGTCCGAGATGGCCGCTATCATGCCCCCACCCCCTGAGAAGCCGTTCCTCCTTTCGTGTACACCCCCCGGCGCATCGTGTCAACCCCTTTCGTCCGCGGCTGTTGGGCCTCTTTTCCGCGCACCGACTTGCCCTGACCCGCCCACATAC
The DNA here is from genome assembly GCA_046483385.1 of Candidatus Brocadiia bacterium. Lineage (GTDB taxonomy): Bacteria > Planctomycetota > Brocadiia > SM23-32 > SM23-32 > B1Sed10-231. The sequence continues at coordinate 81,989 of JAWODG010000069.1, read as the reverse complement.
CTATCATGCACCGGTGCATGCAGTGGAGCAAACGGGGAACATACCTCGCTTTCCGCAACAGGCCGGTACTGCCTGAAGGAGAACCGCCGGGATGAGCAACGAGGAAACGGGACCGGAATCCGGACGAACCGCGTCCGCGACGGTCCGTAAGCAGGACGACATTGAGGCGGTGAAGGCGCTGAGCGCCGCCTACGAGAAGATGACCGACCAGCTCGGCCGCGTCATCGTGGGGCAGGAGAAGGTTATCGAGGAGGTGCTCATCAGCCTCTTCTGCCGGGGCCATGCTTTGTTGGTCGGGGTGCCGGGCCTTGCCAAGACTCTGCTGGTGCGCACGCTGGCCCGCGTGCTGCACCTCAGCTTCAGCCGCATCCAGTTCACTCCCGACCAGATGCCCTCCGACATCACGGGCACCGACGTGCTGGAAGAGGACCACACCACGGGCAAGCGGTTCTTCCGTTTCGTGCACGGGCCGCTGTTCGCCAACATGATACTGGCCGACGAGATAAACCGCACGCCCCCCAAGACGCAGGCCGCCCTGCTGGAGGCGATGCAGGAGCACAGCGTCACCGTGGGGGAGAAGACGCACACGCTGCCGGAGCCCTTCGTGGTTCTGGCCACCCAGAACCCCATCGAGCAGGAGGGCACCTATCCCCTGCCGGAAGCCCAGTTGGACCGGTTCATGTTCAACGTCATCGTGGACTATCCGTCCGCGGACGAAGAGCTGGCCATCATGAAGCAGGTGACCGGCGCCTACGAGGCGGACCTGGAGCCGGTGCTCACGGGTGAGGAGATTCTGGAGCTGCAGCGCATCGTGCGGCGGGTGCCGGTGGCGGACCACGTCTTCGAGTACGCCCGGGCGCTGGTGCGGGAATCGCGACCGGGCCGGGAAGAGGCGCCCGAGTTCATCAACGAACTGGTCGAGTGGGGCGCGGGGCCGCGGGCCGGAATATACCTCATACTGGGCGCCCGGGCCCGGTCCATCCTGCACGGGCGCTATCACGCCACCACCGAGGACGTTCGCGCGCTGGCGCCGGCCGTGCTGCGGCACCGCGTCATAACCACCTTCAACGCCGAAGCGGCGGGGCTGAGTTCAGATGACGTGGTGGCGCGCCTGCTGGAGGAGGTCTCGACCGGCGCGGAGGAGTTGACGTAACAACCAATGGCCGACACAGGCGGACAGCCCGACTACATGGAACTGCTGGACCCGGAGGCGCTGGCGCGCGTCCATCGGCTTGAGCTGATCGCGCGGGACGCCGTGGAAGGTTTCGTCTCCGGACGCCATAAGAGCCCCCACAAGGGCTTTTCCGCCGAGTTCGCCGAGCACCGTCAGTACGTTCCCGGCGACGACGTGAGCCATTTGGACTGGAAGGTTTACGCCCGCTCCGATCGCTACTACGTCAAGCAGTATACCCAGGACAGCAACCTTCGCGCGACGGTGCTGGTGGACGCCTCAGGCTCGATGGCCTACCGCGGCGAGAAGGCGGCCCGCCGGAACGGGGGGCGGCTGAGCAAGTTCGAGTACGCCCGCATGCTGGCAGCAACTCTGTCGCACATGATGATCCACCAGCAGGACGCTGTCGGGCTTGTGACGTTCGACGACGAGATACGCCGCTACATCCCCGCCCGGAGCCGTCCCAGCCACGTGCGCACGCTGCTGAAGGAACTCCACGGGACCGCCCCGGGCGGCGAGACGGCGCCGGCCGCCATCTTCCACGACATTGCCGAGCGCATCCATCGCCGCGGACTGGTCATCGTCGTCTCGGACCTGTTCGGCGACCCCGACGAGATACTGCGCGCCTTCCAGCACTTCCGCTATCGCAAGCATGAGGTCATCGTGCTGCACGTGATGGCGCAGGAGGAGTTCACCTTCCCGTTCAACGGGGAGTCGCAGTTCCGCGACCTGGAGGATTCGGCCAACCTCGTGCAGCTCGACGCGGGCGCTCTCCGTGCGGACTACCTGGACCGGGTGCGGCGCTTCGTGCGGCGGCTGGAGATTGGCTACGGACGCATGAGAATCGATTACGTTCCGGTGTGCACGCGCGACAGCTTCGACGTGGCACTGACGGACTATCTGGCCCGGCGCCGACGGCAGGTGAAATGACATTCCTCAACCCCGCCATCCTGGTCGCATTGTTCGGCGTGGGGATTCCCATCCTCATCCACCTTTTGCACCGCCGCCGGCCGCGCACCACGGACTGGGGTGCCATGCAGTTCCTGCTGGATTCACTGGCCGCACGCCGCAAGCGCATCCTGCTGGAGGAGATGCTGCTTATGGCGATGCGCTGCCTGCTAATCGCGCTGCTGGTGCTGGCCGCCGCGCGGCCATTCGTCCCGGCCGGCTCGCGCGTGCCGTGGCTGGTTATCCTGCCGGCCGCGCTGGCCGCGTCGGTCTGCTTCGGGCTCGGCGTGGTCATGTGGAGCCGCAGAAGGGTTGCCCTCGGGCTTCTGGGCCTGGCGGGACTGCTCCTTGTAGGGGCCGGCGCTGCCGCCCTGCTGGAACACCGGTTCCAGAGTTCCCGCTGGACCGCCGGGGCGGGCGCCCGCGACGTTGCCCTCATCATTGACGGTTCCACGTCCATGGAGGCCCTCGTGGAGGGACGAAGCAGCTTCCAACGCGCCGTGGAGGAGGCCCGTGCCGCGGCCAATGCCCGCGGGCGGGACGACAAGGTCGCCGTCATCGTGGCCGGCGCCATGCCCGTCAGCGTCACACCGGGCCTGGTTTCGGACCCTGAGGAGATAAAGGCCGCCCTCGACTCGGTCACGCCGGTCGGCGGCACCATGTCCCTGCCGGACACCCTCGCCTTCGCGGCGTCCCTGGTGGCCGGCGGACAGAACCCGGGCAAGCAGATCGTGCTCATCACCGACGGTCAGGCCGTTGGATGGAAGCTGGACGACGAGCCGCGCTGGCGGTTCGCCGCCTCCACGCTGGAGCAGTTGCCCCGCTCCACCCGCGTGCTGTGCCGCCTGCTGCCTCTGCCGCGCACGTGGGACAACGCGGCCGTTGCGGAGGTCACCGCCGCGCGGCGCGTTGTGGGCGTCGGCCGTCCCGTCGAGCTGGCCGTTCAGATCCGCAATACAGGCAGCGTCCCCACTCGTGGCCTGGCGGTGCATCTGACCGTTGACGGGGACACGGCGCGGACGCGCCACCTGAGCGCACTGTCACCCGGTGCCTCGGAGACGATCACGTTCCGGCATCGGTTCACCCGGCCGGGACCGCACGTAGTCGCGGCTGAGCTTGCCGGCGATGACGACCTGCCGGCGGACAACACCGCCGTCCGCGTCGTCAACGTACTCGACACTCTCCCTGTGCTGTTAGTCGGCGGCGGCCCGGCGTCATCCGGCACAGGGGAGGGCATATTGACGGCGCGACTCGCCCTGGCACCCGGCGAGGGAGCCCGGGCGGAGCGGATCAGCTTCGTCGCACCGAGGACCATTACCTCTGCCCAACTTGATACGGTTGAATTGCGGGATTACCGGGTGGTTGTGCTCGCGGGCCTGAGCCGGCTCTCAGCTCAAGCGGCCGAGCGGCTCCGGCAGTTCGTGCGGGACGGGGGCGGTTTGCTGGTGGCCCCCGGCACAAACGCGGAAGCCGAATTATACAACGGCTGGGAGGCCCCGGGAGGCGGCCCCATTCTGCCGGCGGCGTTAGCGGCGCGGATGTCAGCCGGGGACCCTCCCGCCCGTCCCCTGTTGCAGACCTGCACCCATCCCGCCCTCAGGCACTTCGCCGCCAGCCGCTCAGACGGCGCGTCGGCCACGGTGCGCCACTACTGGCAACTGGAACCACACGCGCAGCGCGGGGATGTGCGGGTCGGGGGTGAGCTGGACACCGGCGCGCCGCTGATGGTCGAGGGCCGCGTCGGGCGCGGCTCCGTGATCCTCATGCCGTTCTCCCTGGGCCGGCGCGAGACCAACCTGCCCTCGCTCGCGAGTTACGTCCCCCTGTTGCACGAGCTTGTGTATCACCTGTCGGCCCCCGCAATGCCCGAGTTCAACTTGCGCCCCGGCGCGCAAGTCTTCCTGTCCGTGCCGCAGGCCGACGATGACGTCGGTCCGTGGCGGGTGCTGACGCCCGCGGGGAACACACGGACGGCCGCCACGCAGACAACGGCGGGCGGAACGCAACTGACCTTTGCGGGGACGGCCCGGCCGGGCCTTTACCGATTCCAACCAGCGACCGATCCGGAGGCGTCCTCCGTGCCGTTCGTGGTCCTGCGGAACCCGGAGGAAAGCCGCCTTGACCCGCTGACCGAGGAGGAGCTGCTGGCCGCGCGCGATTACGTGCCGTTCCTGCGCCCGCGTGACGCGCGGGAACTGGCGACCATGATGGCCGGCGACAGGCCGGGCCGCGAGATATGGAAGCAGTTGCTGCTCTGCGCGTTGCTGGTCGTGCTGGTCGAGATGGCGCTGGCCCGCTGGATCAGCGTCACCCGGCGGACGCACACCGCCAGCGAAGTCGAGTTCGGCGAACAGCCCCGCGACCACGGCCGGCTGCGGGGCATGTTCGGGAGGCGCCCCTCACGCGCTCGAGCATCGGGAGGGGGCGAATGAGCGTTCTCGCGTTGCCGGAGCTTCTGCTGCCTCGGGGCACCGTTCCCCTCCCCGTTGTGCCGGTCCTTGTGCTGGTGGCGCTCGGGGCGTGGTGGGCGGCGTTCCGCGTCTTCGAACCCCGGCGAGGAGGCGTGTTCCGCCGGACCGTCATGCTGGGGTGCCGGCTGCTGGTGGGTGCACTGGCCATGCTGACGGTGACCGCGGCGGCCCGGCGGTTCGTGGTATTCGGAACGCCCGTTCCGCTCTGGGCCTACTGGCTCGGCGGGGCGGTTCTCGTGGAGCTCGCCGTCGCCCTCTACCGCGCCGAGCGTCGGCGGATCGCTCGGAGGTCGGGCATAATGCTGAGCGGCCTGCGGATTACGCTGTGCCTTCTGGTTCTGGCCATGCTGGCGCAGCCCGTTTTCGTACGCGAGTCCGAGCGTCGAACGCAGCGCGTGCTGGCGGTGATGGCGGACGAGTCCCTGTCCATGGACGTGCCGGACACCGGGCTTTCCCCCGACGCCAGGGTGCGGCTGGCCGAAGCGCTGGGGCTGGCGGACGTCGAGCGGCCCGTCCGACTGGACCGACAGGCACGGCGGCTGGAGGAGGCGCACACTCGCCTGGCTGTGCAGGCCGAGTGGCTTTCCATGGTCGCCGGGTCCGAACCGGAGGTGCTGGCAAGGCACCTGCAGACCCGCCGCGGGGAACTCGAAGAGGAATTCGGGGCCGTCACGGACACGACGGAACAGGTGCGGCAGGCACTCGCGCCGATCGCGCAGGGAGAACATCAGGAAGCCGTCGAGCGGGTACGCCAGCGGCTGGGAGTGGAGGCAACACAACCTCTCGACCAGGCAACTGCGGCACTGGGCGAGGACAGCGACGTCGTCCTGAACGCGGTGCGGCGGGCGCAGGACGCTCTGGCCTCGGTGGCCGCTGAGCTCCGCGAACTGGGCCGCCGGCTGGACGCCGAGTTCTACACAGGCCTCCCCCTCGAACAGAAGGCGGCGGTCGATGCTGTGGCCGGACGGACCAGGCGCGAGCTGGCCGGCTTGCTGTTGCGCGGTTCAGCCGATCCTCACGACGGCCTTCTGCAGGAACTGCAAGGCCGCTACGCCGTGAAGACCTACGCGTTCGCCGGTGAGGCGGTGGAAACAGCGTCGGGCTCCGGCGAGCGGAGTCCAGCCGACGCAGCAAGCAGCGGGAACCCCGCGGAGACAGTGGACGCCGATGCCACTGATCTGGCGGCGGCCCTGGACAGGGCCCGGCGGGACGTTCCGCTGGAGCGGCTCGCGGGGATCATACTGCTGACCGACGGCCGACATAATGCGGAGACTCCTCTGCAACCGGTGGCGCGCGACCTGAGCGTGGCGGGGGTGCCCGTCTCCTCCGTGGTGTTCGGTGCGCAGAGGCCCCCGCGCGACGCCGCCGTCCTCTCCCTGGACGTGCCGGAGGCCGTGTTCGTCGAAGACCGCATGCTGGTGACCGCCGAGCTGAAGCTGGACGGGCTGGCCGGCGAAACCCTGAAGGTGGCACTGCGAGGCCCGGAGGGAGAAGAGGCCCTGGACGAACGCACGGTCCAGGTGCCCACTGACCGATACCGACCCCGCGTTGAGTTGTCTCACACTCCCACGACGCCGGGGCCCCAGACTTACACCGTAGCCGTCGAGACCCGACCGGACGAGGTGCTGGCCGACAACAACGCCTACCCCCTGCGCGTGAACGTGACTGAAGAGCGCACCAGGCTGCTCGTGCTGGAGGGGCGCCCGCGGTGGGAGTTCCGCTACCTGAAGAACCTTTTCGCCAACCGGGATCCCTCGGTCAAGCTGCAGTACGTGCTGTTCGATCCCGACCGTGTGGCCCCCGATACCGATATGCCCGTAGTCCCCGCCTCGGCCGACCGACCGCCCGATCAGGCGCAGGCGACCGCGCTGCCGGAGAGCGAAGACGAATGGATGAAGTTCGACGTCGTGCTGCTCGGGGACGTCACGCCCGAGTCGCTCCCCGTGGAAGAGCAGGACATCCTCCGCCGGCTCGTGGTGGAGCGAGGCGGAACGCTGGTGGTGGTCGCCGGGCCGCACGCGATGCCGGAGGCGTTCCGCCGCAGCCCCCTGGCGGACCTGCTTCCCCTCATGCCGCCGGCGGAGGCCGCCGAAGCTGCGGCTGCAGAGGGTTACCGGATCTCCCTGACTCCGGAGGGTGAGAGGAGTGTCGTGACGCGTCTCGACCCCGACCCCGAGACGAACGAGGACCTCTGGGGCGAGCTGCCGGACATCTACTGGCGGCAGCCCGTCGGCGGCGTGCGGCCGGGCGCGACCGTGCTGGCCTACGCGCGCCCGGTGGAAGGTGAGGCGGAGGAGGATGAAGATTCCCGCGCGAGCAACGCCCTCATCGCCTACCAGCGGGTCGGCATGGGACGGGTGATGATGCTGGCTTTCGACCGCACCTGGAGGATGCGCTACCGCGCGGGTGACACGCATCACCACCGCTTCTGGGGGCAGGTGATGCGGTGGGCGGCCGGCTACCGCTTTCCGGCCGGCACACAACTGGTCAAGCTCGGCACCGACCGGCCCCGCTACGCGCCGGAAGAACCGGTACACGTGCGGGCCCGGCTGCTGCAGCCCGACCTCTCCCCTCTGGCAAACGCCGACGTCGCCGTCACCGTCTTGCGCAACGGGGAACCGGTGGTGCGGCGGACGCTGCGGTACCTGCCCTCTTCACCCGGGCTGTATGAGGCGGACGTAGGGCGGCTGCCCCCGGGGCCGTACGAGCTGCGACTGGAGTCTCCGCAGGCCCGAGGCGTCGTCGGTCCTGACGAACTTGACTCCGTGGTGGCGGAGTTTACGGTCGAGCCCGGGACCAGCCGGGAGCAGGCCGAGTTGACACCTGATGTCGGGCCGCCGGGCCGATTGGCCCAGATGACCGGGGGTCTCGTGCTGGGGCCCGCCGAGGCGGAGCGGGTCCTTGAGCCGCTGCGCCCGCCCGTCGCCGTCCAGCGCGAACGATACGAATACGTGCTGTGGAATTCATGGCCGCTCCTATGCCTTATAATGGGAGTGGCCGCCGCCGAATGGCTGCTGCGCAAACGAAAGGCCCTGCCGTGAGCGACACGCGCACACTAACCACAGACGAACGACTGCCGGAGAACATCGAGAGGAAGCTGCGCAGCATGGTGCGCCGCGCGCGGTTCGTCATGGCCGTGCGGGGCGCCTGCCCCGTTGTCACCGTGCTCGTGCTGGGGCTGCTGCTGGTGATGGCGGTCGATGCCACGGTGACCTTCATGCCGCTGTGGCCTCGATGGGCGATGACGCTCGCTATTCTGGCCGTGACGGCCACCGCAACGGTCGTGTTCCTCATCCGCCCCCTGGCCCGCAGCATGACGCTGGAGGGGATTGCGAGGGCTCTGGAAGCCCGGCACCCGGAACTGCAGGAACGCATTAGCTCCGCAGTGGAGTTGTTGCGCAGCGGAGACGCGGGCGAGGCGCAGGGCTCGCGCGCGCTCATTGCGGCCCTCGTGGAGGAGGCGAGCCATGACGTGGAAGGCCTGCTGCCCCGGCAGGAGGTTACTCTACGCAGTGCGCGACCCTTCCTGCTGGCCGCCGCCCTGTCCCTGGCTCTTTTGGCCGGGCTTCTGGCCGTCCGGCCGCGCGAGTCGTCGCGCCTGCTGGCCCGGGCAGTCGCGCCCTTCCTGAATCTGCCCAACGTGGCGGCCTACGAGCTGTCGGTCACTCCCGGCGACACCACCATCCGGCCCGGGGACTCACTGCGCGTGGAGGTGGAAGTTGCCAATGAGCGAGCCGGGGCTGCGACCCTGTACCTGATCAACGCCCAGGGCCAGCGGTCGGTGCTGGAGATGGACGACTTGCCGGCGCCGGAGGGCTCCCAGAAGTTTGCCGCGCTCTGCCCGCCGCCCCGGCAGGGGTTCCAGTACCGCATCCGGGCCGGCGATGCCCTGACGCGCTACTACCGGGTCAACGTTGTCCCGCCGCCCATCGTGCATGGCATGAACTTGCGGCTGGAATACCCCGATTACGGCTACCTGGAGCCCGTCGAGGAATCGCCTTTTGCGGGCGAGGTCTCCGGCGTCGAGGGTACCCGTGTTACCATAACGGCGCGCCTCAACAAATCCGTCCCGGACGCCGGACTCTATCTGAAGGGGCGGGACGACCCGTTCGCACGGGGCAGATGCCACGACCTGGAAGACGGAGGGGCGGAATGCCTCTTCAAATTCGCCCTGGAAGCGGGCCTGACCGGGACGTGGTGGCTGGAAGCTACTGACGAGCACGGCTTCACCAATACGCGGGAGGTTCACGCCATCGAGACGGTGCCCGACTCCCCGCCCCGTGTCCGGGTCGCCCACCCGCGGCGCCGGCAGATGCGCTGCCGACCCGCCGATACCATCCCGGTGCTCTACGCCCTGCGCGACGACCTGGGCATAGCGGCCGCCGAGATGCTGCTGACGGTGGACGGGGGGGAGGCACAGCCCACTCCCATCGCGCTGCCGCCGGAGGGGCCGGAGCGTCTGAGCATCGTCGATCGCACTTCACTGGACCTCTCCCGCCCGGAACTGGAGGGCGCCCGCGAAGTGCGTTTCCAGCTCAGAGCAACCGACGCCCTGCCACCGGATCGGGGTGGCCCTCAAGAGGACCTCTCCCGCATCTTCACGGTTCTCATCCAGCCCGAAGCGCCACCGTACGCCGAGCAGGTGCTCACCTTGCTGGAGGAGGATGTGCGGGAGGTCCTGGAAGGGGTCAAGGAAGAGCTGCAGACGGCCAAGGCCGGTTCGGAGAAGCTGCGGGAGGCCCTGGACGGCGAATCGCCGCCGCCCGATGACATGCCCGAGCAACTGCGCGACATGATGGAGCATCTGGTGGCCGCCGAGCGGTCCACCCGCGACCTTGAAGCGCGAGTGGAAGACGGCACCTACGATGCGCTGGCCCCCCGCCTGCGGGAACTGGCCGACGAGCACATCGTGCCCGCCGAGGACGGTGTCGAGGAAGTGGCGCTCAGCGAGACTCCCGAGGACCGGGAAGCCCAATCCGAGGCGACCGACCAGCGGATTGAGTCCGCCATCGCGGCGACGGACGAGTTGCTGGAGGAGTTCGAGGAGATGGCGGAGGCGATGGAACGGCTGGAAGCCCTCCGGGAAGCCGCCGCAATGCAGGAGGAGCTGGCCCGGCAACGCGCCCGGCTGGAAGAGCAACCCGAAGCGGCCGCCATGACACCGGAGGACTGGGACGCCGCCCAGCAGGAACTCACCGCGCAGGTGGGCGATATGGTCGAGCAAACGCCGTCGGCCCTCCAGATGCAGGCCGAACTGCAGGCGGAACGGATGCGCGACCTGGCCGGCGAGGCCCGGCGGCTGGAGGAGCAGCAGACGGACCTGGCGTCCGACACCGAAACTACCGCATCCTTACCTGAGACGGACGAAGAGCTGGAAGAGCTTGCCCGTGAACAGAGGGAGCTGGCGGAGCGGGCGGGTTCCCGGGAATCGACCGCCGGGCAACAGGATGACATGGCCGAAGCGGCTGAAGACATCCGGTCCGGAAAGCTGCGCGAGGCCGTGCGGCAGCAGAGCCAGAGTGAAGGCTCCCTGCGAAACGAGGCCGCGAGGCTGGCCATAGATGAGTTCGAGCAGGAGGCCCGGCAGAAGGCGCACGAACTCGCGCAGCGACAGCGAGAGCTGGCGGAACAGGTCGCTGGTGAACAGGAAAGCGAAGGCGACGGACCGCAGCGGGCGGCGCAGCGGCAGAAGCAAGTGCGTGCCGAAGCCGGGGAACTGGCCGAATCCCTGACCGATGCCTCGCCGCAGGCCCAACGAGCCATCAACAGACACAATCCCCTGGACGAGATGCGACAGGCCGAGGAGGCCCTCAGCGGGGACGACTCCGAGCAGGCCCAACAGGCGGCCGCAACGGCCGCGGAAGAGATGGAACGTTTGGCCGCGGCACTTGATGAACTCCCCCGGGAGGCCGACTGGATGTCCCGGCTGGCCAAGCAGCAACGCGATCTGCGCGCTCGGACGCAGGCACTGGCGGACAGCCGCGAGGCGGCCCGTGAGGGGCTGCAGGAAACGCTGATGTCGCGTCTGAGCCGGGACCAGGCCGAGGTCGCCCGGCAGGCGGAGGAGCTGGCCCGGCGCGTCACCGAACGCCGGCCACAGGAGGATCGGCTGGAGGAGCGGGCCGCGGAGGAATCCCAGCGGGCCGCGGACAACATTCAGGCGGGACGGCTGCCGCAGGCAACCACGGACGCGGACGAGGCCGCCGAGGACCTTGGCGAACTGGCCCAACGCCTCGATGCCGCCAACCGCCGGGATGCGACCGAGGCGCTGGAGGCCGGTGATCCGAGCCGAACCGACGAGGTCGCCGAGGCCCGCCGATTGGCCGACGACGCGGCCCGCGTGGCCGAACAGCAGGAGCGGCTGGCGGATCAGATGCGCGCGCTGGCGGAGGGCGGGACCGTCGAGGCGCTGGAGGCTCGGCAGCGCCACCTGCGGGAGGCCACGTCCGCGCTGGGTGAGGAGACCTCGAGGCTGCAGGAGCCCTTCCTGCCGTTCCTCGGGCCGGACGAAGCCAACCAGGCCGCGGCCGAGGCCACCAGCGAACTGAGCGGTGCGATGCAGAGCCAACAGACGGCGGAGAGCGCGCTCGGCGAACAGAGCCCCGAGGAGGCGGTGCCCGCCCAGACGGACGCCGCCGGCCGCATCGGGCGGGCCGCCGAGGCCCTCGACAGGATGTCCGAGGCCTACGCACAGGCCGCTGGTGAGGAACTCGCCGAGTCGGCCATCCCGGCCGAAGAGGGCCAGAGCCTGGGCCAGGCCTACCAGGCGACCGCACAGGCCGCCGCCGGCCGGCGCTCGGCGGACGCCGCCGTCGCCGCGGGGCGCCTGGCCGCCGCGGCCGCCCGCACCCGCGGTCGGATGAGCCGCATGGGCCTCCAGCCTTACTCCCTGGACCGGCAGATTGCCAGCGAGGCCGGCATGCGGGGGCCCGCGCGAGACCCTCACTCCGGTCCGCGCAACATTCCCTTCGATCCCACCGCGCGCCAGTTGGGCGAGGCCGACCTGACGCTGGACGACTGGGCCCGCCTTCCCAGCGAACTGCGCAACGACATCATGCAGGCCGCCGACCACCGAGGCCCCGAGGAATACCGTGATCTGATCCGTCGATACTTCCGGGAACTGGCCCGGATGAACCTCGATGATGCGAACGAGGAGGAATCGGAGTGAGCCGAGCACGTCGCACAGCAGCCCTCCTTCTATCCACCGCCCTCCTTAGCAGCCTTCTGGTCGTTTCGCGCCCGGTGCCCTGTCGTGCAGGCGCCGAGGAGGAGCAACAGAAGTCCCTCGAGGACTATGAGCCGCTCGTAGATGCCGCCATTGACCGCGCCCTGGAGTACCTGGCCGCGCAGCAGACCGACGAGGGCTGGTGGCCCGGAAAGTCCCAGTTCGCCGAGGGCAATACGGCCATCACGTCCCTCTGCGTGATGGCCTTCCTCGCCAGGGGCCACACCCCCGGCGTCGGCCCGTACGGGGACGCCATCAACAGGGGCATCGACTTCGTGCTGGACTCCCAGCAGGACAACGGTATGCTGGTCGGCGGAACAAAGATGCGCGGCGGCATGTACAGCCACTCCATATCGACCCTCCTGCTCTCGGAGGTCTCCGGCATGGTGGACCCCGAACGACAGGACAGAATCCGGGCCGCCCTGCCCCGCGCCTTCGAGGTCATTCTGACCGCCCAGCGCCTTGAAAAGCGCAACAACCACCAGGGCGGCTGGCGATATAACAACAGCAGCCGGGACAGCGACATCTCCTGCACCGGATGGCCGCTCATCGCCCTTCGCTCGGCGCGTAACAACGGAGCGGCGGTTCCCGTCGAGGCCATCGAGAGCGGCGTGCAGTTCATCCTCAACTGCCGCCACCAGAGCGGCGGGTTCGCCTACCAGCCGGGCCAGGGGCCCGGTTTCGCCCGCACCGGCGTGGCCCTGCTCAGCCTCGAGCTGTGCGGCCACCATGACTCGGAGGAGGCACGAGGGGCGGCGAAGTGGATACTCGACCATCCGCCGCGGGTCGGCCGGGGTTGGTTCTACTATGGCCTCTACTACTCGGCGCAGGGCATGTATCAGCTCGGAGAGGAATACTGGGAGCCGTTCGCGCGCCGCATGTACCGCATCATGCTGGAGGCCCAGCGGCAGGACGGCTCCTGGCCCGGCAACGGGGACGGCGGCAACCGGGCCGGGCCCTGCTACACCACCGCCATGTCCGTGCTTGCCCTCAGCGTCCCCTGCTGCCAGCTCCCCATCTACCAGCGCTGAGCCGGAGCCCGGCTCCAGCCCACGCGCCTTTATCGCCGCACGGTTGCCGGGTAGACTGGGTTGTGTTATACATGCCCGGTTTTCTCCGGCGCAAACCATCTCTGCACCCTGGGAGCGAACCACACCATGCTGGACAGTTTCTTTCAGCCCGCGTCCGTGGCGGTCATCGGCGCCAGCCGCACCCCCGGCAAAGTCGGCCACGACATCGTGAAGAACCTGGTCGAGGAAGGGTTCGAAGGGGAAGTCTTCCCCGTCAACCCGAAGGCCGACGAAGTGCTGGGACTCGACTGCTACGCCTCGGTCACCGACGTCGAAGCCGAGGTCGAGCTGGCCATCATCGTCATCCCCGCCCGCTTTGTGCTTGACGTGCTGGACGAGTGCGCCCGGAAGGGCATCGGGTCGGTCATCATCATCAGCGCCGGTTTCAAAGAATCCGGACAGGAGGGCGCCGAGCTGGAGAGAAAACTGGCCGAGAAGTGCGCCGAGCACGGCATCCGCTGCATAGGGCCGAACTGCCTGGGCGTGATAAGCCCGCATCACAGGATGAACGCCTCCTTCGGGCCGGCCATGCCGAAGCCGGGCAACATCGCCTTCTTCAGCCAGTCCGGCGCGCTGGGCACCGCCGTGCTCGACGTCGCCGTCGGCGAGGGCATCGGCATGTCCAGGTTTATCAGCTACGGCAACAAGGCGGACGTGGACGAGACCGACCTCATCGAGGCGCTGGGCAAGGACGACGAAACCGACGTCATACTCGGCTACATCGAGAGCATCGACGACGGACCGAAGTTCATGAACGTCGCGCGGCGCGTGACCCGCAAGAAACCCGTCATCGTGTTCAAGAGCGGGCGCACCAGCGCCGGGGCCAAGGCCGCCAGCAGCCACACCGGCAGCCTGGCCGGCGCCGACTCGGCCTACGAGGCCGCCTTCATCCAGAGCGGAGTCATACGCGCGGAGACGGTCGGGGAGTTCTTCGACTACGCCCGCGCCTTCGCCGCGCAGAAGCCGCCGGCCGGCAACCGGGTGGCCGTCGTTACCAACGCGGGCGGCCCCGGCATCATCGCCACCGACGCCGTCAGCCTGTCCGGCCTGAAGATGGCCGACCTCTCCGACGAGACGACCGAACTGCTCAGCGAAAACCTGCCGCCGCAGGCGGCGTTGGGCAACCCGGTGGACGTGCTGGGGGACGCCGGAGCCGACCGCTACCGTCTCGCCCTCGGCGCCATCGCAAAGGATGCCAACGTGGATGCGCTCCTGGCCCTGCTCACCCCGCAGACGTCGACCGAGCCGGTGGAGACCGCCCGCGCCGTGGCCGAGGTGGCCGACGCGACCGAGAAGCCCGTGCTGGCCTCCTTCATGGGGCGTGCCTCGGTGAGGCAGGGCTGGAGGGTCCTGGAGGAGCGGTTCGTGCCCGACTTCCACCACCCCGACAGCGCCGTCGGCGCCCTGGACGCCATGCGCGAATACGGCGAATGGCTGCGCACCGAACCGCTTCAGCCACCGTCCTATGACTTCGACGAGGACGCCATCGACGCCGCGCTTGCAGAAGCCCGCCAGGCAGACCGCGACACTCTCGGCGAGAGGCAGGCGCGCAGCATCGCCGACGCCTGCGGCATACCGCTGCCCCGCAGCGTGTTCGCCGCGGACGAGGACGCCGCCGCCGAAGCAGCCGAGGACATCGGCTATCCCATCGTGCTCAAAATCTCGTCCGACGACGTCCTGCACAAGTCGGACGCCGGCGGCGTCAAGCTGGGCCTGGAGAGTGAGGAAGAGGTCCGGCAAGCCTTCAACGACGTAATGGACTCCGCCCGGGAATACAAGCCCGACGCCGACCTGGACGGAGTGCTCATACAGGAAGAGGCGCGGTCCGGCCGGGAAGTCATCATCGGCGTCAACCGCGACCCCCAGTTCGGGCCGGTCATCATGTTCGGGCTCGGCGGTATCTACGTCGAAGTGCTCAAGGATGTGGTCTTCCGCGTGGCCCCGCTAACGGCGCGCGATGCAGAGCAGATGATAGAGGGCATCCGCTCCGCGCAGATACTGCAGGCCTTTCGCGGGCAGCCGAAGGCCGACCTCGGAGCCCTGGCCGATTGCCTGCTGCGTGTCTCGCAACTTGCAGTCGATTACCCGCAGATCGCCGAATGTGACCTGAATCCGCTCTTCGTCTATCCCGAAGGCGAGGGCGTCATGGCGCTCGACGTCCGTTTCGGGCTGAACTCCGCTGATTGAATCTTCTTCATCCGCATCGACCACTCGAGGGATGCCGACATGACAACGGTACTGGTAACCGGCGCCGCCGGGCGCCTCGGTTCGCAGACGGTGGAGACCCTCTGCGAAGCGGGCCTGGACGTCCGCGCCACCGACATCAACTACAGCCGCGACCTGCCCGTGCCGCTGGAGCTGTGCGACCTGCTCGACGGGCGCGCCATCTACCCCCTCGTCGACGGCTGCGACGCCGTCGTGCAGCTCGGCAACCACCCCGGCCCCCACAGCCACGTCCCCCCGCAGCAGCTTTACCGCGAGAACGTGGCCATGGACATCAACGTCTTTCAGGCCGCCGTGGACGTGGGTGCCCGCTGCATCGTGTTCTCCAGCTCCGTGCAGGCGCTGGCCGGCACGCGGCATCGCGAGGAGGACATCGGCAAGCCGAGCTGCCTGGCCTACCTGCCCATCGACGGCGACGCGCCCGCCTGCCCCGGCAACACCTATGCCCTCAGCAAACAGGCCGGTGAGAACCAGCTCCGCTACTACGCCCGGCTGCACCCCGAGTTGTGCTGCACCGCCATCCGCTTCCCCTTCATCTTCCACGATCGCTACCGGCGCTGGTTCCGCCGGATGAGCGGGTTCGGCCGCCGACACCGCCACTTCAGCAACCTGGACGAGGGCTTCAGCTACCTGCACGTGGAGGACGCCGCCTCGCTCATCCTGACCGTCGTGCGCAAAAGCACGCCCGGCTACCACCAGCTCTTTCCCGCCGCGCCGGACAACCCCCTGGATGCGTCCATCCCCGAGATAATCGAGGAGTTCTATCCGGACGTTCCGCTGCGCGTGCCCGCCGACCAGATGGAGAGCCTGGTGGACATCTCGAAGATCGAGGAAGACTGGGGCTGGCGGCCGGAGCACACGCATGTGCTCGACGACCTGCAGGAGGGCGAGGAAGACGAGGACTGACCAGCCATCTGGGGCGCCATGATCGAACGCATCCGTACCACAGCGAAGGCCGTCATCATCGAGGCCGGCCGCCTGCTGGTCATCAAGAAGCGCGCGGGGGAGCGCATCTACTACACGCTGCCGGGCGGCAAACAGCAGACCGGCGAATCGCTGACCGACGCCCTGCGCCGCGAGTGCCGGGAGGAGATCGCCGTCGAGGTGCAGGTCGGCGGGCTGCTCTGCCTGCGGGACTACATCGGCGCCAACCACGAGTTCGCCGCGCAGGACGCCGACATGCACAAGGTCGAGTTCTTTTTCGAGGGCGCAATAGACGACCTGACGGCCGTCCGGCCCGGCTCCGCCCCCGACGGACGGCAAATCGGCATCGAGTGGCTGCCCGTGGCGGACCTGCCCGACCTTCCCCTCTACCCCCGCGCCCTGGGGCGGCGTATCGCCGACGGCAGCATGGGGGAGAGGCCGATCTACCTGGGCGACGTGAACTGAGCGGCGCTGTCGGCGAACGCCACCGTCGGCTACAATGTACGTAGAAGCGAATTGCGGAAACTTACCGAACAGGGGGCATCACAATGAGTAAAGCACAGAGAAGCACCTGGATGGGCCCGATTGCCACTGTTTTCCTGCTGCTTCTGATTGTCGGCGCCGTCGCGTACATCACGCAGGTGGTCCGTCGTGGGGGCCAGGGCCTCCCCCCGCCGCCCGTCCCGGAGGAGCCGCAGGACACCGGCCTCGCCATGCACTACGATTGGGAAGCGTACAACGCGGCGGGCGAGCCCTTCGACATGCAAAGCACGCAGGGCAAGGCCGTCTTCCTCAACATATGGGCCACCTGGTGCGGTCCGTGCGTGGCGGAGATGCCGTCCATCCAGAGGCTCTACGACACGGTGGGCGGCGAGGAAGGCATCGCCTTCGTGATCATCGCCCGCGACAGCCCCAACGCGGTCCAGCAGTTCATCGCGGAGCACGGGCTCACCATGCCGGTCTACACCACGCCGGTCATCCCCGTGGAACTCGACCCGCCGGCGATACCGACCACCTACATCGTGGCGCCGGACGGCCGCATTGTCTTCCGGCACGAGGGCGCGGCCGCCTGGGATGACCCCGCCGTGGCAGACTTCCTCCGCCAACTGGCCGAGCAGACCCCCGAACAGTGAGGGAAGCGCGCACGCGGGGCGGTCCCTGAAGGCCACCCTCGTGACCCTGGCCCACGCGACCCGGTGGAAGCCCGCCGCATGGCGGGCGACAGGCAATCGCGCAGAGCATAACCCCTGCGGGAAGCGCGCAAGAAGGCGATGAGAGCCCGCCGAAGGCGGGCGACAGGCGATAGCGCAGGGCGTGAGCCCTGCGGGACGGGCGCGCGATGAGACCAGAGCCCGCCGCATGGCGGGCGGCACGCAACATACCCTTGGCACAGACCGTCTCTGAGGACTCCGGCCAGGCCGGCGTAACAGGTCCACGACGCGACAGTTATTCCTCCGCATGCGCTGAGGTGAAGAAACTCAGCCACCGCCCCGACAGAAACCGCGCCAGATGCCCGGGCACCACCATCAGCGCAAGCCCGGCCGCCACCCCGATGAGCGGCACAGACCACAGACGCGGCGACGCCGGGTAAGAGTATGTGAGTTCGGCCGACAAATCTCGTGAAGCTTCCAAAACGCGTTTGCTTACTGCGGTGGGCAGATAGCGAAGCAGCAGAAAGAAACCCAGCGCCACCAGCCAAGGCCACAACACTGCGGTGAACCCTGGGACACTCTCCTCGTCAGTTTCCCGCCCCCAAACACAGATCATGGCGCCCAATCGGCGGCAGGCTATCAACGCTAGCGTCACCGCCACAGGCCATATACCACGCAGAACGAGGCCCTGCATTGAGGTCGGCAACCGCCCGGAAGCACGGGAGATAGCCCAGAACAAGCCCACGACCGTCAGCCCTGCAACGAGCAACCGCCGGGCCGTGGCCACATCGTGTTCCGATGCGTCCGGCACCCCGTAGAGCCAGCGGCCGAGGGCCAGACCCGCCCGACCGACCACAAAGAGCACGGCCGCCCCTACGCCCCCCACCAGGATTAGACTCACGAACAGATTGCGAACAGGTAGCGGCGCCTCTGCACCGCCGGGGGGCAACGGGGGAATGAGTCTGGGCAGATCAGAAAGGAATACGAAGGCCGCCGCCAGGCACATGGCAACCTGCACGATGCGGCCACGAGAGAGGCTGAAAAGGCCGCTCCCGCCCGAACTTGCCTTCTCATCACCTTCCCGGTACAGCAACGGCAACCATGGGCTCAGCGCGGTTGCGGCTATGGGGATGGCAAAAGGCGCGCTGGCGCCAGCCGTCAAGAGCACTACATTCACCCCCCCCGCCGAGTGGTCCGCCCGTCCATCCTCGAAATACAGAGCTTACTGCGGCAACTATACCGAGCAATGCCGCAAAAGACGCGTTGATGCCTATCAACGGCAGGGTTGCGCCCAAAGTCTGCCTCCCGATGCCCGCTTCGTCGGGGCGCATGGCTTGGAATTTCGCCGCCAGCGACCGAGCCCCGAGAGCCAACACCAAGCAGAAACCAACTCCAACAATCAGCTCGGGAAGCATCTTCGGGAGTCCGTTCGGTTGTGCGAGTACGCCACCGAGCAGGAACACCCCGTAGTGCACACTCAGGAATATGCAGCCGAGCTTCAGGTTGTCTTGCGTATACGGCGGTTCCGCTTCGCTCCGGGTAAGGAACCGCGAGATTCGTCCGGAGAAACACGCCAGAGCAGCACCAAGCAGGATCGGGAGGACCAAGCCGGTGCGGCGCGTAAGGAACGGATCGGCGGAAGTATCCTTCGTCAGCAGGTTGAAGACGTTCAACGAGAGGATGACGATCCCGGCCACCCGCACGGCCAGCTCCACGCGCTGCTCTCTGTCCACCGCATCCCTCCCTTCTCTCCGCTGCCAGCCACCTTGCACGCGATTATGGCACACAACGCCCCGCTGTCAAACCCAACGCCTGCGAGGTCGAAAGCAACAGAAGGCTCGCCGGTTGGTCCGCTCGCCGCCCCCTTCGACAGAACGACCATACACTCACACAAAGACACGAAGACACCAGGAAATGCGAAGCAAATGCGGAAACGCCGGGGATCACCAGATCGTCCTCGTCCTCGATCTCGTTCTCGTCCTCGGCTGTCACCTCGTTCACTGACCACTGAACACCGCTCGCGCGACTGCTATACTGCACGCTCAAGATGCGCACACATGCGAGAATCCACAGGGAGAACACCATGCACTCGCGCTCGGCCCTCGTGCTGCTCATCGCGCTTGCGCTCATCCAGGCCTGTGCCGGCTCGCCGGAGGCCGAAACCGCCGAGGCGGACATCCAGGCCGACGCGCAGGCTTTCGTCCAGGAACTGGACGCGGGCCGCTTCGCCGACGCCGCCGCCCGCTTCGGACCCGTCATGGGCAACGCCATGCCCGAGGCGAAGCTGCGGGGGACGTGGAGCCTGCTGACCGACCAGGTCGGCCCCCTCCGGCAGATCACCGGCGTGCGGCAGGAGCCGGCCGGTCCCTACCGCGCCGTCTTCGTCACGTCCCGGTTCGAGCGCGCCACCATCGACGTCAAGGTGGTCTTCGACGGAGAGGACCGCATCACGGGCCTCTGGTTCCTCCCCGGTGAGTCGCAGCGGGTCGCCGGCCCGCCGCCCTACGCGCAGCCCGACCGGTTCGAGGAGGTCGAGGTGACCGTCGGCGAGGGCGAGTGGGCACTGCCCGGCACGCTGGCCCTGCCGAAGGGCGAGGGGCCGTTCCCGGCGGTCGTGCTGGTGCACGGCTCCGGCCCGCAGGACCGCGACGAGACCGTGGGCGGCGTCAAGCCGTTCCGCGACCTGGCCCAGGGGCTCGCCTCGCGCGGGATAGCCGTTCTGCGCTACGAGAAGCGCACGCGCGCCCACGGACAGAAGCTGCTCCAGCAGCAGGCCGCCCTCACCGTCAAGGAGGAGGTCGTCGACGACGTCCTGACCGCCGTGGAACTCTTGCGCGGCCGCGAGCGCATCGATCCGGAGCGCATCTTCGTGCTCGGGCACAGCCTCGGCGGCATGCTGGTGCCCCGTATCGCCCGTGGGGACGACGCGATAGCCGGCTTCATCGCCATGGCGGCCCCGGCGCGCGGCATCGAGGAGGCCATCATGGAGCAGACCTCCTACGTCTTCGGCCTCGACGGCAAGATATCCGGGGAGGAGAAGGGGCAACTCGAGCAGATCCGGCGCCAGGTGGAACGCATAAGAGAGCTGAAGCCGTCCGACGCGGAGTCGGGGCAGATGCTGCTCGGCGCCTCCGCGAAGTACTGGCTCGACCTGCGCGACTACGACCCGCCCCGGGCGGCCGCCCGGATGGAGCGTCCGCTGCTCGTGCTGCACGGCGGACGGGACTACCAGGTCACCGAGGCGGAGTTCGAGCGCTGGAAGGAGGCGCTCGCCGGCCGCCCCAACGCCACCTGCCGTGACTACCCCCACCTGAACCACCTGTTCGTCTCCGGACAGGGCCGCAGCACGCCATCGGAATACCAGGAACCGGCCAACGTCTCGGAAGTCGTCGTGCGGGACATCGCCAAGTGGATCAAGGAAGACGGGTAACCGCAAGCGCACCGCAGAGCCCGCGGAGACCGCAGAGGAACAGCGAAGGTTAACCACGACGACACAACGAGCACTACGCAAAGGCTCACTACTGAGACACGGAGGACACGAAACTTGCCCGCCCTTAGCGGGAACAGTTTACCTGGACCAGGACCCGCCACAGCACCCCGATCGTCCTCGCTCTCGATCTCGTCCTCGTCCTCGACTTTCTGTCGTTCCGCCCGTCCTCTGGCTGCTGACAACTGAGTGTCCTCAGCCGTTCGCCGTTCCGCCACTCACTGCCCACTACTCTGAGCCCGGCGGACTTTACTTCGTGGGGAGGTTGTAGCGGGCGTGGAGGCGGTTTCGCAGGTCTCGCTCTACGTCGGCGTATTCCCGGCGGCCGGTGAGGTTGGTCAGCTCCTTGGGGGCGTCCTGCAAATTGTAGAGTTCCAACACAACGATTAGTGCCCTGTGCAACGGCCGGAGGTAGGCGCCTCCCTGCGAAGGCGCCCTGCGTGAACACGAGGCCGCACCGCTGGTGACCTGGCTAAGCGCAGTTTACTCCGCGTGCCCTATCCCGCGCATGCTTTCCTCGAATCCCCGTTGCGTCCATCTCTCGCGGGACTCCTTCGTGAATTGCGAAGGCAGAGCGCGGCCCAGCCCGATCTTCTCCAGCACCTCCTCGAGCGAGATGCCGAGGCGGCTCAGGCGCATGTTGCCCAGAATGCGGTACACTATCGCGTCGGCCGAGCAGATCACGGCATCCTGCTTGTTGTCCAGAAGATAGACCAGCGACTCCGTCTCCCCCGGGTCCATTCTCTCCACGTAAGAACTGTCGAACCGTTCCCGGAAGGCTCCGACCCCGGATACAGTAGCGTCGAAGACGGAAATGCGGCCCTGCCTTGCATAGTGCGTGACGTCGAAGTAGTGCCGCCCGCCTTCTTCATCCTCGTAGAATTGCGCTTCGACCTCGGCCACGGTCCTTGACAGTGATACATCGCACCTGTCGATCAGCGTCTCCCATATGCCTTGCCTGAACAGCTCGATGACGACGTTCGCATCAAGCAGGAGTAAGCTGAATCTCCTCTTCATCCTCGGCCTCTCGCTCGATGTAGGTCATCGCCTCCTGCCGGCTGATTTCGAGGTATTCAGCAAACCGTCCGATGGACATCTCACCGCGTCGCAACGCCCGGACAGCGAGCGCATGATACCGCGCCGGCCACTTCGGTGGTCTCGTGTCGTCACGCTGTCCGTATTCGCGACCCAGACGTTTGACTCTCTCTATCTGCTGCCTCGTCGTCTCCTCTTCGTCTGGGGTGCGCCCGTACAAGAAATGCATGTGCCACAGCAGGGCGTCCACCGACACGTCAAACTGCCTTGCTATGTCGTACAACCCTTCGAACGACACCTTGCCGTTCGTCGTGCGGCGGCCGACGGCCACCCGCACGGCATCCGCCGGCATCAGCAGATGGCGCGCGAAGCAAGTCGCCAGTTTCTCCTCGTCTTCACCGGCCACAGTGCTCGCCGCCTCCCTCCCGGAACGAAAGACGTCCCACGTCAGAAGATGGAACAACTCGTGGGCCAGGTCGAAATTGCGGCGCCAGCGCACGTTGGCCGCGTTCAGAAGGACCGCATGGCCGAACGTTTCACTCCTGGTTGACGCCGCGGTACCGGTGGGCTGGAACTCCCTGTGAAACACCTTCACACCGCAGACCTCCTCGAGCACGCGGAGTAGCTCATGGCCCGGCCGGTCCCCGAGTTGCAAATCGCCTCTGACCTTACAGGCCAGCGCCTCTGCCTCCCCGTAGGTGAACTCGTCCCGCCCGTCCGTTACCTCGGGCAGCGAACTGAGCACCCGGTCATCACACCATACTTCCAGGTTGTGGTACTGCTCGCAGAGCTTCAGAAACTCGGCCTCCAGCGCTGCGGCCTCGGCGGTCGGTTCCTCTCGCCACAGGACAGCCTCTTGAGGGAGCGCCCCCTCCGCAAGGAAGAACGAAAGCGAGCGCCGATAGACCTCCGCAAGCATCTGGAGCTGGCTCAGCTTCGGCTCGCGTTTGCCTCGCTCGAACTCCGAGATGGACGATTCCCCGATGTCAGTGCGCTGCCGCACCTGCTGCTGGGTCAACCCGGATCGTTCGCGGGCATATTTCAATCTTTCGCCGACCCCCATGATCTGCCTCCATTCTTCGGATACACAGAATATTATAGCCGTATTCGGGGCGATATCAAGGCACTACCTTCGCGATTAGCGAATGACCGGGGAAGACAGCCGGGCGCTCGACGCCACGTTGGACGTACCACAAAAGGCGCCTCACCCGGGGGTGATGTCGAAGCGGGTGAACAGACGTTCCCGGAGGTCGCGCTCTACGTCGGCGTATTCCCGGCGGCCCGTGAGGTTGTTCAGCTCCTTTGGGTCGTCCTGCAGGTTGTAGAGTTCCGGCAGGGCGTCGCCGTTCCAGACGTACTTCCAGTCGCGGGTGACCAGCGCGCGCGTGCCGATGAATAGCTCGTCGTGGATGGGTTCTTCGGGCGACTCCAGCAGGCTGTCGAAGCGGCGGCCGTCCAGCTCCTCGTGGAACTCGTGGCCCTCCGGGGTGTAGAGCTGCTCGGCGTCGGCCCAATGGACGAACGTGGGCGCCAGGTCGAACAGCGAGACCAACTCGTCGCACCGCTCCCCCGCCCCGAGTCCGTCCGGCATGCGCACGACGAAGGGGACTCGGACCAGGCTCTCGTACATGGTGGCGCCCTTCAGCCAGAGGTAGTGCTCGCCCAGGTGGTCGCCGTGGTCGCTGGCGAAGATGACGATGGTGTTCTCCAGCAGGCCGGTCTCCTCCAGCGTGCTCAGGATGCGGCCGATCCAGTCGTCGTCGAGCGTGACCGTGGCGTAGTAGCGAGCGATCATGAGGCGCTGGACGTCCTCGGGGAGCATCCCGGCGATCTCGGCCGTGTCCGGACAGAGGTCGGGGTTGTCCATCATCGCGCGCACCTCATCATCGGGCGCGCCCCAGCCGTGCGGCAGAGGTATGTTGCGCGCGCAGCGCACCGCCCAGATGCGGTGCCGCAGGGGCTTGCCGTCGAGTTCGTCCTCGGGCCGCTCCGGCAGCACCACGTCGTCGGGATCGTACATCTCGTCGTAGCGCGCGGGCGGGTCGTAGGGGTGGTGCGGGGCGCAGAAGGAGGTCCAGAGGAAGAAGGGTTTGTCGCCGCGGTCACGCAGGTACTCGACCGACCGCCGGCCGATGTAGCTGTCGATGTAGAGGTCCTCGTCGAGCGGGTGCCGGATGGCGCCCTTGTTCCGCACGTATTCCTCGTGCATGTCCTCCCGGACCCACGTCTCGATCTCCTCCTTCGGGTGCCCCTGCTCGGCCAGCCAGTGGCGGTAGTGGTCGGTGCGGTGGGCGGGGTTGAAGTCGAACTTGCTCTCGGCCAGGTCCTGGTAGTCGAGCGCGATATCGGCCTCGTTCTCGAACCCCAGGTGGCGCTTGCCGATGAGGGCGGTCTCGTAGCCGGCGCGCCGCAGCAGGTTGGGGAAGGTGACGGTGCCGGCCCGGACGCCCTCCTTGCGCCCGGTGAAGATGTTGCCGTTGACGCCGTGGCGGGTGACGTGCTGGCCCGTCCAGACCGACGCGCGGGCGGGCGTGCAAAGGGGCTGCGTGGTGTAGGCGCGGTTGAACACCATCCCTTCGCGCGCCAGTCGGTCGATGTTCGGCGTGCGGACGGTCGGGTCGCCGGCGTAACCGGCGACGCGGGCGTTCTGCTCGTCGGTGGTTATCAGCAGGATGTTCGGGCGCGGCATGGCGTCCTCCGGCTAATCCGTTCCGCTCTTTCACCACGAAGTTCACGAAGAACACGAAGAAAGGCAAAGAGGGTATAAGCTCCGTCTCTCCTTCTCTTTCCTTTTCTGACGTCTTCGTGCTCTTCGTGCACTTCGTGGTCAATTCGGTTTCCGGGGATCAGAACAACAACGAACTTCCGCGGGACTTCCTAATCCAACTGGCTCTGCACTTCGTCGATGAAGGTCAGCATGTTCTCCAGCGGCACGTCGCCCTCGACCGCGTGGGCGGGGGCGAAGATGTAGCCGCCGTCCCGACCCAGCTCCAGCAGATGGCGCGTCTCCGCCAGAACGTCCTCCGGCGTGCCGTAGGGCAGCGTCCGTTGAGTGGAGAGGCCGCCGTGGAAGGCCAGCCGGCCGCGGTAGCGGCGCATCAGGGCGTCCACGTCCATGACCTCCGGCTGGAAGGGGTTGAAGCAGTTGACGCCCATCTCGATGAGGTGGTCGAACAGCTCGTCCACGTCGCCGCAGGAGTGGATGAAGACATATTTGCCGGCGTCCCGCACCGCGCCGTACATGCGCTCCAGCGGCGGCCGGAGGAACTCCTGCCAGATGCGCGGGCCCATCTGGAGGCCGTCCTGCTGGCCCCAGTCGTCGCCGAAGTAAACCGCGTCGATGTCGTAGGTCATGGCCTCGCGGGCCTGCGCTACGTTGAAGTCGGCGATGGCGGCAAACAGGTCGCGCACGAAATCCGGATGGTCGTGGAAGTCCATCATCAGCCGCTCCATGCCGCGCAGCGTCCACGCCCGCTCGTAGAGCGAGAAGCCGATGGGATAGACGCGGAAGAGGTCCGCGTTGGCCTCGATGCGCTCTTCCATGCCGGCGAAAAAGCGCTCGTCGAGCGGGTCGGGGAACTCTACGCCATCCAGGGACGGCTCCTTTATCACGCGGTTGGCGGGGGTGCCGATGTCCTTGTCGATGCTGCGGTCCCAGACCACCCCCCACACGTCGCGCACGCGGTCCTCGCCGATGTCGGTGTAGAAGCCCTCCGGCGCGCCGAGCCAGAGCAGGTGGTTGTCGAAGAGTCCTGACAGGTCGCCGGTGCCGTAATGCGCCCGCAGTTTGTCCCGCGCCTCGGCGGTGAAACCGAAGGACCAGGGGACGTAAGGCGGCGGTTCACCCTCGAGGGCGGTGCGGACAACGTCGCGTTTAGGCATCCCGACGTCCACTCAGGCCTGCTCCATGTCCAGGATGTGGTGGTAGGCGTCCCAGACCGTGCGGTAGTAGTCCATGATGCGGTCGGGCTGCTCGCTGGCCGGGATTTCGGCGCAGCAGTAGCCCTCGTAGTCGATGCCGCGCAGCAGCCGCAGCAGGTCGAGCCACGGGTAATCGTCGGCGCAGAGGTCGCGCATGTGCACGTGGGCGATGTCGGGGGCCAGCAGGTCGAAGTTCGCCCGGATGGAACCGTCCTCGACCTCGCCGGCGTTGCTGTTCCAGTTGGCGAAGACGTTGGGGTCATCGGCGTGATCGAGGATTGTGCGAATGCGGGAGGGTTTCTGGGTGCCGTGTCCGTGGACCTCGACGCGTATCTCCACGCCCAGGTCGGCGGCATGTTCGGCGCACTCGGCGATGGACTCGCCGATCTGCCTCAGCGTATCCTCCTCGGGAATGCCTTCATCCACCATGAGGCGGTTGGGGCGGACCTTGATGCCGGGCGCGCCGACGTCGGCGGCGAGCTGAGCGTACTCCTTGGTGCCCTCGATGTTGCGGCGCAACTCGTCCGGGTCGTCGGAGTGGTACTCGAAAGCGCTGCCAAGCTGGACCAGCGCCAGAGGGCTGTCCTCGAAGCGTTTGCGGACTTCCGCGCGCTCTTCGGCGCTGAGGTCCACCTCGACGCCGTGGGCGTGGGTCGCGCGCAACTCGACGCCTTCGAAGCCGTGCGCGGGGCACATCTCGAGTATCCTGTCCAGGTCCCAGTCCTGCGCGAGCTGATACGTGACGAGTCCGAGTTTCATGCCAGGTGACCTCCGATGCAGTGAGTGTTGCCCACAGAATAGTGGGCGGCGCGGGGGGCGTCCAACGAAAACGGGCCGTTCTCACCGCAGAGGACGCAGAGGTAACCACTGAGAGGCGGAGGGCACGGAGAACGACGGACAACGCTCACTCGTCCTCGCTCTCGTTCTCGGGTGTCTTCACCGCGGAGCGCGCAGAGAACGCAGAGCAAAGACAGAGACTAACCACGACGACACGACGAACAGCACGAGCGGCGGGATGCTTACACAAAGGCGCGAAGACACGGAGAGCGGCAGACAATAGGGGGGGAACGGCCGGGGCTTCCGAATCGTCCTCGGCTGCTTGCCACAGACAGCTACGCGGGTCGCTCTTCATCCATCCTCGGCACGGGTGACGCGGCGGCCCTCCTCCAGATCGTTGGGCGGGCGGAGGATGACTGTGTCGCCTTCCTGCAGGCCCGAGGTCACCTCGTAGTAGTCGTCGCCGGTCAGGCCGACTTCCACCTCCCTCAGGCGGGCCTTGCCGTCCTCCACCACGAACACGGCCATGCCGTCGGCGCGGGCGATGACGGCCTCCGTGGGGACCTTGAGCGCGTCATCACGCGCGTCCACCACGATCTTGACATCCAACTCGTAGCCCGGCTGGAGGTCGAGCCGGGAGTTGTCGAAGTCGACGAGCACCGTCACCCGCTGCTCCCGGACGCCGAGCGACGATATCTTCTCGAATCCGGAGGGGTATATCTTCTTGACCGTGCCGGCGGCGCCCGGGTTGCGCACGGCACGGCCGACCAGATGCACCTTTTGGCCGACCTCCACGCGCCCGACCTCCTCGGAGAGCACATCAGCGCGGACCTCGATGCTGTCCATGTCCCCGACCCTGAGCAGTTGGGTGCCGGGCTGCACGAACCGCTCGCTGTCGATGTACTTCTCCAGCACCACGCCGTCGATGGGGCTCTTGATCTGGGCCTCGTGAAGCAGCAGCTCAATAGACTTCTGGATCCGCTGCCCTTGGGCGTTGTAGACCTGATGCAGGTGGGCGGTGTCGTCCATGGAATCCAGCAGGACCTGCACCTGGAGGGCGGCCACCTCGACGGAGGCGCGCGCTCCGGCCAGCCGACGCTCAACGACCTCCACCCCCGCCTGCGCCACATCCAGATCGCGGCGGGCCTGGTCCAGGCGCTGCTGCGAGGCGGAATTCTGCTCGTGGAGGCCCCGAATGCGCTCGAACTCCGAGCGAGCCAATCGCAGGTCGGCCTCGGCGGCCGTCTTCTCCTTCAGGAGTTGGTCGACCGTCAGCTCGGCACGCTCCTTTTCCTTGCGGGCCGCCGCGATCTCGGACTCTTTGGGGAGGGGCACGTCGACGCCGGCAAGCCGCCCCTCGATCTCCTCGAGCTGGTCGCGCAGTTCGCCGAGGGTTAGCTGCAGTTCGGTGTCCTCGATGGACGCGATGACCTGCCCCTTGCGGACGGGGTCGCCCTCTTCGAGGGTGATACGCGTGAGGGTGCCGGCGCGATCGGCAGCGATGATGCGATCGGTGTGGAGTTGCGTCTCCGCCTCTTCGGTGACCGTCTCCTCGATGCGCCCGCGCTCGACGACAGCCATGTCCACGGGCAGGGCCTTGAGCGTATCATAAAGGTAGGCGCCGACGATGAGGCCGACCACGAGCAGCACCCAGACCAGCCGCGTGAGAATCTTTTTCATGCTGTCGGTCCATGCCTCAGGTAAGTGCTCTGTCGGAACGTCGGCCGAAGACGGCGGCGAAGGCCCGCCGCGCCGAGCGCCCCGCCAGCATGATCACGCCCAGCAGCACCACGGCTGCGGCGGTGATGACGAGCCCGGCCCGGCCGAACAGCAGCAACGGCACCACAACGACCGCCACGACGAACGCCGCGGTCAATAGCGCCAGCAGGACGCCGCCGGCAATCGAGAGCAGCGCCAGGGTAGCGGCGGCCACGCATCTGACCGGGAACGAAGCCACTGTGGCAATGCGGCTCATGGGCTGTGCCTCCTTAGAAACCATCTCAAAACCCTGCTCTACTGCGGCCGGCTGCGAAGATCGATGGCGGCGGCGTCAGCGCAAAACGTCCTCAGCGTGACACCTGGCCACGCCTCCGGGCGTTTTCCGCCTACCGCCTTGCCCTCGGCCTTCTCGCTCGCCCTCGTTACGAACAGGGTTTTGGGATAGTTTCTTATTCCATGGTCTTGAGCCGTCTGACGATGTCGATGCGGAAGATGCGGCGGCGGCTGACCCAGCGCGCGATGAGCAGAAAGATGAGCACAAGCGCGCCGGCTCTCAGGTAGTTCTCCGGGCTGACAGCCACAGGCAGTTTGTAAAGGTCCGTCTCGAAGGCCCGGGCCAGGCCGACCGTCGTTAGATGTGCAAGCGGTGTTCCCACCACCATGCCTATCAGGCCCAGCGGCATTATATCGTTGGTGGCGATGTGCGCAACGTCGTTCCGGTCGTAGCCCAGGCTGCACAGGCACGCCAGGTCCCTCTCCTGCTCGGAGATGCTCACCGATGCGGTGTTGTAGATGACGCTGAATGCGATGATGCCGGCCACGACCGTCTGCACCACCACCGCGACTGTCATCATGTCAGCAACGCTGGCCCTGAAACGTTCCAGCATCAGATGGGTGGCCGTAACGGCCGAGACGCCGGGCAACTCGTCCAATTCGCTGACCAGCCCGGACAGTTCCCCGGGCCGGGCCTCCACCAGCACTCCCGTCACCGTGGGCCCCACCCCCAGCAGCCGGCACAGATAGCGCCGATCTGCATAGACGTTCAGCCCGAAGTACGTGTCCACCACGGCGCGAACGCGGGTGGAGCGTTCGCCGAAGTCACGCACGTACGGATCGAGCGTCAGGACATCCCCGCGGTTCAGGTGGAGTTCATCGGCCAGACGGCGGGGGACGACCAGCCCGTCGGGGGGTATCTGGATCGGCCGTCCGTCCTCCCCGTAAACGCGGTGGAGCCGGCTGTCGTGCGGCAGGCCCATGATGGCCACGTCCTTTGCACGCCAGCCGTTGCGTATTTCGGCCCCGAACTGGAAGATGCCCTCCACCCGATCCACTTCCGGCATAGCGGCGACCTCCAGCGCCGCCGCGGGCGGTCTCTCCACAGCGAAATCGACGCGGCAGTCGGCCTGGTCGACCTTCCGAAACTGATAGTCCATGATCCAGTCGAAATTCTCGTAGGTCTGCGCCCCCACCACCAGCATGACCATGGAGACGGCCACACCGAAGATGCTGAACATCGCCCGTGCCCGCGCCCGGAAGGTGTTGCGCACGGAAATGCGCCACGTCAGCGGCAGACGCTCCCATAGGAACCGGAAGGCCCCGAAGTGGATGATACGTCCCCTTTGCGGAGGCTGGGGGCGGATGGCCACTGCCGGCTGCAGCTTCATAATCTGCCAGGAGGAGCGAGCCGCGCCCAGCGCACACATGCCGCAGCTGAGCAGGAGCGCAACGGCCACCGGCCACGGGCCGAATCGCACCCTCAGTTCCGGAAACTGAAACCACTCGTTATATATGACCATCAAATATCGGGCCAGCAGGAGCCCCATCGCCGTTCCCGGCACCGCACCCGCGAGCCCGATACCCAAAGCATAGGAAACGTAGTGGACCACAACCTGCATCTTGGTGTAGCCGAGCGCGCACAGAAGCCCGATCTGCGTGCGCTGCATGTCCACGATGCGGTGAACAATGACGTGGACCACCACGGCGGCCACCACCAGAAACAGCAAGGGCACGAAGTAGGACGTCTTGCGCAGTCCATCCAGCTCCTCGTTCATGAAGGCGTTGGAGAGCTGGTCCTCCCGGCCGTAGCTGTTGAAGACACCGTAACGCTCGAGCACGTCCTCGGCCTTGCGCAACACGCTCTCCAGCCGCGCCCCCGGCCGCAGCGTGCCCACCAGGTCGTTGAACGCGTTGGTCATGTCGAAGGCGTCCTCGACGAAACTCTCCGAGGCAAAGATGATGCCGAAGTGCTCATCGTCGGGAAGGAACTGCGTCGGGTTCCGCACCGTATAGACGTACTCGGGGCTGCGCGCGGTGCCGACGATACGCAGGTCCTCCTTGCGCTCGTTGATGGTGGCCCGGAAGGCGTCACCCACCTTCAGACCGTTGGCCTCCGCGAAGGCGTGGTTGACGATGACCTCCTCGGAGGCCGCCCCGGGAAAGTAAGAGCCCGTGACCATGTAGATGTCGTTGATCAGCCCGTCGCGCTCCCGGGGCATGGATATGAACCGGCCGATAACGGCTCCTTCGTTGCCCTCTACCTCCAGGGAGACGTCTTCGACGATGCGGCCGCGGGCCCGCCAGACGCCGGGGATGGACTCTACCTCATGCAGGGCGCTGTCCGGGGCCCTCTCCAGGTGCATGAAGAACTCGGCGAAGTTGTAGTCGGCGTGGTATTCGTCGCGCGTCCGCGACAGGCTGCTGTAACAGACCTGAAAGCTAATGAACAACCCCGTGCCGAGAAGCACTACCACGGCCGCCGCAGCGAACTGCGCCCAATGGCTGCGGATGTCGCGCAAAAGCTTGCGCGTCAGCACGTCGCCTACCATGTCAGCTCCTCGGGATCGACCGGCGATTCATTCACCGTGATGTCCTGCAGTTTACCGCTGCGCAGCCTGATCACGCGGTCGCCCATCTCCGCGATGGCCACGTTGTGGGTGACGATAACGACCGTTGTCCCACTCTCCTCGTGAACCTGTTTCAGCACCTGCAGGACCAGCTTGCCCGTCTCGTAGTCCAGCGCGCCGGTCGGCTCGTCCCCGAGTATCACCTCGGGGTTCTTGGCCACGGCGCGGGCGATGGCCACCCGTTGCTGCTCGCCACCTGAGAGTTGGGCGGGAAAGTGATCGGCCCGGTCCAGCAGGCCCACCATCTCCAGCATGTCATCCACGGGCAGGGAGTTTTCGCAGACCTGCGCGGCCACTTCCACGTTCTCGCGCGCGGTCAGAGTCGGTATGAGATTGAAGAACTGGAAGATGAAGCCGATGTGTTCGCGCCGGTAGGCGGTGAGCTGCCGCTCGGTGAAGCCGGCGATCTCCGTGTCCCGCAGCTTGATGGTGCCCGAGGTGGGGCTATCCATCCCGCCGATCAGGTTCAGCAGCGTGCTCTTGCCGCTGCCGCTGGGGCCGAGCATCACCAGCATCTCGCCATCGTATATCTCCAGGTCCATCCCCCGCAGTGCGTGCACCGTCACTTCCCCCATCGGATAGCTCTTGGAAAGGTCGTGAGCGGTGTAGAGCACCTCTTTGTCGTTCGCTTCCGTCATTCGGGAAGTATCCTGTCGGCTCGGGTATAGGCGTTGAGGCGGCGGCCGCGCGCGAAGCCGACCAGCGTCAGGCCGCGCTCCCGCGCCAGCTCCACCGCGCGGGCCGTGGGCGCCGAGCGGGACGCCAGAACGGGCACCCGCCCGCGCAGGGCCTTGACCACCGCCTGGGCGTTCAGCCTTCCCGTGGTCAACAGCACGGAGGCCCTCGTGTCCGTCCCCCGCAGCAGGCAGTGGCCGATGACTTTGTCGATGGCGTTGTGGCGGCCGACGTCCTCCTCGAAGTGGACCACGCGCTCACCGTCGGTCAGCGCGGCCTGGTGCGTGGCGCCTGTCCGGTCGAAGACCGGCGCGCGGGCGCGCAGGCTGTGCATCGTCTGTGTGATGTGGCCGGCGGGCACCCGGAATCCGTCCTCAGGTTCGGGCTCTGCCAGTTCCGGCAGCGGAGGACCGAAGACCTCCGCCCCGCAACTGGACGAAAGTTGGAGCCGCACAGCCCTCTGCAGCCGTTCGGTCGCAACGTCCAGGTTCACAAGTATGCGCTCACCTTCGTAGTCAACATTGATCGTCTCGGGATCGGGGGGATGAGTCGCGAGCCCGAGGTAGGCCAGAAATCCGACGCTCAGCTCCCGCAGAGCCACCGGCAGGCAGAGGATGTTCAGCAGGTGCACCCCGCTGACGTAGAGTGAATAGGAACTCTCCTCCACCACGAGGTCGTGCGTGCGGCCGTCGTCCGGCACGCGCCTGACGGGCAGGCGTCGCACCGGCAGAGGGGCGACGTCGCTGAAAACTCGCCGCAAGAGCGAGACGTCGGCCGGCCGGTCGATGTCCCTGAGGGAACCCGGCAGCCCTCGTTCGAGTTCCACGGTCTCCGCGTCCACCTCCCGCAAAAACCGCGTGGCGCTCAGGTCATTACCCCCCTCGAGGCGCTCCTCGAGGGCCGGCAGCAGGTCGCGTGAATAGACGCCGCACAGCGGCTGAGGCCGTCCGTTCGCCGAGGCCACAACGGCAGGCGCAGCCGAGCCGCCGGCCGCGCTCAGGAGGGCCGATATCGCCTCAGGTGAGACCAGCGGCATGTCGCAGGCCATGAAGAAGGCCCGTTCCCCGACCGCCTGCTGCAGCCCCGCATGGATGCCCGCCAGCGGCCCCAGACCGGGGTACGCGTCCGTATGCAGATGGACGTCCAGCCAGTGCTCCAGCCATTCCGGATGGTTCGTGACCACCGCGACGTCCTGGAACGCACCCCGCAGACGCCGCACCATGGCGACGGCCAGGGGCACACCGTCCACGCGCAGCATCTCCTTGGGGAAACCCAGCCGCTCGCTGTCCCCGCCGCAGAGCAGGAACGCCTCTGTCACGCTGTCCGCCACATGGACCTCCCGACTACGATCCACGCGTATTATAGGGCGAACAGTGCTGCCGGACACAATGCGCGGGTCGTAGTCAGGGTCCCGCCGTGTACTCGTTTACTGAGACCTGCACACGTAACGTCCAGCCGGCAGAAACGTTGTCATTCAGAGGAGGCGCGAGCCCCGACGAAGGCTATCCGCCGGCCGTGCGGCGGGGATTTCGGTGTCGTAGGCCATTGGGCGCCTGCACGGCGAGTTCTTTCGCCCGCCCGGTGAGTGACATCATTGTCTTTACCGGGCTCAATATGAACAGCCCCCGCAAGGGGGCGGCAGGCATTAGCCCCATGGCGTAAGCCTGGGGGAAACGGACGATACGGGGAAAAAGAGCCCGCCGCAGGGCGGGCGGCACAACCGCAGGGCGATGACCCACGGGCGCCTCGGACCATAGGGCTCAAGTGCCGCTCCTTGCGGGGCTCTCTTTTGTTCTCCTTACGCTCACTGTGCGTATCGCGCGCCGCCGACGCGGTTGCGCGGCACCGGGCGGCATGCTATCGTAAATGTTCGTTCGCCCGGGGAGGGGCATCCCGGGGTTTTCTTCACCAACCCGTAACATCCATTTGGGGGTCCGTCATGCCGGACAGTCAGAAGAACCTGAAGGCCGCATTCGCGGGAGAGAGCCAGGCCAACCAGCGCTACCACGCCTTCGCCAGGAAGGCCGAGGACGAAGGCTACAGCATGGTCGCCCGGCTATTCCGCGCAGCGGCAGCGGCCGAGACGGTCCATGCGCAGAACCACATCGACGCGATGGGCGCCGTCGGGGATACCATGGCCAACCTGAAGAAGGCCATGGAGGGTGAGGCCGACGAGTTCAAGTCCATGTATCCCGAATTCATCGAGACGGCCCAGGACGAAGGCAATGAGGAGGCCGAGGAGACCTTCGACCTCGCCATGCAGGTGGAGCAGATCCACCACGAACTCTACGGCAAGGCGGCCGAGGCCCTGAAGGCCGGCTCCGACCTGCCCGAGACGCCCATGTACGTCTGCCGCGGCTGCGGCAACACCGTCGAAGGCGAAGCCCCCGACGAGTGCCCGATCTGCGGCGCCCCGAAGTCCTGGTTCATGCTCATCGAGTAAGCGGCTGAGTTCCGGTTGCTGCCGCAAAACCGCCCGGGGGCACTTCGTTCTATCAAGTCGAGGCCCCCGGGCGGTCTGTCACGCTTTGCTCTCGTCCCGGGAAGGGTCGCGCGCGGTTCACTCCCGCACTCGTTCCCCCAGTGTGACGGCCAGCAAGGCGTAGGCGCCGCGGCGGCCGTCTTCCGGCAACTCAACCCGCAGGGAATCTATCTCCACCTGAGGCCTGGGGTTGGGCACCTCCATACTGTAGAGGACGGCGTGTTCGTCCTCGCCGTCCTCGTAACGATGAACCCACGCAGGCAGCGCACCGGGCAGGGGTGCGGGCTCCTGCTGAAGCCAGTGGTCCACCTGTTGCTCCAGCCGGATGGGAGCGGTATGCGACTCGCCGTCGGCATAGTTGACATGGAGCCTGGCGAGGAGGGGATAGTCCTCGGGCGCGTCGATGCGGCGCCGCTCATGGTCGCGGATCGCGCGGGTCACATGCGCGGTGTGCAGCAGATAGATGACGTCCGCCGTGCTTTCTACCTCGATATTGGGAGAGCGCGCGGGCAGATCGCGCAACGAACCCGGCAGACCGAACACACCCTCGCCCAACACGATGGCTTCATGGGCGGGAGCGGTGTGGAAGTCCACGATGCGGTAGGTCACGTCCGCCAGCGTTTGCTCCCCCACGGGCAACCGGCCGAGGTCACGGTCCTCCTGATCGAACCAGACGGCAACCCCTTCGGTCCATTCGGTGTCCGCGATGTGATGGTTGGTGTATTCGAGCAGGTCCAGCGGGTTAAAACGCACGTTGACCGCCGGTATGGCCACCTCGGCTGCGCCGGTACCCACGCCCATGTTCTGCAGGAGGACACCGGTCAGGCGCAGTTTGTCACCGGCGTTCCCCTCGGTGGGCTCCTCATCCATGAATTTGATCTGGTTGACGAACAGCCCTCCTTCGCCTCGCGGGAAGGCCACCAGGCCCCCCACGTTGTCAAGGGCGACGCCCCCGGAACGCCCGGCCCGGCGGAACTCCACGTTGTCAATGCCCACCAGGTGCGCCCGATCCTGATGGCTTCCCCGAACACGGCGCGTCAGCAGCCGGATGGTGATGGTTTCCTCCACCTTCACGGGTTCAGGCAGGTCAACGTCCGTGCGCACTGAGGCGTCGGGCAGAGTGGCCGGCACAGCGTTGCCCTCATCATCATCGAAGATAAGCTCAATATCTTCGATGGTGCTGTAGTTGGTGTTGTTCCAGATGCTCACCTGGTCAATGGTCTCGGGCCGGCGGAGACGGAACGTCAGGTCCAGCGGCTCGGACTCCGGGTCGTCCCACCATATCTGCCGTATGTAGCGCCAGTGATCACTGCCGAGCATCCCGTTGACGTAGTTGTAGGGGTCCTTATCGTCGCGGGTGGGCTCGTATTCGTAGGGGTCGTCCGGGGCCCCGGGCGGCAGGGTGAAGGGGGCCGCGTTCTGTGCGGCGTCCAGCACGTAACTAAAGGTGTGGTCATAGACCCAGCGCCGCCCGTGCTGAATGACCTC
This sequence comes from Candidatus Brocadiia bacterium, assembly GCA_046483385.1. Classification (GTDB taxonomy): domain Bacteria; phylum Planctomycetota; class Brocadiia; order SM23-32; family SM23-32; genus B1Sed10-231. The sequence continues at coordinate 46,319 of JAWODG010000069.1, read as the reverse complement.
GTGGCTCAGCAGGGCCACGTCCCGGTTGCCCAGGGTGGCGGACAGCGGCGAATCCCGGTCCTCCAGCGTCACCCGTTCCATGCGGAATGGCCGCGCTATGAAATCGGTCCCCTGCAGGCGGTTGAACGGGTCGATGCTGTCGGGGCCCACCCCGTTGAGCATGAGCCAGCCGCCGGCCTGCTGGAAGGCTTGCACCTGCCGACGCAGTTCAACCAGACGCTCCAGGTTCTCGGTGGTAGCGTCCACCACCAGCACCCTGGTGCGCTCCGGGTCCAGCGCCTGCTCCAGGGACGCCGCCTCTCGCGTCAGCACCCCTGTCTGGCGGATACTCCGGCGCAACAGGGGGTTGCCCGGGGCATAGATGGCCGCTACGCCGGCGGGGGGTTGGTAAGATGCGTAGTATTGAACCATATTGCGCAGCATCAGGCCGGCGGCGGGCTCGATGCCCAGCTTGGCCCCCACGCGGAGCTGACACAGCACGATGACGCCGTCCCGCACGGGCACCTCCATCAAGGGTGTGTACGGCAGTTCCGCACCGGCCTCCGCCAGGCTGCGGGCGCCGGCGGGCGGCTTCTCATACGCCCGTTTGTAAGTCGGATGGTCCCCCGCCCAGTCGATCAGGTCCTCCTTGCCCAGGTCTTCCAGCACCGGTGTTCCCAGCGCCTGCGGATGGGCGTAGCCGCCGAACCGTTCGGTGGTGTTCACCTTGAAGGGCAGGTTGTGTCCCGCCACGGGGTTGTCCTGTTCCAGGACTATGACCCGTCCACCTCGGCCGGCAAAGGTCAGCAGGTTGCGGCCGGTCGCCTCGCGGGAGGTCAGCGTGTCGGGCCCCACGATAAGCAGACCCGAACGGGCTTCGAGTTCACCCAGCGAGGCGACCGTCTCGAACTCGACGCCCCGCTCGGTCAAGAAGTCCTCCACGGCACCGTCGCGATCAAACACCCAGACGGGGCCGTTCACCTCCAGCGCGTCAACGCGCGGAACCACGGGCACGGAACGAATGTCCTGGTAGGACTCGCCGCCGGGCTGGGTGAGGCTCAAGGTAAGGGTGCCCTCGAGCCGGCCCTCCACCTCGGGCGGCTCAATGGCGAGCGTGTGCTCCCGGCCATGGCCGGGTTCAATCTCCATGCGCACCGTATCGGCGGCCACCTGTTCGCCCTCGGCCTCGTAGGTCCACTCAAGGGTGACCGGCTCATCACTGAGGGTATCATTCATGATCTTCAACAGCACCGCATTCGACTCACCACCGACCAGCCGGTGCGTCTGCTTGCGAGGCACGGCATAGAGCGGGCTCATCATCTTGAGAGCGTCTTCCTGCTCGCTCAGGTTGTCCCAGGGGAACCATGCCGCCACGCCGGCCCAGCGATAGCCGCCGTAGAGCATGCGCAGGTAGCGTGCCTTGCCGGCCCGGGCGTAGTCCATGCCGCGGTAGGCATCGTCGCCGATGGCCACCGTGGCATCCTCCAGATGCCGTGCGAAGCGGCTTTCGCCCACGATGTAGGGCTTGTCCCGCTCCCACGGCCAGTGGGACGCCTTCGAGGAATAATGCTCGAGGGTATATGCATTCTCCGGATAGTGGTCGTAAGAGGCCTCCGGGTAATGCGGTGAGTTCGTGTCCATCCAGCCCATCAGGTCACCGGCGCCGCCGGATTCCAGGGGTCGGGTGGGGTCGTTGGCCAGGCCGGCCTTGGCCACCTCGACCATGGCGTCCACCATCATGCCCCAGGCGCGACCGCCGGCGTGACTCCGGTACAGGTTCCAGCCGTTGATGTAAAGCAGTTCGTTCTCGATCTGGTAGGTGATGACCGAGGGGTGGTTGCGGTAAGCTTTCGTGACCTGGGCGAAGTGTTCGCGGAAGTTCTCCCAGACCAGCGGGTTCACGGCCCATTCCTCGTCGCCTGCGGCCCAGCGGGGATGGCCCAGCCGGTAGCTGATGAACATCCCGTCAATCATGGTGCACAGCCGTCCGGGGACCCCGTGGCGGTCGTAGAAGCGAAGCCGCTCGGTCCGCGAGTGCAGGAAGTTCCGGGTGCTGCGGCCGCTGGAGAAGCGCATGTACCGGCTGCCTTCCCTGTGGAAGGCCTCCAGCCATTCCTCCCCGCTCTGCGGGCCGCCGCGCACGTCCACCCAACACCAGGAGTTGCGGCGCACGCCGTTGATGTAGATACCCGTTCCCTCGATGGTAACCTCGCGGAAGCCGAAGCGCTCCTCCTGCACGTCCAGTGGGCGGGCTCCTTCGCTCACCGTAGTGCGCAGGTCGTACAGGGCCGCCACCTCGTCCGGGCTCGTCTGGGGCCACCACAGGCGGGGGTTCTCCCAGTCGCCGGAGATGGTCACGGTTTTGGTCCCGCCGGCCGGCAATTCCACGGTCACGGGCTCGAAGCTCTTCTCCACCTCGCCGCTGCCCTCGTAAACCGCCTCGCTTTGTACGCTGACCGTGCGATCGCGCGCAGCGGTGTTGCGTAGCGTGACGTCCGCCTCAAGGCGCCGGTTCTGCACCGAAGGTCGCACGAACACGTCCTCCACGTAGGCATCTCCAGTGGCCTCCAGGAACAGTTGGTTGACCAGCCCGGAATCCAGGCCTTCCCCGTCGCCCTTGGAGCTGGGGTAGATGGGTGCCACCCATGCCTGGCCGCGCGGCCGGGTTCGGGGCCGGTTACGCCGGCCCTGGGGGGCGTTCCCCTCGGTGGGTTCCATCGCGTAGTAAGAGCCCTTCACCGCAATGATGAGTTCATTGACCTCGCCGGGACGGATGTGGTCGGAGACGTCCATCTGCCACGGTATCCAGACCGAGCGGTGTGTGCCGGCCAGCTCACCGTTGACGAAGGCGCTCACGATCCAGTTCGTTCCCCAGGAGCGCAGCACGAAACCGCGACCGTCGTAGTCAGCGGGCACGTCCACGCGGGTGCGGTAGAAGACCCGGTGTCCGAAGTTCGTCTCTTCCCGGTCCCACAGCGTTCCCGGGACTTCCAGCCCCATCCAGCGCAGCGGATAGTCCTCCGGGGCTGGAATCGCCCGCACCGGTTCATAGGTGTCCGTGTTCATGTCCGGATCGTCGTAGCGGGCCACCTCCCACGGTCCGCTCAGTTCCACGCTCCTGCGCTCGGCCCCCCGTGGTTCGGGCATTTCAAAGACCTGCTCGGCTGCACGACGGGTCAGTTCGTCCTCGTAGCGCTCCCCCGGCTTCAGGCGGCCCTCGGGCACCCACTCGCCCTGCATCAGAGCCAGGCAGTCCAGCCCCACCAGGAAGCGCCCGTCCGGCTCAGTGTAGCGAATCTCCCACCGGTGCGTGCCGGGGTCGAGCTCCACCTCACCCAGGTGTAACCACGCCACTTCCGTCCACTCGGCGACTTCCATCAGGTTGGTCGTCCACTCCTCGGAGTCAGCGTGATGCCACTCGCCTCCGCCGATCCGCCAATCGAACGGCGCCCGCACGTGCTCGAAGCCGAGCCGGGCCCAGACCTGGTAAGTGCCTTCTTCGGGCACTTCAACCCGGTAAGCCAGCTCAAAATCCTCCTCCGGGAACCGCTCCTCAGCCTGTTCAGCCGACAGGGAGTAATGGATCCACTGGCCTTCCGACAATACGCCCGGCCCTCCGCCGGAGGTGACGTTGAAGTCGAAAGTGGCTTCAGCGGGTTCTTCAGCCTCTATCCAGACGTAGGTGGACGGCTCGGCCGCACTCGCGGAGCTCGTCCAGGCTGAGAACAGGAGAGCCAAGGCGAACAAGACGGCGAACAATCTGATGGCGCGCGACATGGCAAGTCCCCCCGTACGGGTCTGAGATTTCGGTTCTCGGCGAGAGCGAATCGATAGATGGATGTGTGTAACACCTCCCGCCGTCCCTGTCAAGACGGCGGCGACTCGGCCCGCGGCGGGCATCGGGCACTGCTCAAGACCGGCCTTTACGGCCCCTCCCCCCGGCCGGTTCGGATTCCTGCCGTTCGCTTCGCACAAAACTGTGACACGCCTCGCAGTGGTAGGTACGCGTCTCGACCTGCCGGAGTTCGCCGTCCTCGCCGACGTCCGGCGCCCGACTGGTGCAGACGGTCAGGTTCGTCACCCGGCCGCAGTGCGGGCAGTATCCCCTGGCCATGACCTTCTCCCCCTGTTGAGAAACCCGGCCCCCCTCGATCCAACGTCCCAATACAAGAATAGAGCCGCTTTACTCCGCTTTCAAGGGCTTCCCGCGCCGCTGCCTTGACATGCCGCCGACGGCGAGTACCGTGGTACCGAACGCGTAACTCCAAAGAGAGGCAACTATGTTCCGGCCGAGTGTCTGGCTGATGGGCGTTTTGGCGACGATGATAGTGGCCTTGGGCAGTCCGGCCGCGGAAGCGGTCCCGGGCAGGATCGCGTTGGAGGAAAACGGGCGCCTCGCCGTGCTGTGGCAGGGCACACCCGTGGTCACGATTCACCTCCGGGGATACGGCCGGGAGTGGGCGTGGATGGGCCGTCACGTGGAGTCGATGCAGGGCGTGGACGGCGACGCGGTGGTCAAAGGTCGGCTGCGGGGAGGCGTTGGCCCGGGTGCTGACTTCACCATGACCCTCGCCGCCAATCGCGAGGGTGCATCGATCCGGGTGAAGGTTGCGGCGGCCGAAACGGTGCCGATGACGGGGATAAGCCTGACGCCGGTGGTTCACGTGCAGGACCTCCAGGGCGGGTCCGCCGTCCTGGACCGAACCGGCGGCCAGGCCCGGCAGTTTTCGTTCAGTGGGCCGCTCGGCCCCGTGCAGGAGAAGACCTCATGGGAGCGGCTCCGCGTCCGGATTCCGGACGGACCGGAGGTTGCATTCTCCCCTTCTCGACCCGTGGACGGCACGCTGGAGGACGAGCGCGGATCGCTGCGCTGCCGCGCATGGGTGGCGCAGAGCGAACTGAGCCCGGAAGGCGCGCATATGGAGCTGCAGCTCGCCGTGCCCCCCGAGCAGTTCGAGGTCGTCCTCGATCCGAAAAAGAACGTCCTCGACTACGTCGGCGAAGACTGGTTCGAGTGGTCGCCGCCGTGGACCGACTACCCCGTGGACGTCTCCTTCCTGAACGACGCGCCCGCCGGCAAGCACGGCTTCGTCACGGTCGAGGGCAACCGGTTCGTCTTCGAGGACGGCACCCCGGTGCGGTTCTGGGGGCTGTCGCTGTCCAACCGGGGCAACTTCATCCCGAAGGAGGACGCCCCGGCCATCGCGCGACGGATCGCGAAACTCGGATTCAACCTCGTGCGCCTGCATCACATGGACGCCCCGTGGTGCCGGCCGCCCACGGGCCTCATAGACTACTCGAAGGGCAACTCGCGCAACATAGACCCCCGCGGACTCGACCGCATCGATTACCTGATAAGCTGCCTGAAGAAGGAGGGTATCTACATCCACCTCGACATGATGGTCTCCCGCCAGTTCATGGTGGGCGACGGGGTGGAGAACGCCGACCAGATGCGGCACCACGGCAAGGGCTACAGCCTGTTCGTTCCGAAGCTGAAGGAACTGCAGAAGGAATACATGCGCAAGCTCTGGACCCACAAGAACCCCTATACCGGCCTCGAATACCGCAACGACCCCGCCATCGCCCTCACGCTCATCACCAACGAGAACGACCACACGACGCACCACATGATCTACAGCGACAAGGTGGAGCCGTACTTCAGCCTCTACAAGCGGCTCGTGCAGGAGTGGGCCGACCAGCACGGGCACACCTTCGAGGAGGCCTTCAACAACTGGAGCAACCCCGTCGGTAAGCGGTTCGTCAACGAGATGATGGCCGACTTCTTCCGCGATATGCGCGCCTACATGCGCGAGATCGGGGTGAAGGTCCCCGTGGTGGGCACCAACTGGATACAGGTCTCCCACGACCTGCCGGCCCAGGCTTCGGTTGACTTCATGGACCAGCACACCTACGGCGGGACGGCTCTGGACATAAGCCCCCACAGCGACAGCCCCACGATGCCAGCCCGCATCGCCACCGCCCACGTGCTGGGAAAGCCGCTGGTCGTAAGCGAGTACAACGAGCACTGGAACGTACAGGAACGGGCCCAGATGCCGCTGCGCATCGCGGCCCTCGGCGCCTTGCAGGGCTGGGATGGGCCGACTTGCTTCTCCTACAGCGGGAATCCTCAGGGACGGATCGGCGACCTCTACTTCGGACTGGACCCCGCCATCCTGAGTCCGCACCCGGCCGCGGCGCTGATGTTCCGGCGCGGGGACGTCGCGAGGGCCGAGAGGAAGGTAGCCATACACCTCGACGAGAACCGGCTATACGACGAGGTCCTCAACTTCAAGGAGAGCATGCCCGCGGCTTACCGCACCGGGGTCGAGAAACACCAGTTGGTGCAGGCACTCGGCGAAAAGCCGGAGGTCGGCGCGCACGGCGTTGACATGGTCGTGGAACCGACGCACAGCTTTCTGGAGCCGGACGCGGACCGGGCTGTCAGCGACACCGGCGAGATCATCCACGACTGGGAGCGGGGCGTGTTTTTCGTCCGGACGCCCCGGGCGCAGGTCGCCGAAGGCCGGCTGAAGGACTACGGGCCGGTCTCCCTGCCCGACGCCCGAGTAACGTGCTCAACCGACTTCGCCGTCATCGCCCTCTCCAGCCTCACGGACCGACCGGTCTCCGAAAGCGACCGCGTGCTGCTGACGGCGGTTGCCCGGTCTCAACTCAAGGGCATGAAGTGGCAACTGAACGGGCAGCGGGTAGCCGAACGCGGGGACCTGCCCACCATGGCCGAGCCCGTGGAAGCCGACATCGCGCTCAACCACAGCGCGGACCGGCTGACGGTTACGCCGGTCCGCGTGGACGGCTCCCGCGGCGCGCCCCTCGAGGTAAGCCGGGAGGGGGACGGGTTCAGCTTCCACATAGGCCCCACGCAGGAGACGGTCTACTACCTGATAGAGGCCAACTGAGTATAAACAAACGGGCCGCGCCGACAGTTGACGGGTGCGGCCCGCTATGTCGTTTCGGCCGGACAGAGCCCGGCCGCACGTTGTTTACTTCAGCACGCAGACGCTGCCGGGGTGCTTCAGCCGGAGCGCCACGGTCTCGGACAGGGTGAACTCGTAGTCGGGACCGGCGGGGCCGATGAAGCCGGCCGCCAGGTCCTGCCCCAGCACGATGGTGCAATACCACCGGCCGGTGGCGACGAGGATGCCGCCGGACTCCAGCGCCGGCGCCTTCACCACGCCCTCGGTCACGACGTTCTTGACGTGGTCCGCCTCCACCATATTGCCCTGCGGGTAGCGCCTGAACAGCAGGTTGTAGCGGTCGGGCGCCAGAGCCAGCGCGTACGGCCCGTGGAATCCGGCCTCGTCCAGCATGGTCGCCGCCTGGATGATGTCGTCGGCGGCCGCACCGACCTCGTCCCACTCGCTCAGGTCCATCGAACCGACACCGGGCATGTTCAACAGCCCCTTGACGCCCAGGTCGTCCGAACCGTGGAACAGTATCTCGTCCTCACGGCGGGCGCACGCAATGGCCGCGTGCGCGGCGTCCGCGGTGCTGAACGGGATGCCCGTCTGCTTGTAGGACGCGACGTCGCGCATGGGAATGGTGAAGTCCTTCCGGATGGCGGCCACGGGCGTGACGCATCCGGCGGAGACGCCGGCGGCGTCCTCGTCCTCCTCCGCGATGGTTTTATCCGTCCCCGGTACGGACTTCAGCCCGTAGCCGTAGGGCCCTTCCACGTGGAAGAGGCGCCGGGCGGTGAGCTGCCCTCTGGCGGCGCCCACCACCGCCTCGTCAATCTTCTCCCATACGTCGTCGCCGAACGGTGCGTCGTCCCGATGCAGGTAATCGTCGCTCATAGTCAATACCCCCTTTGTGTTCGTGTTGCCGCAGTTATCCCCATGCGGCGGCTGTGTTCAGTCCCTCATGTCGCCCACGGTGGGCACGCCTTCGTCGCCTTCCTCCTCTTCCTCTTCTTCCTCAGCCGCGATCTCCTCGGCGCTCTTGCCGCTCTCGACCTCCTCGATGATCTCCTCGACCTCGGCGACGCCGGTGGCAATGTATTCGGCTTCGTCCGGGGCCAGTTCCCTGAGCAGGCGCTGGAACTCGCCGATATGCTCGCGCTCCTCGTTGGCTATGTCCATCAGCACCGCGCGGGCCAGCTCGTTGTCGGTGGCGTCGGCGTGGGACATGTAGATGTGTACGGCCTCGTGCTCGGCCGCGATGTTCAGCCGGATGGCGCGGATGAGCTCGGAGTCCGTCATCTTGCGGTCAGGCACTACGCCAATAAACGGGTTAGTGAATTCGGGCATCGGTCAGTCCTCCGGTAATGTGGAAACAGTGGCCTTGATGTCCTCCGGTTGTCAGGCATCCAGAGCCTTGAATATCTCCCGCGAGAACGCCGGCAGGTCGGCGGGGAAGCGGCTGGTAATCAGGTTGCCGTCCACCACCACTTCCTCGTCGGCGTAGTTGCCGCCGGCCGCCTTCAGGTCGTCCCTCACGCCCTCATAGCAGGTGGCGTTGCGGCCCTCGAGAACGCCGGCGGAGATGAGCACCTGCGCGCCGTGGCATATGGCGGCGACGACTTTGCCCGCCTCCATCATCTGGCGGGTGGCGGCCACGGCGTCCTCGTCCAGCCGCACCGTCTCGGGCCCCTTGCCCCCCGGCAGCACCAGAAGGTCGTAGTCGGCGGCGTCCACGTCGGCGAACGCCATGTCGGCCTCCACGCTGTAGCCGTGCTTGCCGGTGATGGTGCCCCTCTCCGGGCCGGCCACGTGGACCGGTATGTTCTCTTCCTTCATGCGATAGTAGGGATACAACAGCTCGCTGTCCTCGAAGCCGTCGGCGGCCAGTATCAGAGCTTTCATGGTCTCTCCCCCTGGTTCTGCGTATCAGGCTCTTCCCCCTGTCAGCCCGGCACCTCGTGAGGTGGGTTATCAGCACCGGGTACTTTTCCCTTGTAGTGCATGCCCGGCGCCCTGTCAATGGGAATGGCAAGACCTCCGAAACCCGGAACGGATTCAGTTGCGCGGGCCCAATGAAGCGTCCATGCTGTATCGCTTCGACCTTCACGTCACCGGGAGAACCCCCATGAACCTGGTCGTCATCTGTACTGACACTTTTCGCGCCGACTATATGGGCTGCTACGGCAACGACTGGATCGAGACGCCGAATCTCGATCGCTTCGCGGAACGGTCCATCGTCTTCGAGAGCGCCTGGGGGGAATCGCTGCCCACCGTCCAGGCCCGGCGCGTTTACTTCACCGGCCGCTCGCTGCTGCCCTACGACGAGGACGAGGTGCAGCCAAAGGGCGTCTATCCACCCCTGCCCGGTTGGATGCCGCTTGAGGAGGACGACGTTTCCCTCTCCGAAGTCCTGAAAGAGCAAGGCTACTTCACGGGCCTGGTCACGGACTTGTGGCACTACTTCAAGCCCGCCATGAACCTGCATCGCGGGTTCGACACGTGGGAGTTCATCCGCGGCCAGGAGTCCGACCCGTGGAAGAGCGCACCGGAGGGCACGTTCGACACCCGCCAGTACGTTCCCGAGCACATGTGGGACGAGCGAGTGCACGAACGGCTATCCCAGTACCTGCGCAACACGCAGGATTTCCACTCCGAGGAGGACTACTTCTGCGCCCGCACCTTCCGCACCGCCGGGCGCTGGCTGGAGAACAACGCCGACAAGAGGCCTTTCTTCCTGTGGGTGGATACATTCGATCCCCACGAGCCCTTTGACTGCCCGCCGGACTACGCCGCCAAGTATCACGACGACTATCCCTGCGAGCGGTTCATCTTCCTCTACGGCATCGCGCAGGAGAACATCCGCGAGGAGGACATCCCCGCCATACGCGGCATGTACTGCGGCCTGCTGACGCTGGTGGACCGGTGGGCCGGGCATCTGCTGAACACCATCGAGCGGCTCGGGTTGCTGGAGGACACGATAGTGGTGTTCACCACCGACCACGGCACGGAGTTCGGGGAGCACGGGCACGTCCAGAAGGACGCCCACCTGCTGCACCCGCCGTGCGTCCGCCTGCCGCTCATCATCCACCACCCGGACCCGGCACTGGAAAGTCGGCGCGTGACTGAGTTCGCCAGCGCCGTGGACCTGATGCCCACCTTGCTGAACCAGCTCGGCGTCGAGGGCCCCCACCGGATGACGGGCCGTGACGTCTGGCCCACGGTAGAGGGAGAGGCCGTTCGCGACCACGTGGTGAGCGGCTTCGGCTGGTGGGGCTCGGTGCGCACCGGGGAGTGGAACTACATCTTCCCCACGCGCCGCGAGGACGCCGATGAGCCCGGCCGTCTCTTCCACCGGACCGAGGACCCCGACGAGATGGACGACGTGGCGGATCAGCATCCGGACGTCGTAAAGGAGATGCGCAGACTGGCCGCCGAAACCTGGCCGCACCTGCGGCCATAGGCGTTCGTTCCCAATCTCCACGGGCTCTGCCCGAGCGACCCGTCGCCGTGGTCGTTGGTCGTGGTGGGGCAGAACAACACGTTGTCTAACCGTGAACCCTTCGGAAACCGGAGACCACCATGAGCGCCGTGCAACCCCCGAACGTCGTCTTCATCATGTCCGACCAGCACCGGTGGGACTGCGCCGGCTACGCCGGCAATCCCATCGTGCGCACCCCGAACATGGACCGCCTGGCTGCCGAGGGCATGGCGTTCACCCATGCCGGCTGCGCTGCGCCCGTCTGCGCCCCCGTGCGGCAGACGCTTCTCACCGGCCAGTGGCCCGTCACTCACGGGGGCGTCACCCTCTACAACCTCAGCGAGGTCAAGACCAGCGCGCCGCTGTCTTCGGACTTCTTCACCCGGCGGCTGCGCGACGCCGGCTACACGCTCGGCCACACCGGCGTCTGGCACGTCGCCTCGGGCTACGGCCCGCGCGACGTCGGCTACCAGGAGACGCTCCGGCCCGAGGACTACCGCAAGGGGCCGAAGCCCGAATACCGGCACTCCGAGAAGATGCCGTTCCCACCCGCGCTGCCCGAGGAGACCGGCGAGAGTGTCGATGACTGCCGCGCGGCCCTGATGACCGACGCCGCCATCGACTTCCTGACGCGCCGCGCCGACGATAAGTCGCCCTTCTTTTTCAGCCTCCACATCCGAGATCCGCATCCGCCGTACAACCTGCCGGCCGAGTACTTCCGCATGTACGACCCGGCCGACGTGCCGCCCTGGCCGAACTTCGCCGACGACCTGAGCGGCAAGCCGCTGATGCACGGGCGGCTGCGGCGCGTTTGGGGGCTGGAGGACGTCGGCTGGGACGACTACTGGGCGCGGCAGGTGGCCGCCTACTATGGCGCCGTCAGCCTGGTGGACGCACAGGTCGGGCGCGTGCTGGACGCCCTCGACCGGCTGGGCATCGCCGAGGAGACGATGGTCATCTACACCACCGACCACGGCGACCTGACGGGCGCGCACGGCATGTTCGACAAGCATTGTGTGATGTACGAGGAGGCGGTGCGGGTGCCGCTGGTGGTGCGCTGGCCGGGGCTCACGCCGCCGGGGCGGCGCTGCGACGCCTTCTCCTCGCACTTCCTGGACCTGCCGGCCACGTTCCTGGAGATAGTCGAGGGGGGCGTGCCCGACGGCTACGAGGGCGAGTCGCTGCTGACGCTGCTGCAGGGCGGGGAGGACGACTCACCGTATCGGGACCGGCTGCTCAGCGCCTACCACGGCGGCCAGTTCGGGCTCTACTCCCAGCGCATGCTGCGGGAGCGCGACTGGAAGTACGTCTGGAACCCCACGGACAAAGACGAACTCTACGATCTCGGGAACGACCCGGGCGAGTTGACCAACCTGGTGGACGCCCCGGCCCACGCCGAGCGCCTGGGGAGTATGCGCCCCCGCCTCTACGAGGAGTTCAAAGCCCTCCGCGACCCCCTGATGAAAACCCACTGGGTAGAGCACATGCTCCTCGACGGTGTTCAATAACCAGCGGGCGCGGGTCCTCCCGTCCCCCTGGCGCATAGAGATGGGCTATAAGCCCGGAACGCACAGGAGCGGGAAACTCGGTTCCCTCGCCCTTCCGGAACACGCGCGCGCCGAACAGCAATGCTCTCTCATAGCAAGTGGAACATAAAACAGGGGCAGGCCAGGACAACCCCTGCCATATAGCGGACCGGACCGCCTTCGGTGTGTACGTGAGCTTTTCTGGCCCCGGCGGACGCAGGGGCTTCATCGGCATCGAACGAACTCAAGTACCATGAGGACCTCAAGGACACGGCCGCACGGCACCGGCCGCGCTACGACGAGGTGGCCGACCAGATGGGCTGCTTCGACCTGTCGGAGCGGCAGCGCCTCCGTCGCCCGCCGCTTCAGCAGATACGGCGAAACAACCTGCTGGCTGGGGCCAACCGGATGGTGGACGATTTCGATGACGGTTTCCTCGTCTTCCTCAGTCCGGAGGGCAACGAGGACTGCGCCGGCGCTGCACGGGACTTCACCAGGTTCCTCACCTCCCGGGTAACATTCGCGTGCTGGACGCTCGAGAGCTTCGTCGATACCGTCGGGAGATGCACTGATGTGTCATGCATTGACGCGTTCCATCAGCGGCGCCTCGCCTTCGACACGGTCGATGCCCGAATCAATGAACTGCCTTGCGAGGGCATTTCCCGGCTCCCTGTTTGTGAGATAGGATGAAGCCTCCCCGGACGAACATGCCGTCTTCCGGCGGGGGACTCACTCGCGTAAGGGTTTGGCGAAGACGGCGTCGCAGCAGGGGGTGAGCAGGAAGGGCTTGCTTTCGGTCAGGGAGCGCTCGCGGAGGCCCGCCGCCACCATAAGCCGCCGTATCTCCGAAGCCGGCATGCCGTGTGAGTCCTTGGTCGGCTCCTGGATGAACAGGCGACCCTCGGGCTTCAGCTTCGCCGCCAGGGCGGTGACTATCGGTTGCCGGTCCTCGGCCGCAAGGTCGTGCAGGACGTAGTGCACGACGGCGGCATCGCAGGAGGCGTCCGGCAGGTCGGCCTCGCGGACATCGCCCAGAACGTATTCGACGTTGTTGAACCGCTTGAGCTTGCGGCGGGCCGCGTCGCGCCACGGTTCAGCCACATCCAGCCAGACGACGTGGCCGCCCCTGTCGAGGCTCCGGGCCAGATGGCCGGTCAGCGCACCCGAGCCGGCGCCAAAGTCCAGCACCCGCTCGTCACCGCGCAGGGGCAGGCTCCTGACGTATCGGCGGTAGAGGGGGGACATCAGGTAGTGCTGGGCCAACACGTGGACGAACACTTCAAGCCGAGACGGGTCATCCAACCCCATCGGGCCGTTCCTCCTGCATCGGGGGGACAGACACAACGAACCGGGAAGTGTAGCGAGAAACGAACCGGACGGCAACGGTCGGCCTGCATCAGGTGCCCACCAGCGACATCTGCCTTGCAGCTTTCGCGCCTGTGGTCTCCGCCGGGTCAGTCCGCCCGGCGAGCGCCCTGACGCAAGAGCCCTTCCCCGCGGGCGAAGGCCCGGGCCAGGTTGCGGCCCAGTTCCAGGTATGACTCCAGCGTGAAGGTGCGCGTGCGGCGGGTGGTCGGGTCCAGGTACGAAACCACGCTGCACTCCAGCGTCATCGCCGGGCAGCCCAAGGTGCGCTGGAACCAGTCGGGCGCTCTCACCGGCCCGCTGATGTGACCGTTGCGCCAGACCTCCCGCAGTCCGGCCACCTCGTCGAGCAGCGCGAACCACTCCGGTTTCAGCCGGTCGGCGCCTTCCAGCCCGCTGTCGTCGGGCACGTTCTCCCGGTCGGTCTGGTAGTCGGACAGGATATTGTGGTTGCGCCATCCGCCGCCGCCGTGGATGTCCATCATCAGGCCCGCGCGCAGACCGGCGTCCCGTTGCTGAAGGAAGAACTGCTCGACGGCCCGCTGCTCGGGGCCCTGATCGTCCATCCACTTTCGGTTGGGGTTGGTGCCGTAGAGCGTGTTGCCCGGCGTGCCGAAGTGCGCGCAGTCAACGTTGAGGATAGGCACCCAATAGAAGGCCAGCCTCCGCAGCAGTCCCTTCGTTCCCTCCTGCCGGTCAAGGCGGCACAGCTCCTCGATCAGTGGCAGCCCCAGCCAGCCGCCCATCTGCTCCAGCGGCGAGTGCTGCCCGCAGAGCATGACAACGCCCACCTTGTCCTCCAGAGGCACATCGACGTCGGTCAGGGCGACCACGTGCAGGGGGAGCCCGGCGGCGCTCTCGCCAGCAACGCTCACCGTGGCGCCCAGTTCCTCGGCCCGCCGCAGGCTGAGGTCGCGTTCCTGCTCGCCGAAGACGGGGGCGTTGGCCACCCAGACCGGGCCGTCCCGTTCCGGCAGGGCGACCTCAAGCTGTGGCCGTCCGGAGGCGCCGAGCCCGACGACCCGTTGCCGGGCGCCGTCCCACTGCCGCCTGTCGAGGCTGACGAAGAAGCGCACGCCCATCGAGCCAAGGTTCTCAGTGAATACCCGGCGCACTGCGGGGTCGGTGACACGGAAGAAGTGCCAGTAGTTGCCCGTGGCCGAGCCGAACTCAGCCCCCGGCCGAACGCACAGCGTCTCCGCGTCCGGCCGGCCGGTCGCAAGCCCGCTGCCGCCGGGGAAGGAAGAGTCGATAGGTGCATTCTCAAGGCCGGGCCCGAAGACGGCGAACGCCTGCGTGTTGGCGACCAGGACTTGCGCAATCTCGGCCCCGACTGCCCGCTCCCCACCCGGGCCGGCACCCACCCGCAGCCGGTCGCAGACGGGTTCCAGACTGCCCAATTCCTCGTCATCGGCACGGCCGACCACCGCGGGCTGTCGGTCGGCGGGGCCGGCCAACAGCGACACACGCGTCGTCCGGCCGGTGCCGATGGTCACGCCCGCCTGAAACTCGGCGGCGGGGTCCGCCAGCATCGTAACGGGGGCACGGGACTCGACCGCGAGCGCGGGCTCAGAGTCCGGCGTCTCGCGGAACTCCCACCGCAGCACACCCCAGCGCGTCAGCGACAGCGTCCAGATGGCGCCGTCGTCCTGCACGCCGGACAGCAGTATCCCCGCCGGCGTTCCCTCCTCCCAGAAAAGATGCGAGGACTCGCGCACCAGCTCCGGCTCGTCTCGATAGACGTCTTCGGCGTTCTGGAACCGCAGCGTTATCCGGTAGAACGCCTCCGGATACTGCCCCGCGGGGACGCCAAGCGCCTTCCCCGGCTCCGGCCCCTCGGCGCGCAGGAGCACAAATTCCTCCGGTTCGGTCGGCTTGGTGAATGCGTCCGTCTTAATGGCCATTTTCGCCCTTCAGTTGATTGTGCCTTTGGCGGAGACTCGACCTCCGTCCGGGAATCGCTTCGGTTCCGCGCCCGGCAATTCCACCGTGGTGGGAATCCCCTTCGGCGCCTCCGCCTCAAGCCGGATCTGTTCGCCGGCCCGTCGCCAGCTCACCGAGAGCGGGCCTTGCACGGTCGGCATGCGGCCCTGTGCGTGCTCGTAGATCACCTGCGGGCGTATGAGAATCTCCTCGAAACCCGGCTTCAGCGGCTTGATGCCGAGCACCGCCGTGAGGAAATCCACCGCCACCCACGAGTTCCACGCGTGACAGTCGCTGCGGCCCGGGTCGTGCCCTTCCACCCACGTCGTGAGGTGGTTGTCCACCTGCGCCCGGTAGTAAGGCAGCACGGCGTCCTCGAACCGGTCGTACAGCCCGTGCTCCTCCATGACCCGGGCGACGAAGTAGCGCCGCGGCCCGCCGGTATGCCGATGGTAATCGTAGGTCAGGAAGTTCTCCAGAATGCGCTCGCGCTGCTCGGGGTTCGCCACGCCGGCCATGATGGCGTAGGCCTGACTGAGCTGGTCAATGTGGTCGGCGTCGCCCTCCGGATGGGGCAGGAAAAGGCCGACCTCCTCGTCCCAGCACTGCTCCCGCACCGCCCCGCGCACGCGCTCCAACCAGGGACGCCACCTGTCGGCATCCTCCGGTCGGCCCACCTCGGTGTAGAGTTCGATGGCGCTCTGCAGGGCGTAGGCGTACTCGCATGTCAGCCACGTCAGCCCGCTCTGCGGCGGGCTCCAGTAGGGAAGCCGGTCCATTAGGTCGTCGTCCCGCAGGTGCTCGCGGAACCACCACAGCGTGGCCTCAACCGAGAACAGGCTTTCGCGGATGAACTCAAGGTCCTTTTCGCCCACCCACAGCCAGTGGTTGCGCAGCATCTGCACGTGGGCGAGCGCGTAGTATGTCAGCCGGAGGCGCCGCCGGCTCGGCACGCGACCGTGCACCAGCCCATCGGGGCGCATCGAGTCGCGGAACTGGCGGATGGTATGTTTGGGTAGTTCCGTCTCACCGGCCAGCGCGTAGCTGCACAGCGCCTCGTTGTGGCTGTCGAACAGGTAGTTGTGCTGCTCGTAGTAGGGGCAATCCTCGTAGGTCTCGTGGCTGCAGAGCTGGAGCGTGCGCCAGCTCAGCTCCATCATCCGCCCGGCGTCCGGGGCGGAGGAGTCGTAGCGGGCCTTCAGCTCCTGGGGATAGGCGGTGAAGCGGTATGTGAAGTCTTTCAGCTCGAACGGCTCCTCGCCTGGCAAGACCTTAACCCGCACGAACCAGAACGTGCGCCAGTGGAACGGCTCGTAGCGGAACTCCCCGCCGGGCAGGATGACGGTGTCGCGGTAGCCGTCCACGTCGCCGTAGTCGAGGTCGTCCCGCACGGCCTTGTGCCGCCGGCCTCCGGGGCTCAGCGGGTCGTCCCACCGGCCGATACACTCGCCGTAGATTATCTCGACGGTGCGGCCGGCGCCGCCCTGGAAAATAAGCTCCGGGTAGCCTGTGGTCAGCACGCCGGCGTCCAGCACGATCTCCCCGCCCTCGCCGCCTTCCAGCTTCCATCCCCGGGCCGGTTCGCCGAACAGGTGCTCGGCCGGTTCCATGTCCACGATGGTTCGGCGGAACCAGCGGCGCTCCTCGGTGAGCTGTGGCAGCGGACGCGGCTTCAGCTCCCAGATGGGGTGGGTCTCGCCCCAGTTACGGGGAACGTCGGCGTCGCAGACGTAGACGGCCGCCTCCCGGTTCCCATCGTCGAAGTCGGGCTCCTGCCAGCCGCGCGGAAACTCCCGGCCGTCCACTCGCTCGGTGTGGTTGAGGAAGTTCTGCGCGTTGGCGATGTAGCTGGTGGTGTCCGCGGTAACTGCCCGGTCCACCTGCACCTTCCAGTTGCCCGGCGTGTCCACCTCGGCGCCCTCCGGTCCCTGCAGCAGGAACCCGGCGAAACCGCTGTGGATTTCGCTGTTGGGCGCGTCCAGCCCGAACCAGAAGACCTCGGCGGCCAGCAGGTTCTCACCCTCACGCAGCATCGGCGCGATGTCGTAGCTCTCGTAGTGGTAGTGTTCCAGTTCGCCTTTCAGGGGACCTCGTCCGGCGCGCAGACCGTTGACGAACAGCCGGTAGCGGCTGTCGGCGCTGACGTGGATGATGAACTCCTCCGGCGCTGAGTCCAGCACGAAGGTCCTGCGGAAACGCCGGACGGTCAGGTCCGGCCCGCCGCGCTCATCGCTCCAGCACCACGAAGCCCGCCATTTGCCCGTCATGTCGATGTTGTGCACTTGCGGCATGGAGTTCGTCTCCGAGGACGACTTTCAGTTGTTAGTTGCTGGTTAATAGTTGTCAGTGGAGGCGATGCCGCCGGCTCTCCACCGTCCTGCTGTTCGTCGCTCCGTTGCCGGTCGCTCGCCCGACGCGAGGAAAGGAACTATCAACTCCGTTCTGTCGGTCAGAAGGTCGGCGGGTTCTCCGGGTCCCACGGCGGCACCACGCCGGGACGGAAGAGGCCCCACGCCGCCAGTCGTCGGACCACGTACGGATCGTGGTCACGGCCCTTGCGGAACATATCCTGGTAGTAACGCTGCTCGATGGACATCAGGAACTCCTCCAGCTTACGCTGCAGTTCCCGCGCCACCTCCGGTTCCCGGTCGATGATGTTCCACCGCTCGTCGGGATCGTTCTCCACGTCGTAGAGCCTGTCGTCGCCGTAGGCGTGCCAGATGTACTTGTGCCGTTTGGTGCGCGCCGCCTTCTGCGCGGCGAAGGCGAACCGCGGATCGCACTCCGGGTCCCAGGTCCAGGCTCGCCGCAGCACGTGGATGGGCGTCTGCGCCTCGATGACGGCGAATTCGCGCACAGGCCCCTCAAGCGCCTTCAGCAAGCTGACGCCCTGTATGCTTTCGCGGGCCTCCGGCTCATCCATATCCAGCACGTCGAGAATCATGGGGAAGACGTCGGTGATCTGCACCAGTTCCTCCACCCGCTCGCCCCCGGGAAACACCTCCGGCAGCCGCACGATGAGCGGCGTGTGCGTTACGCTGTCCCAGACGCCGTTCTGGGAGTGGTAGCTGTAGTGGGTACGCTCGCCGAGACTGTCGCCGTGGTCACCCGCTATGATGACGAGCGTATTGTCCAGCAGGCCCATCTCACGCAGCACGTCGAAGAACAGGCCGAGCCTGTGGTCCAGGCACGCCGTCTCGCCGTCGCGCAGGCACTGCTGCCAGTGCCACTCCTTCAGCGTGGGGCAGCGCATGCCGATAGTGGACTCCACCTGTCCGCCGCGCGCCTCCAGCGCCTCCTCGTAGCCGACGCCCTCCGGGAGGAACCGGCTGCGGAACGGCTCGGGCGGGTGGTAGATCGCGTGGGGCTGGGTGTTGTTCAGGAACATAAAGAAGGGCCGCTTCGCACCGACGGCGTTCTCCTCCAGCCAGCGTTTGGCCACGCCGATGAGGCGCAGGGAGTTTGTGTCCTCGCCCAGCGACTCGTCGTGGACGAACTCGGGATCCACCTCGTCGTCGGGACCGTACTGGCGGTACTCCTCGAACCCCGGCCCGGGGTTCCACTCGTCGTCGTCCAGACACCACCGATTATTGTGGAAGGCGACCGAGCGGTAGCCGTTGCGCGTCAGCACCTCGGGGAGGCTCGGCAGCCCGGGCTCCAGCCCCTCGTGCTGGGCGCCGGCGCCGTGGCCGGACTCGTAGCGGCCGGTGAACAGCGACGCGTGAACGGGCAGCGTCCACGGTGCCGTAACGAAGTGCTGCTCGAACAGCGTCGCCTCCTGCGAGAAGCGCTCGAGGTTCGGCGTAGTGGGTCGGTGATATCCGTAGCAGGACATGTTGTCCACGCCCTGCGTGTCCATGGTGAAGAAGATGACATTAGGGCGGCTGTCCGTTTCTCTGCCGGGCGTCATGCCACACCTCCATTCAGTAACGTGAAGGGCGAATGGTAGCACGGCTGGCCGCAAGCGCAAGGTGAACGGAAAGGAGGCGAAGATCTGCGCCCGGCGGCAAAAGCAGCGTTACCGCCCGGCCTCCTTCCGGCTGCCACCGACAAAATGGGAAGGCGCCCGCAGGACGCCTTCCCGTTCGCCAAACTACCGTGCTGTCACCGGAGTGAGATTACCTCGGGCCATCAGTCCACGGACGACGCCCGTGGGGCCCCATTCGCCGACGGTGCAGCAGAGCCCGCCTGTTGCCCCATGCCGGAGCGGGCGGCCCCGGCCGATGGCGCCGCCAACCGCCGCGTCTGGCCTCTTGCTGCCACTGCCCGGCTGCGCCCGGACGACGCCACTGCGGGGCCGGGGTGAAGCCGGGATGCCGCCGCTGCATGCGGCGTCGCATCATGCGCCGCCCACCGTAGGGCCGTTGCGGCGCACGCCCGCGCGCCCATTCTTGCCGGCGGGGGGTCCGTCGCCGCTGTTGCAGCGCTCCGCGGTCCGGCCTCCTCAGTCCACGCCGGGACGCCAATGGGTCCGGACGCCGGACATCCTGTCGCCGGCCGCGGCGTCGCAGCATGTGGTCGCGGCCGGGCCGCCCCGCCCTTCGCTGTGGCACAGCTCGCCGTGCCCCCTCGCCACGACGGAGTTGCCTGCCGGGCTCACGCGGACGCCGCCTGCGGACCGCGGCTTCAGGCCCACGACGGGGGCGACGGGCCTCGGGGGCATACTCGCGCTCCCGCCGGTCTTCCCGGAAGCGGGCGCGCTCGCGTGCCTCCTCCGCCATGCGCGGGAGGCGCTCCTGCAACGCCTTGCGTACGCCCGGTCTGGAGGAGGTGAAGTCCAGCACGATGCCTTCGTCCGTCTTCCGCGGTCTCACTTCGACGTCACCCCGGGCCATCAGCCCCATGAGAGGGGCCTGCGCCGGCCGCTGTCGGCCGCCCGCTTCACGCCTCCCCCGCTGCAGACGCATGAAGCGCCGCAGGCCCTGCGCGTGGAGTCTCTCCACGACCTCGGGATTATCGGAGGTGATGGCGACCCGCGCACCGTCGTCCGTCGGCTTTACGTCAACGTCCGTGGCCTCGTGCGCGAACAGCCGCCCGAGCCCAAATGCCGGCGGCCTCGCCGGACGGGCGGCCCTCGGCGCGCCCTCCGGCCCGGCAGGTGCGTCCGGCGCGGCAAAGGCCACCCCCGCGCTCAGGGCAACGCCTACGGCCAGCACCAACAGAGTTCTGCTTATCCCTTTTCTCATTGGTCCTTCTCCTCTCTGCATAAAGCCAGTTACTACCACCGCTCAATCCTCCGGCGGCGTGGGTATTGTGAAACGCCCGCCCCGCCTTTGAACGGCGCGGGGAGGCCGTTGCTCTCCTTGCTGCCCCTGCTGCCGTCTCTCGGTCACCCGGCGGGCAAAACTGCGCAGGGCGTTCAGTCCGCCCGGCAGCTCCCTTTTTATCTCCGCCGCCACCTGCGGGTCGGGCGAGGTGACGGTGAGGACGATGCCGGTCTCCAGCTCCGCGGTCTGGATGTTCACCTTCTCGGACGCCAGCAGGCGCATGGCCGGTTCCTCCTCGGCCATCCGGCGGACCGTCGCTCGGGCCCGGGTGGCCCGCTCGCGCGAGCCGAGCGCCCACTTCGGCATGTTCTCCTGCAACGAGCGCACAACGTCCGGCTCATCCGACGTGAGTGCGATATTAACCCCGTTGGCCGTCTCCTCCCTATCGATATCCAGGTCGCCTTCGGCGACGAGGGACAGCAGCAGAGGGGCATTCGGCGGCGCCCCACCTCGCATCTCCATGCGCAGGGCCAACTGGCTCAGCCGCTGCACCCGGCTTTCGACCCGCTCCTGGAGTCGTTCGACCGCGTCCGGCCCGGCGGTCAAAACCAGCTCGACGCCCTCGTCCAGCCGCCTGACCTCGACGTTCTCCGCCTCGGCGGCGAACAGCATCTCCAATCCACCGGTGCCCAGCATGTAGGGCGCCGCTTCCCGCTCGTTCGTCTGCCGGCGTGCGGGCCGGGCCATGGCCAGCCCGGCAATCAACGCACCGCAGGTTACCGCCACCAACGCCACTTTTCCTGTTGTCTTCATCGTCTTGCCCCCTCCATGTGGTCGTGCATCTGTCGGAACTCCTCCGGCTGGCCCCCCGGCCCGGAAGGTCGCCCCATCCCCTGTCGCCGTCGGCCGGCAGGCGCGTGCCCTCGCCGACGGCCCCACGTGCGCATCATGTGGAACATCCGCCGACGCTGCTCGGGGGTGAGCCGCTCCCGCGTCTCGCGCATGTGGATCATCACGCACCGGCGCATCTCCTCCTGAACGGCCGCCATGCGCCGCTGCGTTGCGCGGATGGCCTCTTCGTCGGGGTCGGGTTCCGCCATAAGCTCCAGCAGACGGTCGCGCTCGCGGGCCAGCCGGGCCTGCAAAGGCACCAGCTCCCGCTGGAGCCCCCGCCACGACTGCTCCATGCGACGCTGCTGTTCCCTGTCCAGCCCTATCTGCTCCCAGGTCTGTCGGGGCACAGGCGCCGGGGCGGGTTGCTCCTCCCCGAAGCGGTTGTAGGCCCAAATGCCGACGAACGCGATGTTGAACGCCAGCGAGAAGATGAGGATGAGGGAGAGAGTCTTATTGTACATCGCCGCCCTCCTCCCATTCCCCCCCGCTTACGAAGGAGAGATAGACCTGCTCCAGACTGCCATCCGGGGTGGCCGCCAGCACATCGGTCGTCAGATCCTCCGGACCCGATTCGGTCATTGCCCGGTCGGCACGCGCCACGTCGCTGCCGGCCATAAGGCCGAACCAGACACCGGCCGCAAAAAGCAGCACTGCGGCCGCCCGCGTCAGCACGCCGCCGGACAGGAGGCGCCCGACATGGACGATCTTCGCCTCCTTCTCGGCCCGACGCCGCACGCGGACCGCAAAGTCCGCATTCCCTTCGTGAGCCGGCAGCGCACCGAGGAGCTGATTGAGGCTCTCCAGTTCATCCAGCTCGGCCGCGCAGCGGGGGCAGGCCTCCACGTGCGCCCGGACCGCGGCCTCCTCCGCCGCGTCCAGTTCCCCGTCCAGCAAGGTGCCGAGTCTTTCCTTGACGTTTTCGCAGTTCATTGTCCTCCTCCATGCCAATAAACGGACAGCCGCCGGGAATCCTGCGGTGGTTTTTCAGAGCGCATCTCTTCCATGCCTCACAGCAGACCCTTCAGGCGATCGCGAAGGTTGCGGCGGGCGCGCACCAGCAGCGAGTCGACGGCGCTCGCCGAGCAATCGAGCGCCTCCGCGATTTCCTCGTAACTCATCCCCTCGAAGTGCTGCAGCAGCACGGCCATGCGCTGGCGCGAGGGCAGCTGCCTGACGGCCTCCTCCACGGCGGCGCTTCGTTCGTCGGCCAGCGCCACCTGTTCCGGGCCGCGCCGGTCGTCCTCCCGGGCCGGCAGGCCGTCGAGGGTGCGGGGCGCCTTCTTGCGGTAGATGTCCACGCAGAGGTGCCAGATGACGTTGTGCAGGTAGGTCCGGAAGGCGGCGGTGGGCTCATAACGGTCGGCGGCGTCCAGGATCTTCAGAAACGCCTCCTGGGCGACGTCCTCGGCCTGCGTGGCGTCCCCCAGAAAGTGGTAGGCGATGCTCACGGCGCTCTGCTGGTGCCGCCGGACCAGTTCCTCGAAGGCGTCCATGTCGCCATCGCCGGCCCGCTGCATCAGCTCTTGGTCGCCGGTCATTCGGTCCTTTCCGCTCGGACCTCCAGGGCCTCCACGATGCGCTCGGCGTAGTCGATCAGCGCCGCCCCCGTCTCCTGCGCCCGACGGCCGGAAGGGTCGGCCTCCACGTGCGCCACCAGCCATCGCTCGGTGACCTCGACCACGGGACGGGGGCCGCGACGCTCCCAGCTCCACAGAGCCGTCCGCACCGGCGGCGTCACCACCGGCGCCACCCGCTCGGGTGGCGCTCCCGCGAACAGGAGTTTGCGACGCGGCGACCGGTCGTCTTCGCTCTCCAGCCTGAACAGGCCCTTGACGCCGGCCGGTCCGCCCAGCGCGTCCTCCTGATAAACGCGGAACGACGGTATGTCCTGCGCGTTCATTCGACAGGCCGCCACGACGTGGAGGCTGGTCGGCATGCCCGCGTCCGGGGTGGACCGGGGTTGGTGTGAGGTGCAGTCGAACAGCACGGCCTGGGGGTTGTAGCCCCGGTCGGCCATCAGGTTATGCAACTCCTTGGCGCCGTGCCGCTGGAGCAGGCTGCATGCGGGCAGGTTCTCCACGGCCTCCTCGGGCGCGCGACCGAAGTAACGCCACCCCAACTGCTGCGCCAGCCCGGCCATGCCCCGACGTCGCCGGTCCGCCGGATCGGCGGATGACTTGAAAAGCCAGAAGAGCACCGCGACGCTGCCGGCGAGCACGACAGGTATGAAGACCACTATGATCCATTCGCTCGGCATGGGCGACTCCGAAAGGTCCGCCGGCACCGCACTCACTATACCAGCGGCGGCCCTGAGCCTCAATCACTCGCCCGGCGTCATCATGTTCTCGCTCCGAGGCGTTCGGCCGGTATGCCGGCACCTGCCCGGGGGCGTTCGCGGGGGCAGAGTTGCCCCCGCGTGGCCGGCAAAGATGCCGGCGCTACAGGCCGTCCGCAGGGCGTGCGTGCGCATTTGGCTCCGGCTATCGTGGGCTCTTGGATGCGCAATACGGACTGGCCGCGTTCACTCGCCCGACGATACGGCCCGGGATGTGCTATAATCCGGTTTCCGGCGCAAGCGGACGCCACAACGGGAGCGGTCGATGGCCGAAAAGCGCATACTGATGAGCGTGGGGGACGACTCCGCCGACCTGCACGCTGCCCACCTGATGCGGGCCATGCGGGAGCGGGAGCCGCAGCTGCGCTTCGTCGGTTTCGGCATGGGCAGGATGCAGGCCGCCGGGCTGGAACCGCTGGAGGAGAGCCGCGACAGCGCCATGTGGCTGCACAACGTCCTGCGCATTGGGGACTTCCGGCAGCGGCTGAGACGCTGTGAAGAACTCTTCGAGCGGGGCGAGGTGGACCTGTTCGTCCCCGTGGATTTCGGCGGTTTCAACCTCTACGCCTGCCGCGCCGCCTCCCGGCACGGCGTGCCCGTTTTCTACTACATCCCCCCGCAGGTCTGGGCGCACGGGCGTTATCGGCTCAAGAAGCTGCGCAAGTGGACTACGCGGGTCGGCCTGATATACCCCTTCGAGCCGCCGCTGTACGAGCGTTACGGCGTTGACGCGCGCTACGTCGGCCACCCGCTGTTCGACGAGCTGGCGGAGAACCCGCCGTCGGAGGAGGTCGTGGCCGGGTTGCGCGAGCGGTTCGGCCGGCAACTGGTGGGCGTCTTCCCGGGCAGCCGCCTGCAGGAAGTGCGCGCCCACGCGCGGATGCTGGCCGAATGCTGTCGGCGCGTGCTCCGTGAATGCCCGGACGCCGCCTTCGCCCTCATCTGCCCGGCAGGCATCCGGCCGGAAGCGGAACGGCTTCTCGGCGAAGCGGAAGCACCCATAGAACTCCTCCAGGACGTGCGTCCGGTGGAGCTGGCACGCGCCGCCCGGCTCTGCCTGACCAAGTCGGGCACCATCACCCTCGAGATTGCCTCGCAGGGCACACCGATGGTCATCTTCTACCGCACCAATCCCCTGCTCTACTTCATCGCCTCGGGGCTTTCGGATTCGCCTTACGCCGGTCTGGCCAACGTCCTGGCCGGACGGGAGGTATGCCCGGAGAAGGTCATGGCGCGGGACGAGCCCGGCTGGCTCGCCCACCACGCCCTGCGCTTCCTGCAGAGCGAAGAAGATCACGCCGCCTGCCGCCGGGCCATCGAGGGGGCACTGAACGGCTTCGCCCGCCCGGGTGCTTCCGAACGGGCCGCCGACGCCGCGCTGGAGCTGCTCTGATTGACGGATTCCCGCCGCTCGTGTAGATTCGATGGACAGTCCGCAGTTCCGCTCTGCCTGCATTCGGGGGATGAAAGTGGCGAAGAAGCGCGACCTCTGGCCGCGTCGCATACGGCGTATCGTGCAGACGCTGGCTTTCCTGCTGTTTCTGGCGTACATCGTGTGGGTGCCGGGCCTGATCGACAATCAGGTTCGCGGAGACTGGCTGATGCGGTTCAGCCCGTTCAGCGGCCTCGGGGCCTCCATCTCCGCCTGGCAACTCATCACCTACTTCTGGCCCGCCCTCGTCCTGCTGGCGGCGGCCGTCTTCCTCGGCCGTTACTTCTGCGGCTGGCTCTGCCCGCTCGGGGCCACCCTCGACGGCGCGGACCGCGTGCTCGGACGGCGGAAACCCACCGCGCCCAAACTCTCGGAAGGCGCCGACTACGAGCACGTGCGCGCCCGTCGGTTCAAGTACTATCTCATGGCCGCCTGCCTGATGGGTGCGTTCCTGAGCCTGTCGTTCTTCGGCCTTTTCGACCCCCTGTCGGTGGCCGTGCGCAGCTACGTGCTGGTCGTGCACGCCTACGTCGTGGAACTGGTGGACAGCCTCTTCAGCGGGTTCGGCTGGAGCGGCGCGGCGCGGGGCACCCGCAACCTCCTTATGGCGCAGACGCAGCCCGTCTTCTGGCTGCACGTCTTCACGTTCCTCGTCTTCGGCGCCGTGCTGGGGCTGGAGCTGGTGCGCAGGAGGTTCTGGTGCCGCTACATCTGCCCCCTGGGCGCCATGTACGCCCTCGCGGGCAAGGCGGCGCTGACGAAGCGCGCCGTCAGCGACGCCTGCATCGAATGCGGACAGTGCGTCAGGACCTGCCCCACCTCCTGCATTTCGCCGGACGGCCACAACACGCTCAACGACGAGTGCATCCTCTGCCTCGACTGCCAGGCCGTCTGCCCGACCAGTGCGATCAGCTTCTTCTCGTCCTCACCCGCCGAACAGAAGCAGGAGATAGACCTGACGCGGCGGGGCGCCCTGACGGCCGTGGCCGCTGGCGCAGCGGCCTACCCCCTGCTGGCCCTGAAACCGTCCGCCGAACTGGCCAAGACCGACCCGCTCATCCGCCCCCCGCTGGCCGGGCGCGACACCGAGACCTTCCTGGAGAAGTGCCTCCGCTGCGGGCAGTGCATGCGCGCCTGCCCCACGCACGTCATCCAGCCGGCAGGGCTGCAGGCGGGGCTGGAGGGGCTGTGGACGCCCCGGCTGGTGCCCCGGCTGGGCTACTGCGTCTACGAGTGCGACGCCTGCGGCAAGGCGTGCCCTTCCGGCGCCATCCCCCGGTTCAACCTGAAGGAGAAGCATAGCACCGCCATGGGGCTGGCCTACCTGGACCAAACCCGCTGCATCCCCTGGCGCGGCTACCGGCGCCGGGACGAGGAGGGTTTCATCGCCGACGACCACAACTGCGGGGTCTGCGAGGAAGTCTGCCCCGTGGGCGGCAAGGCCATCCACTTCCGGCGCATCCACACCGGACCGGAGGATGACAAGCGGAACGAATTGCGGCTGCCGTACGTGCGGGAGGAGGCCTGCGTCGGGTGCGGGTTCTGCGAGTCTGTCTGCCCGCTGGAAGGCCCGGCGGCCATCCGCGTGACGGCCGGCTTCCGGGAGCTGACGCCGCCGGAGGAACGCGCGGCGGCCGCGCCGCCGACGGAACAGGCCCTGCCCGCGACCGCAGGGGCCCTGCGGCTCTCCGGGCCGAAGACAACCTACGAGGGGCCCGACGAGCTGTGGGACTACATCAACGGCGGCGGCGACCCCTACCTCACCTTCAACTTCGTCCGCGTCACCACGGCCAACTACACCGACGGGGAGAACACGGTCAAGGTGGACCTGTGGGAGTTCGACACGACCGACGACGCCTTCGGCGCCTACGCCAAGGACCGGCGCGGGGAGGCGGTGGACGTCGGCGACGAGGGCAGCATGCTGCGCGGCTCGCTCTGGGCCCGCCGAGGCCGGTTCATGATAGGCATCCTGGACATGAAGGAGACGCCTCCCGAGCAGACGAAGCTGCTCGCGACGACCGCCCTGCAGGCGCTCGATGCCGAATCGGCCCCCCGGCCGGAGGTCTGCCGGGAGCTTCCCCGGGAGAACCTGGACGAGGCGAACGTAGTCTTCATGCGGGACGCCGCGCCGCTGTTCGACATCAAGCTGGCCGACAACTGGATCGAAGACGGCACGTTCGGCATAGCCGATGGAGCCGTCGGCGCCTACGGCCCCTACAACCTGCGGGAGGACGACAAACCGGCCGGCCTGCTGCTGGTGCGCCACGCGGACGAGCAGGCGCCGCCCGCCGCGGCAGAACGCCTGGCCGACCAGCGGCGCGAATGGGGCGATGAACTCGTGGCCGAGGAACCTTACAGCGTCTTCAAAGCCGGCGAGGGCAACTTCTGCGCCATAGGCACAAGCGGCGTCTCCTTCGCCGCCGCCTTCTACATGCCCACCCGCGAGGCGGGCGAGAATCTGGTGCGCGAGGTGCTCCCATAGACGTGAGCACCACAGGCGCGAGGACCGCACAATCGCGCTGCGGCGTCACCAAATCAGGGGAAGGTGGTCAGGGGATTGTGTAGAAGGCGCTGATGCCTTCCTCGCTCTGCAGGAACAGGTAGGGCACCTTTGCGCCCTCGCGGCCCAGCCGGTCCGCTGCGGGCCGGCTGGCGCGAGAGTAGCGCAGGTCGAGCGCGCGCTTGCTGTTCCGGTCGGCCGTCCAGACCTGCCTCGCGCAGCCGGCCGTCCGGACGAACCACGGTTCATCCGCCTGCCGCAGAAGGGGGCGTTCTCCGGTCGGCAACCGGCGGCGCACCGGCTCCTCCAGGTAAGTCACATCGACGGCCAGCCACTCGCCGTCCAGCAGCACTTCGGTCCACACGTGATAATGCCACTCCACTTGACGCTCGGGCGCGTAGGGATGCGGCATGGGACCGGGTCCGATAGCCGTCACAGGGCGGGCGGGGATACCCATACTGCGCAACAGAGCCATGTAAACCATCGTGTAATCGAAACATTGCCCCCGCTTATCCTCGGATTCGATGCGTTCGGCAACCGAGGAAAACTGGCCCGCCACCCATTCGGCATCCTCGGGCGGTGTATCCGGAGGAACCCTGCCCGCGATGTCGCCCAGCATAGGCCAGTAACCATCGATCTGGGAGCAGGCCGCCTTGACCAGACGCCGGGCCGCCTCCTCCGTAGTTTTGGCGCCGTCGGCGAACCGAATGGCCAGCGCGAAAACGTACGGATTGTGGATGTCCAATGAGCGGAGCCTGGCGGTCACGTCCCCGTCTATTAGCTGCACGATCTTGCTTTTCTCATCCAGCCAGAGCCGGAGGTGCGAGGCGGTAATATCTTCGCCGGCCTCTCTGTACGGGTTGAAGATTACAAACAGCGGCTCATCGGCGACCAGCCGGTATCCGTCCCCGTCCGGCCCATCGTAAACCCATAGGTTCAGCCGGTAACGGCCCACGGGCAGCGGACGCTCCTTTTCGCCCAGCTTCACCTCAGCGCGCAGCTCCTCGCCCTTCCTTCCGTCGCGCCGGCTCACCAGGCGCTTGAACCGATCGCAGATCGCAACCACGCTCTTGCGGGAGTCGGCATCCATGGGGTCGCGCTGAAGCGTGCCGATCAACCAACGGCCCTCCCGCGTGAGTTCTCCCTGCACCCGTACAACCAACCGGCCGAACCGCCGGTAGACGGGCACAGACTTGAAGGACCAATGCCGGTCCCCCCGTAACTTTACGCTCGCAGACGAGCGCCCGGAACCGGCAAGTGCCGGAGACAACCCTCCGCTCATCGTCACCAGCAGGCCGATCATCGCAAAAGCCGTGGCAACCCGACGCAGCAGTCGTCCCGCTCGGCGCATGCTCATGACGTCTCTCCCGGCAAAACAAAAAGAGCAGATCGCACAGGATGGCATCCTTATACCCGTATTCTATCGTAGCCCCCCCGGCAGGCTGTCTGTCAACCGAATCGCGGACCGCAGGACCATCACAGGCGAAACAGCCGGATGGCTTGTGCCCGGCCCGTCAGCCGGCTACACTGCGGCCATGAGCGGGAAGGGAAGGATGCGCAGAATGGTGACATGGTTCATCGGAGGCGCGTTGTTAGTGGCGCTGGGGCTGGTTTGTATGAACCTGGTCGGCTGCGCCGCCTGCCGAAGGGGCGGCACATCCGTGCCGACCGATCCCGAGACCGGCATCATGCAGGGAGCGGAGCCGGTGCGCATCGATCGCGGCCGGGAGCGCGCCTGCCTGCTGCTGCACGGCTGGCTGACCACGCCCGCCGACTTCGGCGACCTGCCGGAGAAGCTGGACGAAGCCGGCTGGGACGTCTGCGCCCCCGTGCAGGCGGGCCACGGCACGAAACCGGCTGCCCTGGAGGGCGTGACGGCCGACGACCTGCTGCGCACCGCCCGCGAGCACTACGAGGAACTGACGTCACGCTACGACCGCGTTGCACTGGTCGGATTCAGCATGGGCGGCACGATGGCCACCATCCTGGCGGCCGAACAGCCGCCGGACGTCCTCGTGCTCATTGCGCCGTTCTTCCGCGTGCGGCACAAGTGGTACTACGTGCTGCCGGCCCGCACCTGGAACGCCGTGCTCTCCCCGGTGCTGAAGTGGGCCTGGCGCGGGCGCATGGGGCTGCACGTCAACCGCAGGGAAGGCCGGAAGGAAGTGCTGCTCTACACGGCCTTCCCCACGTCCGCGGCGGACGTCTTGTTTGAGCTACGCCGCCGGGCCCTGGCGGAGGTCGACAGGGAGCGGCTGACCATGCCCGTGCTGCTCGTCTATTCCGAGGGGGACGGAGTCTGCGCGCACGAGGCGGCCGAGGAGTACCTTGCCACAGTGCCCGCGGCGGTGAAGGAGCGGGCCGTCTTCAGCCGGTCCGATCACCACATCCTGCACGACCACGACCGGGAGGGTGCCGCTGCCGCGGTGGTGGAGTTCCTGGCGGACCGGTCCCGTGATTGACAGCCCGTCGGAGACGGGCCTATAATCGAGACTTGAGTGGCCGCCGGGGGCTCCGGAGCGGCCTGCAGTCGTTTCACCTTCCTTGAGGGGCAGCACCATGTGTGCAGCGGAGAAGTGCGAGGACGATCTGTTTTGTGGGGTGAACCGGGTCGAGGACACCGCGGACATGACCGACCTGCAGAAGAAGCATCTGCCGGTCATCAGCGCCCCGGACAGCGTCGAGGCCGGCGAGTGCTTTGAAGTGGTCGTAGAGGTGGGCAAGTACAAGGACCACCCGAACGAGCACGACCATCACTTCCAGTTCATTGAACTCTACGCCGATGAGACGTACCTGGGTCGCCAGGATTTCACGGCTGTCACGACCTGCCCCGTGGCGAAGTTCTGCGTGCAGCTCGAGCACATCCACCAGAAGCTGCGGGCTTTCGGCCTGTGCAACATCCATGGCGTCTGGGAAGGCGACAAGGCACTAACGGTCAGTTAGCGCTGTGGGTTCCCTCAGCCGAAGATAGACCGCAACGCACGAAGCTTGCGCGCCTCAGGCGGGGGCACGCAGCCGAAAGATGGACCCAGGGCAGATGGCGCACGTGCATCTCCGGTCTTGTGGGTGCGCCTCGGATTGCCGTTCCAGTTCTTCGTGCCCTTCGTGGTGAACAATGCCCCGGAAGACCGGGTAGCGGGCACCGGGAGTTCGCTTGACAAGGGCGTGCCCTCTTTGTATTGGGGAATGTAGGCGCAACCTCACCGTGAGGTCACTTTCTTTTCCTGCTTGATTTGCGAGGAGTTGCGATGAAGGCCGAGGTTACTGAGGACTGCATTGCGTGCGGACTGTGCGTGGACACCTGCCCCGAGGTCTTCGAGATGGGGGACGAGTTCGCGGAAGTCATCGTGGACGAGGTGCCCGAGGAGTATGAAGAGGCCGTACTGCAGGCGGCCGAGGAGTGCCCGACCGAAGCGATAATCGTCGAGGAAGACTGACGACCGCGGCCGCCGGCCCCGCCCGGGTCGGCGGCCTACATACTGGCAAGGGGGCAACAATGGCCAGGATCGACGTCAACAGTTCACGCCCGGACGAACCGAGCATGGAGCAACGGATGGGGGAAGTGTGGCGCCGCCTGATGGGCGGACCCGCCCTGCCCACCACCCGGGAGGGCCTCTGGCATCCCGCGGTGGACATCTACGACAGCGGCGACGAGATACTCGTCGAGGCCGAAATCCCGGGCATGAAGGGGGAGGACATCTCCGTCACACTCCGGGAGCAGCATCTGGTCATCGAGGGCTCTCGTCCGCCGTCGGAACTCGGACAACAGGCCGAACCGTACTACCGCGAGCGGCCGACCGGAGACTTCCATCGCATCATCCATCTGCCGGTGGACGTGGACGCCGACGCCACCGGCGCCCGCTACGAAGACGGCATCCTGACCGTGACCATGCCGAAGAGGCAGCGGGAGGGCGGCCGAAGAATCGAGATTACCTGACCGGCGTTCGGGGGCGAAGCTGACTCCCGGTCCGGAAGTGCTTTTCCATTTGCCGAGGAAGAGGTGAGCAGCAATGGCCCAGTGGGCTGAATTCGAGGACGGGACGGGTGTAGGTGAAGAGGTCTTCCGGGTGCTGGCCCGGTTCGCACCGGGGGGAACGCTGGACGTGTTCGCCTCGGATCAGCACAGCTCCTACCTCCGGCTGTTCGGCACGTACCTGGAGCACGTCGGCGAGGACCGCGAGGCGACCGACGACGACGTGCGGGACATCTGCCGCCGGTTCGCAAAGGCGCTGGAGGGCACCCCCTCGGCGGCCCTGTTCAACCACCTGGCCTACCTGAGCCCCGGTTTCCGGGAACTGCTGGGCGAGAAGACCATGCTCATCGGCCGGCTGGAGGACACCAACACGGTCGAGATCGACGGTGGTCGCGGCCAACTGGCCCGGCTTGCCGTCGAGCCGGAGGAGGTGGCCGACGAGGTGGACGCGTTCAAGACCCTGGTGAAGCTCGACCCCGACCACGAGGAAAGCTGGAACCGCAACCTCGAATGGCTGCAGGGCGTGTTCGAGACCTGCTGCGAGCTGGGCAAGCCGCTGTTCAACGAGACGCTCATTGCGCAGCGCCCGGCCGAGACGAAAGTCGAGATGGCGCGGCGACTGCCCGAGGGCGTCGTCCGCATGGCCGAGGATTTCGGCCCGTGGGGTCATTTCTACAAAACCCAGGTGCCCGTGCTCTGGATGGAGCAGAAGGACGGCACCATCGAGCGCATCAGTTCCCCGGACGAGATCCGCAGCGCCGCCGTGACCATGTACTCCATCGTTGACCGACCGATGCTGCTGCTGAGCGCGGCGGTCGACTTCGAGCAGTATGCCGCCCAGTACGCGCTGGTCAGCGACCTGTTCGCGGGGCCCATGTGCGGCAGGGCGTACTTCAAGGAGGCGTTCACCCTGCCGGAGACGAAGGACCTGGACACGCTGGCGCAGTCCTTCGCCCGGATCGCTCTCCCCCGAATGCGGCAGATCAAAGGCCTGGCCGAGAAGGTGAGCAGGCCGTGGTGGCACAAGTTCAGCTCCATGACCGAGGAGGCGGAAGAGCTGATCGACCTCGAGGCAAAGCCGCGCGGCAGCGGCGTGCGGGCCGACTACGGCTACTGATGCTCGGAACGCAGCGGGCGGGGAGCCGCCGCAAGCCGGCG
This sequence comes from Candidatus Brocadiia bacterium, assembly GCA_046483385.1. Taxonomy (GTDB): domain Bacteria; phylum Planctomycetota; class Brocadiia; order SM23-32; family SM23-32; genus B1Sed10-231. The sequence goes on along the minus strand of JAWODG010000069.1, from coordinate 13,629 downwards.
AAGCGGGCGCCACATATTAGCCCGGGGCGTCAGCCCTGGGAAGCGGACCGAAACGCGGGGATGGAGTCCCGCAAGGGACGACACATCCGCACACGAAACCCCCAACGGGGCTAACGGGTTCAGACAGGAGCACAGGACCGATGGCTGAGAAGCAGCAAGGCACGGTTACATTGGAGGGCAACCCGGTCACACTGTCGGGCACACAACCGCAAGTCGGGGACGAGGCGCCGGGCTTCACCGTCGTCGACGCCGAATGGAACGAGGTTCACCTGAGCGACTACGCCGGCAAGGTCATCCTCATCAGCGCCGTGCCCAGCGTTGACACCAGCGTCTGCTCGCTGCAGACGCAGCGGTTCAACGAGGAGGCGGGCGACCTGCCGGACAACGTGGTCGTCCTGACTATCAGCCAGGACCTGCCTTTCGCGCTCGGCCGCTTCTGCGGCGCGGAGGGGGTGGACCGTATCCCCGTGCTCTCCGACCACGTCTATGCGGAGTTCGGAGACTGCTACGGCATCCTCATCGAAGGCATGCGCCTGCTGGCTCGCTCCATCTGGCTGGTGGACGAACAGAGCAATATCGCCTACAAAGAACTGGTGCCGGAGATAACCGATCATCCGGACTACGAAGCGGCCCTCGAGGCCGCCCGGGAGGTGGCCGGCCGATGACCGAGCGCGTCGAGGCCAGGTTCTACCGGACCGGTGACGAGAACGCAGTAGACTGCCACCTCTGCAGCCACCGCTGCCACATCGCGGAGGGAAAGCGGGGTTTCTGCCGGGTGCGGGAGAACCGGGACGGCACGCTTTACACCCACACCTACGGCCGGCTGATCGCCGAGCATCTGGACCCCATCGAGAAGAAGCCGCTCTATCACGTGCAGCCCGGTACGCAGTCTCACTCCATCGCCACCCCGGGCTGTAACTTCCGCTGCTCGTTCTGCCAGAACTGGCGCATCTCGCAGGTGGACGCCACGCCGGGCTTCGAGTCCATAGGCTACGTCGAGCCGGAGGAGACCGTGCGCAAGGCCGTCCGGCAGGGCGCCGCCAGCATAGCCTACACCTACACCGAGCCGACCATCTTCATGGAGTACGCGCTGGACTGCGCCGAACTGGCGCAGGACCAGGGCCTGAAGAACGTCTTCGTCACGAACGGCTACCAGACCCCGGAAGCCATCGACGCCATGGCGGGCCTGATCGACGCCGCCAACGTGGACCTGAAGGCGTTCACCGAGGAGTTCTACCGACACTTCTGCCGGGCTCACCTGGAGCCGGTGCTGGAGGCCATCCGGACCATGCACGAGGCCGGCATTCACGTCGAGGTGACGACGCTCGTGGTTCCGGGACAGAATGACGACGACGAGCAGCTTCAGGGTATCGCGGAGTTCATCGCGGATGTCTCGGCGGACATGCCGTGGCACATCTCCCGCTTCCATCCGGACTACCAGGAGACGGAGCTGACCGCGACGCCCGTCGAAACGATGGAACGCGCACAGGAGCTGGGGCAGGAGGCCGGGCTGAACTACATCTACCTGGGCAACGTTCTGACCCCCGAAGGTCAGAACACCCGCTGCCCGGAATGCGGGCATTTGCTGGTGCGACGCAGCGGGCTCGGCCGACCGGAGGTGGCCATAAGCGAACCGAAGTGTCCCGAGTGCGGCCACCCGGTGCCCTTTATCTTCGACTGACCCGTCTGGCCGGGGGGCGACAGAATGCAGCACGTGGGAGAGCTTGTCGACCATGCGCGACCCGAGTTCCACGACCGCGCCGAAGCCGGGCGGGTCCTGGCCGAATTCATGGAAGACAGCGGCGCCGAGGTGGACGTGGTTGTCGCCGTCCCCAGCGGCGGCGTGGCCGTGGGGGCGCCCGTGGCGGAGCACTTCGGCGTGCCGATGAACGTCGTGCTGGTGCGCAAACTGCCCCTTCCCATGTCGTCCGAGGCCGGCTTCGGGGCCGTGACGCTGGAACGCGACGTCGTTCTGAACAACCCTCTGGTGCGACGCGCGGGGTTGACGGAAGAAAGGATTGAGGCCATCATTGACCGCGTGCTGGAGGGGCTCCGGGAGCGTGCCCGCGCCTTCGAAGAAGCACGAAGTCGCGAACCGGTCGAGGGTCGCGACGTAGTTCTGGTGGACGACGGGCTGGCCAGCGGCGTGACCATGGAGGCCGCCGTCGGCGAACTGCGCCGCAAGCACCCGGCAAGCCTGAGCGTGGCAGTGCCGGTGGCCCCGATGCACACGGTGCGGCGCATCGAGCCCGAAGTTGACCAGCTATACTGCCTCAGGGCGCAGAGGCCGGGATCGTTCGCCGTCGCCTCTTTCTACCGCCGATGGCACGATCTGACCGATGAGGAGGCCCTTCAGATACTCCGGAGGGCCGGGGCCGGGAGCGAGCAAGCATCATGAGCGAAAACCAACGTGCAGACGACTCGCGCGAAACCAACCGCCTGATAGACTGCGCCAGCCCCTACCTGCAGCAGCACGCCTACAACCCCGTCGACTGGTACCCCTGGTGCCCCCAGGCGCTGGAGAGGGCCCGACGCGAACAGACCCCCATCCTGCTGAGCATCGGCTACTCGGCCTGCCACTGGTGCCACGTGATGGAGCGGGAGTGTTTCGAAGACCCGGGTATCGCCCGCCTGATGAACGAGAACTTCGTCAATATCAAGGTGGACCGGGAGGAGCGGCCCGATCTGGACAGGGTCTATATGCGAGCCGTGCAGCTCATGACGGGCTCGGGCGGGTGGCCCCTGACCGTCTTCCTGACGCCCGAGCTAGCGCCATTCTACGGCGGAACGTATTTCCCCCCGGAAGACCGCGGGGACAGGCCGGGCTTTCCGCGCGTGCTGCGCTCGGTCCGAGATGCGTGGGACCGGCGGCGCAACGAGGTGGACTCGACCGCCGACGACATGCTGGAGGCCATCAACGAAACCGTGGTGCCCCCGGCGCCCGAAGGCGGCCTCTCCCGGGAGCTGATGGAGGAGGCCCTGCGGAGCGTCGTCTCACGGTTCGACCTGAAGGCCGGGGGACTCGGCACGGCGCAGAAGTTCCCCCAGTCGCAACTTCTGGACTGGCTGCTGCGCTACTGGCACTCCGGCGGCGACGAGCGCCCGCGGCTGATGCTGACCATGACGCTGGACAACATGCAGAACGGCGGCCTGTTCGACCAGTTAGGCGGGGGCTTCCACCGCTACACCGTGGACCGGTGGTGGCGCGTGCCGCACTTCGAGAAGATGCTCTACGACAACGCTCAGCTCATCGGCCTCTACGCGGACGCCGCCCGGGCTTTCGGCCGGGATGATTATGCCGAGACGGCCGCCGGAGCCGCCCGCTATCTGCTGGACGAGATGAAGCATCCCGAAGGCGGGTTCTACTCGGCGCAGGACGCCGACAGCGAAGGCGAGGAGGGCCGCTACTACGCATGGACGTGGCAGGAACTGATGGACTGCCTCGGGCCGGAGCAGGGCCGCGTAGTGGCCAGCCACTTCGGCGCCACCGAGGCCGGCAACTGGGAGGACGGGCTGAACGTGATGTACCGCGCCGTCCCGCCGGGGCAGATTGAGGGCGTGGACGAAGAAGAGGCGCGCCGGATGATAGCCGACGGTCGGCGGCTCCTGCTGGAGAAGCGGCGCGAACGCACGGCCCCGGAGAAAGACAGGAAGATACTGGCCGACTGGAACGGCCTGGCAATGAGCGGCCTGACCCGTCTCTTCCGCGCCACCGGGGACGAACGCTACCTCAGCGCAGCCGGGGAGGCGGCGCAATTCATCAACCAGAGGCTGCGCGCGGACGGCCGCCTGCTTCACGTGTGGCGCGAAGGCCCCGGAGACGTGCCCGGCTACCTGTCCGACTATGCCCTCATGGCCGCCGGCCTGCTGGACCTCTACGAATGCACGTTCGACACGACGCATCTGCGGCGCGCTTGCGAGTTCGTTGACCGGATCGTGAACGACTTCTGGGACGACGAACACGACCTGCTCCGCGAAGTCGGCCCCGCACACGAAGACCTCATCGGCAGCGGCACGGAGATGAGCGACGAACCCGTGGCATCGGGGATTTCCGCAGCCTGCCACGTGTTCCTGAGACTGGACGCGCTGGACGTCACCGAACGGACCGGTGAACTGGCCGAGCGCATGTTGCGGGAGACCGCCGGACTCATGGAGCGCAGTCCGAGCAACGTGGGCCACCTGCTTTCCGCTGCCCTGCGGTTCCTTGCCGAACCACGAGAACTGGTGCTCATCGAGTCGAGCGACGGGGAACTGCGTCGCGTGACCGATCAGTATTACCTGCCGCACGTGACGCTGGCCGGCGCGCGGGCGGGACAGGCGGAGGAGGTGGCCGCCGAGCTCCCGCTACTGCAGGGCAAGGAATCCGCCGACCGGTCCGCCGCCTACCTCTGCTCGGGAGGCGCCTGCCGCCGGCCCGTGCACCAACCGGACGAACTGCGAGAGCAACTGGCTGAACTTTTGCCCGAGAACTGATGGAGTCCCCATGACAGATTGGGAAGAGATTTCCCTGGAACACCGAGACATGGTCAACGAGTATCTGCGAAGCTGGCCGCCGGAGGTCTCGGAACACACGTTCACCAACCTCTATGCATGGCGCGACCATCGGCCCATACTTGTAGGTGAACTGCAGGGCTGCCTGGTCTTTCTCCACGACGACGACGGCGAGCGCACCGTGCTGGGTCCCCAGCGGGGGGACGCGTCCATGGTTGATCTGTTGGACGATCTCGCCGACGCAGGGGCCGCCGGCCTGAAGCGCATTCCGGCCGCAACGGCCAACGAGTTGAGAGACGAGGGTTTCAAGGTCCAGGAGGACCGGGACAACGCGGACTACGTCTATCGCCGCGAGGCGCTGGCGGAACTGCCCGGCAACCGTTACCACCGACAGCAGAATCTGGTCAACCAGTGCCTCTCCAGCTACGATTGCGAGTGGTGCGAGATAACGCCGGACATCCTGGACGAAGTGGCCCACCTGCAGGACCGATGGTGCGACGAGCGGGACTGCGGGCGGAAGAAGGGCCTCTGTGCGGAGTACAACGCCATTCAGGAGACTCTGCGACACTACGAGGAATTCGAGCTTATGGGCGGGGCCGTCCGCATAGACGGCCAACTGGAGGCTTACACCGTCGGCGAGAGGCTGAACCAGCGCACGGCTGTAGTCCACTTCGAGAAAGCCATGAGCGCATTCACGGGGCTCTACCAGGTGGTAAACCAGTGGTTCTGCCAGAACTGCCTGGGCGAGTTCGAGTTCGTCAACCGTGAGCAGGACCTCGGTATCCCCGGCCTGCGCAAAGCCAAGAAGAGCTATCATCCGGACCACATGGTGGAGAAGTTCACCGCAAGCCTGACCGGCAAGGCGATGGCGGCGCCAGGACAGGCCGCCGCCGGGCGGTGCCAGGAATGAAAGGGCCCATGCCTTGAACCGACAGCGACCACAGCTTCCCAGCAGCACCGAGAAGGTGCAGCAACTGAAAGGCCTCATAGGGAACAGCCCCCGTGTGCTCATCTTCACCCACGACAACCCCGATCCGGACTCGATGGCCGGGGCGCTCTGCCTGGCCCACATGGTGGACCAGTTGGGCCTGAGCAAGCCGCGTATCGCCTACGGAGGTCTTATAGGCCGCGCCGAGAACCGCTACATGGTGGAGGCGCTCGAGATACCGCTCTGGTCGGTGGACAACATCAAGTTCCGGCCCGACGACGTCTGCATCGCGGTGGACACCCAGCCCGGCTTCGGCAACAACTCCGTACCCGAAGACGCCAACGTAGTGGCGGTCCTGGACCACCACGCCCCCCATGACGGGTTGAGAGGACAGTTGGTGGACATACGGCCGGACTACGGCGCCGTCACGACGATAGCGACCGAATACCTGCTCAGCGCCGGGGCGGAACTCAGCCCCCGGCTGGCGACCGCCATCTGCTACGGGATAAGCAGCGAAACGCAGGACCTCGGCCGGCAGGCCGCCGACGCCGACATCGCGGCGTTCCTGGAAGCCTTCCCCGTCTCCGACCAACCGCTGCTCGGACGACTCCACCATCCGCAGCGGACGCCGGCCTTCTTCGCCGACCTCCAGCGCGCCATCAATGCGGCCCGCGTGGCCGGTGAAGTCCTCATCTGCCACATCCCCGACGTAAGCACTTCCGAGACGGTGGCGGAGATGGCCGACATGCTCGTCGATGTTCAGGGGATCCAGTGGGCGCTCTGCACGGGCGACTACGGTGACAAGCTGGTGCTCTCCCTGCGCGCACGCAATCAGGACGCCCGCGCCGGCCAGCTGCTCCGCGATGTGGTCGGAGAGCCTCACCTCGCCGGCGGCCATGGCATGATCGCCGGCGGCAGTATACCGCTGGACGACGACAACCCGGCCGACCAGGTGCGAGACCGCCTCACCAGCCGGCTGCTGGAGGAACTGGGTCTGAAGCCGAACGCCGAACTGACGCCGCTGACGAAACTGCCGGGGGTGCCCGGAAAACCGGGCGGCGGGACGAAGAGTTGATGGTTGTTAGTCGCCTGTGGCGCCCCTGTGCCCGTCGCACGATCGCCGGCCGGGCGACTGATGTTCAAACTGCCAACTACCACCTATCAACTATAAACTGCTTTTCGGGGGAAATCGATGAAAGCCGCCGTGATCCGTGAACATGGGGAACCCGACGTCATCCGCGTGGAGGACATCCCGACGCCGGAGCCCGGCGACGGCGAGGTGCTGGTGGACGTGAAGGCGGCCGCGCTGAACCACCTGGATATCTGGGTGCGACAGGGGGGCCGACAGGACCTCGAGTGGCCCCATGTTCTGGGCAGCGACGCCGCCGGAGTGATCAGTGCCGTCGGCCCGGGGGTGGAAGGCGTGTCCGTGGGGGACGAGGTCATCATTGACCCGGGGCTCGCCTGCGGGCACTGCCGGTTCTGCCGGGACGGAGAGCACAGCCTGTGCGAGAACTTCGGGATCGTGGGTATGCACCGCCCCGGCACCTTTGCCGAGCAGTTGACCGTGCCCGCCCGTTGCGTGGCCCCGAAGCCCGCACACCTGGACTTCCAGGAGGCCTCCGCCCTCTGCGTCGCGTACCTGACCGCCTGGCGGATGCTGTTCACCCGGGCGCGGGTACAACCCGGGGAGACGGTCCTGATCCACGGCATCGGCGGCGGCGTGGCGCTGGCCGCCCTGCAGTTCCTGCAACTCACCTCAGCCCGCGCCATCGTGACCTCCTCGTCCGACGAGAAGCTGGAGCAGGCCCGCGCGCTGGGCGCCGACGAGACGATCAACTACCACACCATCGGGGATCTGCCGGCCCGCGTGCTGGAACTGGCCGGCGAACGCGGCGTGGACATCGCCTTCGACACCGTCGGCGCCGCCACCTGGCTGGTTGACCTCGAGGTGGTCCGCCGGGGCGGGCGCATCGTCATCTGCGGGGTGACCACCGGCGCCGAGGCCACGACGAACCTGCAGGCCCTCTACTGGAACCAGATATCCGCGCTCGGCTCCACGCTGGGCACCGATGCCGAACTGCGCGACATGCTGACCGCCATCGAGACCGCGGGCATGGAGCCCGTCGTGGACACAGTCTTCCCGCTCGACGAGGTACGACAGGCCACCGAGTTGATGGAAGGCGGCGAGCAGTTCGGCAAGATCGTGCTGGCCGTCGAGTGACCCGCCGGCAGATGTTGGATCTCCGAGCCCTTCAAGACGATGTGGACCACGAAGCACGGGAAGCTTGCCCGCCTCAGGCGGCAGCGTCCCCGCCGTCCGGGCGACGGCGGCCTATCTTGTGCTCCTCGCCTCGGAGGAGCCGGCGGATGTTCCCCCGGTGTAGATAGACGACGAAGAGGCCGCCTGCCGTCGCCACAACGGTGAGGAGAATGCCGGAACCCAGCGCGTCGGGGTAGGTCAGCACAACGGCCACGGGCAGCGCCAGGGCCGCGCAGATGGACGCCAGAGACACGTAGCGCCAGAGCGCGAAGACCACGGCCCAGACGGCCGCCGCCAGAACCAGCGGCATCCAGGCCAGAGCCAGGAACACCCCCGTGCTGGTGGCCACGGCCTTGCCGCCTTTGAAACCCAAATACACCGGGAACACGTGACCCAGTATGGCGGCCACACCGGTGATGATGACGAGGGGCGCCGGGGCATAGCTCGCGGGCGGCACGAGGTATCCCGCCGCCAGCACAGGCAAGAGGCCCTTCGAGACGTCCAGCAGAAATATGAGAGGGAAGAACTTGAAGCCCAGAACGCGAGCGGCGTTCGTGGCGCCGATGTTGCCGCTGCCCGTCTCGCGGATGTCCACCCCCTTCAACAGCTTTGCGGCCAGGAAGCCGTAAGGCACCGAACCGTACAGGTAGGCCGCCACCGGGAGCAACCACAGCACAGCGTTCATCCGAGCCTCCTCCAGGCGAATTGCCGAAGTCAGCCATTGCGTAACCTTCTCACAGCAGCACGTTGCCCCAGGGGCGCGGCAGGGGCTTGCGTTCCAGCCGCCGTTCAACGAGGTCCTTATACTGCTCCTCCCGCCCCATCTCTTTCAGCCGCTCCAGCATAGCGTCCAGGCCGCAGTAAAGGTCGGGGCTGTGCCCGGCGGCCATCTGGAGCTGGAAGGGGTCCAGGGACGCGTCCGAGCCCGTGCAGTGCTCGTGCCACCACTCGCTGAGCAGGTGGTCCAGCCGGGCAACGACCTCCGGCTCATCCTCCGCGAGGTTGGTGGTCTGGTGCGGGTCGGCCTCCATGTCGTACAGGTAAAGCGGACCGTACGGGTAGATGCCCGGGTGTATGGTGCGAATGAGCCGCCAGCGGGGCGTCCGCACCGCTCGCTGGAAGCTGTAGATGCCGCAGCCGCAGACCAGGTAGTCCCGCCCGTTGAGCTCCCGGCCCCGCAGGGCCTGCGCGAAGCTCTGCCCGTCCCAGCGTTCCGGCGTGGGCAGGTCCAGCATCTCCGTCAGCGTGGGGCAGAGGTCGAGCTGGTAGGTGAGACCGTCCTCGCGGCGTCCTCCATCGGTCAGGCCGGGCCACCTGATGATGAGCGGCACGCGCGTGCATCCCTCCGAGGCGTTCCCATGCTCGAAGTACATCCCCAGTTCCCCGATAGCCTCCCCGTGGTCGCTGGACAGGATGACCACCGTCTCTTCGGCGATGCCGATCTCCTCCAGCGTCTCCAGAATCTGCCCCACGGCGTGGTCGGCGTAGCGGACGGCGCCGTCCAGGGCGTCGTACCAACCGATCAGGTCGGCGCGCCCGGACATCTCGTCCGGCACCTTCTCGTTCCAGCTTTCCCACCTGGGCCCCCACCAGTCGCGCGGCGTGCGGGAGCCGTACATCGTCTCGTAGTCCCGCCGCACGGTCTCCTCGTCCGGGAAGGCCGGCGGCGGCCCGTCCGCGACGGCATCGATGAACTCCTGCGGGGGCACGTAGGGCGTGTGGACGTCCCAGAAATGGGCGTGCAGAAACCAGTCGTCCTGCCGGCCGTTGCGCTCCAGCCAGTCGAGCACCAGAGCGTTGACGTCCCCGGCGTGCTCGCTGCCACCGGGCAGCTTACTGCCGTGGTGCTCGGTGAATCCGGCGACGTACCACCACGCGACGTGGCGCTGGGCAAAGCCGCTGAAGCTGACCGTGTTCCACCCTTCGTCCTGGAACACGCGCATCAGCATCCGTCCCTCGGGATGGTGACTGTGCCCGCTGCCGGCGTAGCGAAGCTGGGAGGCCGGCCCGTCGTGGCAGGTCACGCCGTTGTTGATGCCGAACCGGCCGCTGAACAAAGCCGCCCGGCTGGGCAGGCAGGGGGCGTCGGAGGTATGGCAATTGGTCAGCACCAGCCCGTCGCTTGCCAGGCGGTCGATGTTGGGCGAGGTATCCCGCCCGTACCCGTAGCAGCCCAGGTGGTCCGGCCGCAGACAGTCAATGTCGATGTAAAGTATCCTCATCAGCAGGGCTTCCTCTATACCGTGGCTGGTGGCCTCGTGCGCGGTTGTGCGGCTGGGGTGAGGATAAGGCCGGCCCCGGGCGGCTTCAACGGAATCCGAGCCCGGCGCCTCCCCGTTTCTTCCACGCGCAGATGTCCTACCCATGCGCAACTCGACCACCTGTGGTCGCCGATGCTTGCTTGGGGCCCTCTTCCGGGAGGCCGGAAAGGGGCTTGACAGCCGCTGGCCAACTGCTTAGACTCTTAGTATCGTACCCTGGAAGCCTCAAGTCTGACCGCGTGCCGCGGGGGGTGGTGAGCGGCGAAGACGGACTTCTTCATTTCCCTGACGGAAACCCATGAAAGCGCCCTCGAGAGCGGAATTACCTTTGACAGGGCGTTTCGGATGGCCTATAATTACGTGCTCTGCTTGATTGCGCTCTGCCCCCCGCAGGACTCATCGTCATCTCTCCTGTATTTCAAGGAATGCGGACCCGCTGATTATGCCTGAGAAGGCCCTCAAGAGCGTCGCATCGAAGTTTCATCTCACTGTCGACCAGGTTCGCCGGATTCTGGAGCTCCTCGACGAAGGCTATAGCATTCCCTATATCATGCGCTACCACAAGGAGCTGGCCGCCAATCTCGAGGCGGACAACTTCTACGAGCTTATCGAGGAGCGCGCGCGGCTGGAAAAACTGGAGAGCCGCCGCCGCAAGATCCTCAAGAAGCTCGCCGAGCGCGATGTCCTGACCGAGGAGTTGGAGCAGAAGATCGAGCAGGCCGCGACCGTCCGCGAACTGATCGACTACTACGTTCCCTACCGCCCTCGTAAGCGCTCCCGCTCGCGCCTCGCCCTCTCCCAGGGGCTTGGCCCGCTGGCCACCGAAGTGCTGTCCCAGGAAGAGTTCATAGCGGACATGGCCGCGGCCGCCGAACCCTACGTTGACCCCGAGCACGAACTGGAAGACGTCGAGGACGTCCTCGAGGGTGTCTTCTACATAGTCGCCGACTGGGTGGCCGAGGAAAAGACCCACCGCGATCGGCAGCGGGAGGTGCTCCGTGAGGAGGGCGAGATCGTGGCCAGGCGGGCCCGTCGCTCCCTGCCCGGTCGTCTGGTCCGGGAGTTCCGCCAGTACTTCGACTACCGCCAGCCCGTCTCCAAGCTTCATCCTTACCACATGCTGGTTATCCTGCGCGGCAAACGGATGAAGGCTTTGGACTACAACGTGGAGCCGCCGCTGGAGGCGATGAAGCGGGCCGCCGCCGACCTCTACCTGGCGGGTGGCGCCGCCCAGTTCGAGCAGATCGTCTCCGAGCTCGGCGACACCGTGCTGACCAACCAGGGCGAGGACCTGAAAAAACTCAACAGCGCCGAATTCCTCGTCTCAGCTATACGCTACAGCCTGGAGAATATCCTGGCCAGCATCGTGGCCCGGGAGCTGGACAAGGAGTTGTCCAAGGAGGCCGAGAGCCTGGCCCTCGAGATCATCCGGCGCAACGTCAAGTCCATGCTCATGGTGCGCCCCATCAAGGAAAGGGTCCTTGCGGTGCATCCGGGCTACCGCACCGGCTGCAACCTGGCCGCTCTGGACGAGGAAGGGAACGTGCTGGAGACGGCCACCGCGTACCCCCACCCGCCCCAGAATGAACGCGAGGAGGCCGTCGAGACCATCTCCCGCCTGATTGAGGAACACGACCTCAAGGTGGCCGCCATAGGCGGCGGCACGGGCACGGAGGAAACCGAAGACCTGATCGGCGAGATGATCGCCGACCGCTTCCCCGAGTTGAAATACACCGTGATTCAGGAAGTCGGGCTCGACGCATACAGCACCAGCCGGGCAGCCGCCGGCGAGCTGGGCGAGATGGAACCCGCTGAGCGCTGCGCCGTCGCCATAGGACGCCGCCTGCTGGACCCGCTCTCGGAACTGGTCAAGATCAACGCCCGCCAGCTCTGCCCCAGCCCCTACGTGGACGACGTCAACGGCGGTGCCCTCAAAACGCTGCTGGACCGTCTGCTGGAAGAGTGCGTATGCAGCATCGGCGTGGACGCGAATAGAGCCCACTACAGCCTGCTACGCTACGTCTCCGGCCTGGACCCGGAGAAGGCCGTCGAATTGGTATCGCACCGCGACAAGCGCGGGAAGCTTAGCAGCCGTGAACAGGTCCGTCACGTCCCCAAAATAGATAAGGACAGTTACGAACGCGCCATCGGGTTCATGCGCGTGGAAGGCTCGGATAACCCGCTGGACGTTACCCGCGTCCACCCCAAGTTCTACCCCGTCGCCGAGCGGATCTGCCAGGAACTGGAAATACCCCTCGACAGGCTGGCCGACGAGGAGGGCCGCGCCGAACTCCAACAGAAGCGTTCCGAGCTGCAGCTTACCGACCTGGAGAAGGAGTTCGACGTCCACTACCTGCTGCTGAAGGACATCGTCGACGAGATGGTGCGCCCCTGGCCGGACCCGCGCCAGCAGGAACCCGCCCCCGTGCTGCGTGACAAGCGGCTCTCGCTGGCCGACCTGGAACCGGACCAGTGGCTCGACGGCACCGTGCGCAATATCGTGGACTTCGGCGTCTTCGTGGACATCGGCGTCGGCGAAGACGGCCTCATCCACATAAGCGAGCTGGCCGACCGCTATATCGAGACCCCCTACGACGTGGTCTGCGTCGGGGACAGGGTGCGCGTGCGCGTCGTCCGCGTGGACGAAGAACGCTCCCGCATTGCCCTGTCGCTCAGGGAGGAGAGCCCCGAAAGGGCGCGGGGCCGCACCGGCGGGGAAAAGCGCGAGAGGAAGGAAACGCGCAAAGAAGCCCGACCCGCCGCGGCGGCGTCCGTACCGGACAAGAAGCCGGGAAGCGCCGTGCGCACACCCAGAAGCACCGTGGGCATGGACAGCCGCCGCGTGCAGAAGGCAAGCCTCAGCGACCGCCTGTCCAAGACCAAGCAGCAGATGCTCAAGAAGAGCACGCCGGAGGGAGAAGAACCCGCGGCGGACGACGAAGAGAGGAAAGAAGAAGCCGGGGGCGAGGGGCTTCTCGGTAAGCTCGACTTCGCCAGCATCGAGCGCCGCGGCAAACCGTCCGACTGACGGGTCCACCCCTCAGACCCCCATCCTCGGTCGACCCACCGACTGCGGGGCAGCATCGCCCGCCTGTCCGTAAGGCCTACCTGAGGACCGGCGGATTCTCTCAGGCGTACCCTTTCTATGGGGTCTTCCGCCCCGGCTATGACCTCTATGCCCGTTGACCCGGGCGCCGATGATAGGCGTGCCCCCCTTTGCCGGGGCTCCATCTACGTACCCCGCCCCAACAACCCGGGCCCACGCCCTTGTCTTTACCCACATCTTTCCGGTCTGGCGTTATAGCGCTGATCCGATGTATACAGGCGATATAATACATAGCGAGACAAGGCCATATGCATATTGCCGTGCAACGGAACGGCCGGCGGATATCTGTGACGGATGTGCCCTCCCCGGTGATCTGCAGGACCGAGGGGATACTACTCGGCTCCCGCAACCGGAGAAATGGCTCGGGGAGGCTGCTTGAGACTGTGGTCTGCAGACTGAGGTCTGTAGAAGCGCCTGACCGACTCCGGTTGCTTGCCAGGTGCCCCTGCCGGCTGGCCCTGGAGTGCGGTGGCTTGCCGCCGCCTTGTTGTTGCGGGGCTCCCAAAGCGAACTTATTTTACAAGAAAATCTTTTCAATTTGTACGAGAAGTAAAAAGATAATTTTACATTATTTTTTGTA
>JAWODG010000004.1:0-5217 GCA_046483385.1 Candidatus Brocadiia bacterium | reverse complement strand
CCCACGCGTAAAGCGCCGCTCCGTCAGCGGCATGGTGATTGGACGCTGTGTGGTGTGCCCACTACAATCTCGCCACGGTCAAGGCACTTTTGCGGGCTGCGTTCGCCATCACGAGAGGTTCCGGGTGGGAGGACGATATGTGCGGCATCTGCGGGATGGTGACGCCCGATCCTGAGCGGGCGGTCGGGCGTGAGACGCTCCGACGGATGACCCGTGTGCTGCGGCACCGTGGGCCGGACAATTGCGGCTACCACAAAGCGCCGGGGGTAGCGCTGGGCGTTTGCCGGCTGAGCGTCATAGACCCGGAGGGGGGCGACCAGCCCCTGCACAACGAGGACGGAAGCCTGACTCTCGTTTGCAACGGGCAGATATACAACGCGCCCGAGCTGCGTGCCGGCTTGCAGGCCGACGGGCACCGCTTCGCCACCGGTACCGATGCCGAGGTTATCCTGCATCTCTACGAGGAACACGGCCCGCAGTGCATCAGCCGGCTGCGCGGCATGTTCGCCTTCGCGCTGTGGGATGAGCGGCAGGGGCGACTTATGCTGGGGCGGGACCGGCTGGGCATCAAGCCGCTGTACTACTCCGCGGAGGGCGGCGCGCTGTGGTTCGGATCGGAGATGAAAAGCATCCTACTCGGCGGGCGTCGGCCCGAACTCGACCCGATCGCGGTCGAGGACCTCTTCCGCTTCGGCTATGTGTTGTGTCCGCGGACGGTCTTCCGGGGCATCCGCCACCTCCCGCCCGCGCACTACCTGCTGTGGGAGGACGGCGGGTTCACGCTGCGGCGGTACTGGCGGATATCGTTTCCTCGCCGTGGCAAACATCCGGCGCGCCCCGACGCGCGGGAATGGGCAGAGGCGTTGCTGGAGAAGTTCCGGGAGTCGGTGCGCATTCACCTCCGCAGCGACGTGCCCGTGGCCGCCTGGCTCAGCGCCGGGCTCGACTCCAGCGCCGTGACCGCTTTGGCTGCGGACATCACGGGCCGGCCCATAGATACGTTCTCACTCACCTTCGAGGAGTCCGGCTACGACGAGGTCCGCTCGCAGGTGACCCTGGCCACTGACGACGACCGCGTGCGGACCAACCGGCGCGTGCATTGCACCCCGGGGGACTTCGCCCTGCTGCCCCGGGTGGTCTGGCATTCCGAGAACGTGAGTACCTCGGGAATCGAGATCGTTCAGCAGCTTCTGGCGCGAGAGACCCGCCGCGACTACAAGGTCGTGCTGGTCGGGGAGGGCTCCGACGAGCTTTTCGGGGGTTACGGCTGGTTCTGGTCGGATAAGGTGCTGCGGCCCCTGGCGCGCTTGCCCCTGTGGCTTCGCCGCCTCTCGCTTTTGGGGCCGCTGATGCCCCGGCTGTTCCCGCGGGCCAGCCGCCTGCACACGGCACCGGCCGAAATGAACCTGGAGCGCTACCGTGCGCTGACGTGGACGGGCCGGGTGGAGGCGCCGAGTCCTCCCTTTTCGCCGGACCTGGAGGCTCTCATCCGGGGGGCCGGCCCGTCGGAGGACGGCGTTGTGCGACCCGATCAGTTCCACGTATGGCACCCGTTCAACCAGCTTCAGTACTACGACCTGGCCGTCCGGCTGCCGGGTTTTGGGCTCCAGATGCTCGATCACAGTTCCATGGCCGGGTCGGTCGAGGCACGGGTGCCGTTTCTGGACCATAAACTGGTGGAGTTCTGCGCACAGATCCCGCCCGGGCTGAAGATGAGGGGACGGCGCGAGAAGCATGTGCTGCGGGAGGCGCTGGACGGCGTCCTGCCGGCCCCGCTCGTTCGGCGACCCAAAAAGGGTCTTCGCGCTCCCTACAGGGACTGGCTACGGGGCGAGTTGCCGGAGTTTGCCGCGGAGATGCTGTCCGAGCGGGCCCTGCGCCGCAAGGGCCACTTCGACCCGGGGGGCGTAGTGCGCTTGCTGCAGCGCCACCGCCGGGGCGAGGAAGGCTGCGGCCGGGCGCTAATGGGCTGCCTGGTCGTCCAGCTCGTGGACGAGATATTCCTGTCAGGTCGCGACATCGAACACGGACCGTAAGGGGAGTGTGTTTTGACACGCGGCCGACTTTCCCGGCGGCGCCGGCGCGGGTTAGGGCGTCCGTCCGACTGGTTGACTCCGCTTCTCCCGGGGCGTGCGGGATTTGTTGACGCTCGGTTACTCAGGCTGTACAGTGGCAGATGTGGCCCGAGCGCAAGGGGGCTGTTCGGGCATGCCAGCCGTGGCTCGAAGGGGGTGACGAGTATGCTCCGCTGGGCGCTGATTTTCCTGATTGTTGCGATTGTTGCAGCCGTCCTCGGCTTCGGGGGCATCGCGGGGGCGGCGACTACCATCGCCAAGGTTCTCTTTTTCGTCTTCCTGGTGGTGTTCCTCATTAGTCTGGTTCTGGGGTTGCGCGGGAGACGCAGGCCGCCGGTCTGACGGTCCATGCCGGCAGGCAATTGCCCGTGGCAGGCGGTCGGCGCTCAAGGAAGACTCGTTTCAGGTTTTGATTTAGTGGAGATTCAACATCGGATGTCGCAGTAATGCGTGCAACAGCGAGGAACCGATTGCTGGAGGCCGGTGAGTGGCACGCTCGTCGAGCGCGGCACCTCTCTTCATCCTGCCGGTTGATCGGCAGGGCCTATGTCGTCTTTTGGTGCCGCCGGCGGCAAGCCGCCGGATTCCAGAGCGGCGCCAAGGCACCGCACTCCAGAATTCACGGTTTGTGCATGTTGTGCAAATCTATGTTGTCCGGAGCGCGTCCCCTGGAGTGCGCCGACTGGCGCGCTCATAGAGCGCGACGGCGCCCTGCGTCCTGTCGGCTTGCCGGCAGGCAGCGGGTTTGCCCGCTTCTCTTTTCGGGCGGGGGTGTCGTCCAGCCTCCGGTCGCGGCACCAAACGAACCCAGTCGAACAATTTTCACAATGCATTAGGGGGAGTAGGGCAATGGCTCCATCGGACATGAAGTCGGCAGAAGAACGGGTGCAGGAGTTGCGGAATAGGCTGATAGACCTCGAGGCCGAGGCCAAGAAGAAGGGTGTTGAGGCCGAGGCTGAATGGAAGAAGACGAGAGCCGAGTTGAAGGAGAAACTGAGACAGGTTCGGGAGCGCCTGGAGGATGCGAAAGGCAAGTCCGGCAACGCCTGGGATGAGATGAAGGCGGGTATCACGGAAGCGCTGGACGATATCCAGGACGCCTACCGCCGGGCACGGGAGCAGTTCTGAAGGTTATGAGCGACGGTTCTGGGGGAGGATTGCCGTGGAAGAGCGAGGGAGCATGATGCGGCTGTTGTACGGCGTGCGACGAGTGGTCTCCGTGGTGCTGGTGGGGGTGTTGCTCTCTTTGGGGGTGGGCTGTTACGGCTCGTTTCCGCTCACTCACTTCGTGTACACGGTCAACGGGTCGATCGAGCCGGGTCTGCTGCGGCAGGTGGTGTTCTGGGTGTTCCTGATTCTGCCGGTGTATGAGGTCGGTGCTCTCGGTGATGTGATTATCTTCAATCTCCTCGAGTTCTGGACCGGCGCGGACTTCGACGGTTTCGCGCAGTCAACCGAGCCGGGTGAACTGCAGTTCACCATGGAACCCGCCGAGGACGGCCGGACCGCCCGGGTCAGTGTCACCCGCGAGGGGGATGTTGTGGCCCGCGCGCGCTTCGTGCGCGTCTCCGACAGGCTCTGTGAGGCCCGAAGCCCGGAGGGCGACTTGCTGGGACGTGCCGTCAGGACAGAAGATGGAGGAGCACGGCTGGAGGCCGCGGACGGGACGGCGGTGACCATACTGTCGGGCCGGGAGTTCGATACGCTCGTCGCGTCCGCACGGGAGGGGTCACTCCACCCGTCTGAAAACTGACGCGTTTGGCGGCAGCGTGGTGAGGAGCGAGGGCCAGGCGGCCCTTGTGGAAGCGCTTGACGCCCGTTCGTGCCTGTTCTACCTTGGAAGTAAACATGAGGTTTCTTCTCAGCAGGAGGGGGCAATGAAGTTACTCAAACATCTCTGGGCAATGCTGCTGGCCGTTCTGGTGGTCGGGGGAGTTTCGCTGGTGCTTGCGGGCTGCACTCACCGAGAGCACGCGGAGCATCATCGCACCGGTGTTGAGCATCCGACGTCGCCGGAGCATCCGACCGACGTGGAGCATCCGACCGACGTGGAGCATCCCACGGGAACCGAGCACCCGACGGGGGTCGAACACCCATCAGACGTGGAACATCCGCGCTGAGACCGGCGGACGTTCATTGTGGGGAAAGGGGCATGCGTCGCAGCCACGGCGGAAGCCGGGTTTGAGGCGGAACGGCGCTCAAACACCTGTTCAATGCGGCGCCGACGTGTGCAAAACCACAGGGGCTTCGCTCGCCTTTCGAGGTCAGACCGACTACCGGGCTTTCACAGGGGGCATTTAAGATGAGTCTGTACTGCGGAAGATTCCATACAACAGTTGCCGTAACGGTGCTGGCGTCTGCTGCGCTGGTCCTCGCCGGAACGGCGGCGCGCGCCGAACGGAGCGGGCCCGAGCCGGTGCCTCACGTCGTGACCGAGGACATCGCGGCCGGCATCGAGAAGCATATCGAGGAGCAGATTCGGGAAGGGGGAGGCTACTTCAGGCTTCAGCATGAGGGCGAGGAGCTTGCGCTCAAGCTGGTCCGCATCCACACCGAGTACCTGGCGAACCTGGGCCCGCGGCGGCACTTCGCATGCGTGGACCTGGTGGACACGTCAGGCGACGTTTACGACGTCGATTTCTTTCTATCCGGAGACCCGGGCTCGATGGAGGTCACGGACACGACCGTGCATAAGCTCAACGGCAAGCCGTTCTACACCTGGGAGCAGAAGCGGGACGGCACGTGGCACCGGGTTTCGGCGAAGAACGTGTCGCCGCAGAGCGCTTCTCAGAGCGCCGAGAGGTGTTTCAGACGGTCTCTCGCATCCCCCTTGAACGCGCCTATATCCCCGCTGACGTTGACCTTGACTATCTGGATGACCTCGGCTTCCCCGGGCATTCCCGGATCGCCTGGCACAAGTTGGTTTTCGGGTTCAGGCAGTACTCGCATTCGCGACATTCCGGGGTATACAGCGGGATCACGTGATCGCCCGGCGCGAGTGATCCGACATCGCGGCGGCCGCCCCGTGGGGAACGGGAAGCGGAACGGGAGACGGAAAGCGTGGACAGCGTCGGCGGGCTTTCGCAGCCGGTGTGGCGGTGCAAGGTCTGCGGCTATCTCTGCGCGCGGAGGGAGCCGCCGG